>NZ_JBEPLH010000012.1:0-298458 GCF_040545135.1 Burkholderia sp. 572 | reverse complement strand
CGCCAGTCTAGGGGCGGCTGGGGGGGGGCGGCCGGTTGCTATTAGGGCAGTTTTTCGCAAGGAGCGCAACGCGGCGAGCGGCCGTTCTCGTGGCAACCCCAAACTAAAAAAATACATTCCACGGGAATGCCCGAAATCGCCCACATGGCGGCGTCGCTCGTCGCTTGTTTGGCTCGGCCAAACGGCGCTCCTCACTTCTTGCCCTGCGAGCGATTTCGGGCATTCGCATGTGCGTTCCATATGGAAACAGACCCTAGTGTCGTCGGTCCTGCGTTTCCTTCGCGGCCCGTCATGCCGGCCGCTGCATTCCGCACGCGCGCGCATAGTGCGCGATCACGTCGCGTATCCGGTGGCGCACCCACGCGCGCGGCTCCTTCGCGAGCCCGCCCGTGCGGCACGCCGCGTAGACATCCGGCAGCCACTGCGCGACGAGCGTCTCCGGCACCGGCTGTCGCGCGAGGTTGTCGAACAGTTGCTCGACCGCGGCCGCGACGGCCGGCTGCAGCCAGTAGTAGCGAATCCGGTCGCTGTAGCTGAACTGGCGCGCGAGCCGCTGCTCGGTTTCGTCGCCGCGGTAGTACGGCGCCCAGTGCTCGGGCTGCGCGCGCATCGCGGCGTCGACCACGTCGCGCAACCGCGAGCGCTGCCCGACGTCGTCGGTCAGCGCGTCCTCGATGAAGGTCAGCGCGAACAGCGCCTCGCGCAGCGCGAACGTCAGTGCTGGGCCGACCTTCAGCACCGCGAAGTGGTCCCGCACGAGCGCGGCGAGTGCCCCCTCGGTCTGGTAATCCGTCGAATGCGCCTCGAACACGAGGTGCGGTGTCTGCAGGATACTCGCGCCGAGCGCCGCGGCCTTCGCGCTGTCGTAGTCGAGCACGTGGCGATCGTCGAAGTCGACGCCCGGCTGAGCGACGATCGCGACGACGCGCGCCCACGCGTCGTCGAGCCCGGCCGCCGCGAACGCGGTGCGGTGCGCATCGAGCGTCGCCGCGATGCTGTCGCTGCGCGTGACCGCGATCTGCGCGATCGCCGCCTCGCCGTCGTGACCGTTGTTGCCGCTGACTTCACCGCCCGGCGTCGGCACCTCGGTGCCGATCACGTAGACGGGCGCGATGCCGGCGCGCGCCGCCGCGGCTTCCGCCACGCGGCACAGTTCGGCCGCGCGCGCGGCGATCGTGCGATCGTCGAGCCGCACCGGATCGTCCGCGCACGCCATGCTCGCATCGAGGTGGATTTTTTCGAAGCCGGCTTCCACATAGGCGGCGACCATCGTGCCCGCCTCGCGCATCGCATCGGCCGCGCGGCGGTGCCGCCACGGGTTCGGCCCAAGATGGTCGCCGCCGAGCACGAGCGCCGACGGCGCCAGCCCGCAACGCCGGGCGATCGCGTCGACGTCGCGGCGGAAATCGGCGGGCGTCATGCCCGTATAACCGCCGAGATGGTTCACCTGGTTGCAGGTCGCCTCGATCAGGAGCGGCGAGCCATCCGCGCGCGCCGCTTCGCACGCGGCCTCCAGCACGAGCCGGTGCGCGCTGCAGATCGAATAGATGCCGCGCTGCGCGTCGGCGCGGTTCGCATCGAAGATCATCCGCAGCACGGCGTCCGCATGGGCGGTGCGCGGGCGTTCGGCGAAGGTCGTCAGGCCGGACATGCGATACCTCGTTCGGTCAGGAAGCGGTCGATCTCGGCCGCGCTGCTGTTGCCTTCCATCGGGCCGCGCCGCGTGACCGCGATCGCGCCGGCCGCGTTCGCGCGGCGCAATGCGGCATCGATCGGCACGCCCGCGACGAAGCTCGCCACGAGCGTGCCGCCGAAGCAGTCGCCGGCGCCGGTCGGGTCGATTTCGTCGACCTGAAAGGCCGGTGCTTCGACGCGGTCGGCGCGGTCAAATGCAACGCTGCCTTGCGCGCCGCGTTTCAGCACGACACGCTCGAGCAGCGGATGCGTCGCGAGCAGGCCCGCGATCGCACGCTCGGCCGGCTGCGGCCCGCAGAAGAACGGCAAATCGTCCTCGCTCGGCATGAACAGGTGGCACGCGGCGAGCATCGTCTCGAGCGCCGCGCGCATCGGGCGAAAGCTCAGCATCTCGGGCCGCACGTTCGGATCGAACGACACCTTCGCGCCGGCGCGCGCGGCCTCGATCACGCCGCGCTGCACGGCCGCGATCGCCGATTCGCTCGTCAGCGACGAGCCCATCACGTGGAAATAGCGGCAGCCGTCGAACATCGCGGTATCGACGTCGGACGCATCGACGCACGCGGCCGCACTGGTGGACAGACTGTAGACGAAGCTGCGCGAGCCGTCGTCGCGATACGCGACGAACGCGGTGCCGGTCGGACGCGCGACGCGACGGATGCGCGCGACGTCGACACCGTCGCGCTCGAGCCGCGCGACGATCGCGTCGCCGAACGCGTCGCGGCCGACGCAGCCCGCATACGCGACGCGCGCGCCGAGCCGTGCGGCCTGGTCGGCGAAGATCGCCGGCGCGCCGCTCGGGAACGGCCCGGCGAACAGGCCCGGCGCGTCGAAACCCTGGCCGCGCTCGGCGGCGACGAATTCGGCCAGCAGTTCGCCGGCGACGACGATCTCGGCCATCAGGCGAGCCCTCCCCGTTCGACGGTGGCCGCGGTGAGCGGCGCGGCCGCCCCGTCGCAGGCAGGCCGGCAGGTGACGCGTGCGAGCGGCGTCACGTCAGCTCATCCAGTTGCCGCCGTCGACGTTCAGCGTCTGGGCGGTGACGTAGTCGGCGTCGGACGACGCGAGGAACAGCGCGGCGCCCGTCAGGTCGCCCGGCACGCCCATGCGGCCGAGCGGCACGGCTTCGCCCACGAGCCGCTTCTTCTCGCCGAGCGGCCGGTTCTCGTAGCGCGCGAACAGCGCATCGACCTGCTCCCACATCGGCGTGTCGACGACGCCGGGCGCGATGCCGTTCACGTTGATCCGGTGCGGCGCGAGCGCGAGCGCGGCCGACTGCGTGTAGCTGATCACCGCGGCCTTGGTCGCGCAGTAGTGCGAAACGAGCGCCTCGCCGCGACGCCCGGCCTGCGACGACATGTTGACGATCTTGCCGCCGCGCCCCTGCTCGACCATCCGCTGCGCGACGGCCTGCATCAGGAAGAACAGCCCTTTCACGTTGACCGCGAACAGCCGGTCGAACACGTCCCACGATTCGTCGAGGATCGGCCGCATGTCGAACAGCGCCGCGTTGTTGAACAGGATGTCGACGCCGCCGAAGCGCTCGACCGCCGTGGCGACGATGCGCTCGATGTCGTCGCGGCGCGTGACGTCCGCGGTGACAGCCACCGCGCGGCCGGGGTTCGCCTCGATGAGCCGCGCGAGCGAGCCGCTGGCAGGCTTCAGGTCGACGAGTACGCAGCGCGCGCCCTCGTCCAGATAGCGTTGCGCGACCGCCTCGCCGATGCCGCTTGCGGCGCCCGTCAGGATCGCGACCTTGTCTTCCAGTCTCACTGGCTGTCTCCGGTTCGTTCTGCTTTACGACGGCCGCGAGATGAACTAACGCTCGCCGACCGATCAATTGCTCTGTTGTTGATCGAATGATCGGATACGCGATTCGCGCTGTCAAGGCAACATGACGGCTTTCTATGATGCGCTGCGGCACAACGGCGCACCGCGGCGGCCCGCCACGCGCGCCCGGCAAGGCGCGGCGCGCGCGGTGCGGCGCGGTCGGATCGGCGATGAAGGGGACGGAGCGACGACGAAAAGGGGAATTCGCGCTGCACGGCGCGGCGATACGTTATATCATCGCCATACTTTGTTTCACGCCCAGCTTCACGCCATGGCTACCTCATCGTCCATTGACGCCCGGCTGTCCCGGGCCGACGCATTCGCCGCCGAGCACGGGCTCGCGTGGACGCCGCTGCGCCGCCAGGTCTACGAACGCGTGCTGGCCGCGCAGCGCCCGATCGGCGCGTACGACCTGCTCGCCGAGCTCGAGCCGCAGCGCGGCCGCGTGCCGCCCACGACCGTCTACCGCGCGCTGGATTTCCTCGTCGAGCACGGCTTCATCCACCGGATCGAATCGAAGAACGCGTTCTTCGCGTGCTGCGAGATCGGCGTCCCGCACGAAGGCCAGTTCCTGATCTGCGATTCGTGCGGCGACACCGTCGAGATTCCCGGCGGCGACCTCGCGAAGCAGTTGTCCGCGAGCGAGCCCGCGCACGGTTTCGAAGTCCACCATCAGGTCGTCGAGCTGAGCGGCCTGTGCGGACACTGCAAGCGCAAGCCCGCGCAACGCTGACGCGTATCGGGCGGCACACGCGCCGCCCCCTTCCAACGAGGAGTTCCATGCCCATTGCCCTGAAGCGCGCGCCGCGGCGCGCCCTGACGCCTGTCCGCTGGCTCGCCGCTGCCGTCTCCGCGGCCGCCGCGCTGTCGCTCGCGGCGCCCGCGTTCGCACAGGCCGCGACCGTCAACGTCGTCGCCGCCGAGAATTTCTACGGCGACGTCGCGTCGCAGATCGGCGGCAGCCATGTCGCGGTGACGAGCATCCTCAGCAATCCCGACCAGGATCCGCACCTGTTCGAAGCGAGCCCGAAGACGGCCCGCGCGCTCCAGCACGCGCAGGTCGTGATCTACAACGGCGCCAACTACGATCCGTGGATGAGCAAGCTGCTCGGCGCGTCGAAGCAGGCGAAGCGCGCGACGATCGTCGTCGCCGACCTGGTCGGCAAGAAGGCCGGCGACAACCCGCACCTGTGGTACGCCCCGGCGACGATGCCGGCCGCCGCACGCGCGATCGCGGCCGAACTCGGCCGCGCCGATCCGGCGAACAAGGCCGAATACGATGCGAACCTGCAGAAGTTCGTCGCGTCGCTGAAGCCCGTCGACGACAAGGTCGCCGCGCTGCGCGCGCAGTACAAGGGCGTGCCGGTGACGGCCACCGAGCCGGTGTTCGGCTACCTGTCCGACGCGATCGGCCTCGACATGCGCAACCAGCGCTTCCAGCTCGCGACGATGAACGACACCGAAGCCAGCGCGCAGGACGTCGCCGCGTTCGAGAACGACCTGCGCAAGAAGCAGGTACGCGCGCTGATCTACAACAGCCAGGCCGAAGAACCGATGACCAAGCGCATGCTGAAGATCGCACGCGACGGCGGCGTGCCGACCGTCAGCGTCACCGAGACGCAGCCGGCCGGCAAGACTTTCCAGCAATGGATGGCCGGCCAGCTCGACGCGCTCTCGGCCGCGCTTGCCGCCGGCAAGAAATAAACAACCGTAACGCCATGACCGCCACTCCCCACGCACTCGCCGTCGATCGCGTCACGCTCGAACTGGGCGGACGCACGATCCTGCGCGACGTCAGCTTCGCGATCGAACCCGGCGAATTCGTCGGCGTGCTCGGGCCGAACGGCGCGGGCAAGACGACGCTGATGCGCGCGGTGCTCGGCCTCGTGCCCGTGTCGGCCGGCACGCTGTCCGTCGGCGGCGTGCCGGTCGTACGCGGCAACGCGTCGATCGGCTACATGCCGCAGATTCGCAGCGGCCTCGCGAACCGCCGGATGCGCGGCTACGACTTCGTCGCGATGGCCGCCGACGGCCACCGCTGGGGGCTGCCGCACACGAACGCGGCAACGCGCCGCGACGTCGACCGCGTGCTCGATCTCGTCGGCGGCCCGACGCTTGCCCGCCGGCCGCTGTCGGAACTGTCCGGCGGCGAGCGGCAGCGCCTGCTGCTCGCGCAATGCCTGCTCGGCAGCCCGAAGCTGCTGCTGCTCGACGAGCCGCTGATCAGCCTCGACCCGAACCACCAGCGCGGCGTCGTCGAGCTCGTGCGCAACGTGCAGCGCGAGCTCGGCATCACCGTGCTGTTCTCCGCGCACGAACTGAATCCGTTGCTGAACGCGCTCGACCGTGTGCTGTATCTCGGCAACGGCGTCGCGGCGCTCGGCACCGTCGACGAGGTGATCACGAAGCCCGTGCTGTCGCGGCTCTACGGATCGCCGATCGACGTGATGCGCGTGAACGGCAAGATCTTCGTGATGTCGGGCGACGTCGAGATCGAGAAGCACGACCACGAACACGAGGACGACGACGGCCACTCGCACGGCGGTGGCGGCGGCCACGGCCATCACCACCACGGACACGCTCATCCCGGGCACTCGCACGATGTTTGAATACGACTTCATGATCAACGCCTTCGCGGCGTCGGGGATCGTCGCGGTGCTCGCGGGCATCGTCGGCTACTTCCTGGTGCTGCGCGGGCAGACCTTCGCCGGCCATGCGCTGTCGCACGTCGGCTTCACCGGCGCGACGGGCGCGGTGCTGCTCGGCATCTCGCCGATCTGGGGGATGGTCGGTTTCACGCTCGCGGCCGGGATCGGGATGGGCGCGCTCGGCGAAAAGCTCGCGGGCCGCGACGTCGCGATCGGCGTGATCCTGTCGGGTGCGCTGGGTTTCGGCCTGCTGTTCCTGCATTTCTACACGTCGTTCGCGACGCAGGTCACCGCGCTGCTGTTCGGCAACGTGCTCGCGGTGAGCCACAACACGCTCGCGGTGCTCGCCGGCATCGGCGCCGTGAGCCTGCTCGCGCTCGCGCTGATCGCGCGGCCGCTGCTGTTCGCGTCGCTGCAGCCCGAACTGGCCGAAGCCAAGGGCGTGTCGCTGCGCACGGTGTCGATGCTGTTCCTCGCGGTGTGCGCGCTCGCCGTGGCCGCGGCCACGCAGATCGTCGGCGTGCTGCTGGTGTTCACGCTGCTGGTCGGACCGGCTGCCGCCGCGCAGAACGTGACGACGCGGCTGTCGACCGGCGTGCTGCTCGCCGCGCTGTTTGCGTTGTTCGAGGCATGGCTCGGCATCGTGCTCGCGTATCACACCGACTGGCCGACGAGTTTCTGGATCACCGCGCTGTCGGCGCTCGTGTACGGCGCAAGCCTGTTGCGGCGCCACTGATCGACGCCCGACAACCATGAAAAACGCCGGCGTGCCCGAGGGCAGCGCCGGCGTTTTTTCATGCACCCGCTCGTGCGGCGCGCCGTGTGTCGCCGCGTGCCGCCGTGTGCGTTATGTGCTCCCCTTCCCGCTCATCGCGCGAGCACGCGCGCGTGATGCGCGATGTGATCGGCGATGAACGTCGAGATGAAGTAGTACCCGTGGTCGTAGCCCGGATGGCGGCGCAGCGTCAGCGGCTGGCCTGCCTTCGCGCACGCGGCTTCGAACACGTCGGGGTTGAGCTGGTTCGCGAGGAACTGATCCGCGAGGCCCTGATCGACGAGGATGCCGTCCGCGAACTTCGGCGCATCGGCGCGCGCGACGAGTTCGCTCGCGTCGTGTGCCTTCCAGGCATCGCGATCGGCGCCGAGGTAGCCCGAGAAGGCCTTCTCGCCCCACGGGCAGCGTGTCGGCGCGGCGATCGGCGCGAACGCCGATACCGACCGGTACAGCCCGGGATGACGCAGCGCAAGCGTCAGCGCGCCGTGCCCGCCCATCGAGTGACCGAAGATCCCGAGCCGCGCGCCGTCGATCGGCAGTTCGGCCGTGACGAGTTCGCGCAGCTCGCCCGTCACGTACGACTCCATCCGGTAATGCGCGGACCACGGCGCTTCGGTCGCGTCGACATAGAAGCCCGCGCCGACACCGAAGTCCCACGCGTCGGTCTCTCCCGGCACGCCCGCGCCGCGCGGGCTCGTGTCCGGCATCACGAGCGCGATGCCGTGCTGCGCCGCGTATTGCTGCGCGCCGGCCTTGATCGCGAACGTCTCGTCGGTGCACGTGAGCCCCGCGAGATAGAACAGCGCCGGCACGCGGCCGTGCGCGGCCTGCGGCGGCAGGTACACCGAGAACTTCATCGGCAGGCCGATGGCCGCCGAATCGTGACGGTAGAAACGCTGCTCGCCGCCGTGGCACGCATGCGAGGAAACGAGTTCGAGCATCGCGGTGCGCTCCCGGTCAGTACAGCACGACCGAACGGATCGACTCGCCGGCTTTCATCAGGTCGAAGCCTTCGTTGATCCGCTCGAGCGGCAGCGTATGCGTGATCAGGTCGTCGATGTTGATCTTGCCTTCCATGTACCAGTCGACGATCTTCGGCACGTCGGTACGGCCGCGCGCGCCGCCGAACGCCGAGCCCTTCCACTCGCGGCCCGTCACCAGCTGGAACGGACGCGTGCTGATTTCCTCGCCCGCTGCCGCCACGCCGATGATGAACGACTGGCCCCAGCCCTTGTGCGTGCACTCGAGCGCCTGGCGCATCAGCTTCACGTTGCCCACGCATTCGAACGAGTAATCCGCGCCGCCGTCGGTCAGCTGCACGATGTGGTCGACCACGTTCTCGACTTCGTTCGGGTTGATGAAGTGCGTCATCCCGAACTTCTTCGCGAGCTCGACGCGCTTCGGGTTGATGTCGACGCCGATGATCTTGTCCGCGCCGACCATCTTCGCGCCCTGGATCACGTTCAGGCCGATCCCGCCGAGCCCGAACACGACGACGTTCGCGCCGGCCTCGACCTTCGCCGAGTACACGACCGCGCCGACGCCCGTCGTCACGCCGCAGCCGATGTAGCAGATCTTGTCGAACGGCGCGTCCTCGCGCACCTTCGCCACCGCGATCTCCGGCACGACGATGTAGTTCGAGAACGTCGACGTCCCCATGTAGTGGAACAGCGGCTTGCCGTCGAGCGAGAAGCGCGACGTCGCGTCGGGCATCAGGCCCTTGCCCTGCGTCGCGCGGATCTTCTGGCACAGGTTGGTCTTGCGCGACAGGCAGAACTTGCACTCGCGGCATTCGGGCGTGTAGAGCGGAATCACGTGGTCGCCCTTCCTCACGGTGCCGACGCCGGGGCCGACGTCGACCACGACGCCCGCGCCTTCATGGCCGAGGATCGCCGGGAAGATCCCTTCCGGATCGGCGCCCGACAGCGTGTAGTAGTCGGTGTGGCAGATGCCCGTCGCCTTCACCTCGATCAGCACTTCGCCTGCGCGCGGCCCTTCGAGATCGACTTCCTCGATCGTCAGCGGTGCGCCCGCCTTCCATGCAATCGCGGCTTTCGTCTTCATCGTGTGACTCCTGTCTGTGTGTGAGGTCGGCCCGGGTTCGCGCGTCGGCGCTCATGTCGACCGGCCTGGGTGCGCCAGCACCGACGCCGGCCCAATGCTTCGCACCGGGTTCCATGCAAAGCGGTCGAAACCGTGCCGCGCGGCGTCGCGCACGGCACGGCGAAAGAATCTCGTGCTCGCCATGATGGCCGGTTCCGCCGCGCATCGCGTGCGGGAAACGGCCGCCGGCTTGCCACGATGCGTCATCGCTGACGCAAAAGAACAAGTGCCCGATTTTAAGCGCCCGTCGTGAACCATGCATCCGTCCGGGCATACAGGTCGATGAAGCGCGCATGGCGCGCGGCCAGCAAGCGATCGTCGCGCGGCTCGGCAACCGGCGACGCGGCCGGCGCCAGCGCGTGCAGCGCGTCTTCCCGCCAGTGCCCGATCGCGACACCCGCCAGCAGCGCGGCGCCGCGCGTCGCGGCGTTCGGGCAGTCGATCGCGTGAAGCGACGCGCCCAGCGAGTCGGCAAGCAACTGGCGCCAGCGCGGATCGACCGAGCCGCCGCCCGCGAGACGCAGCGTCGTCACCGGGTCGCCGCGGTCGGCATCGCGGATCGCATCGAGCCCGGCGCGCAACGCGAACGCGACGCCTTCGAACGCGGCGCGCATCATCGCGCCGCGCGTGTCGCCGAGCCCGAGGCCGAGCCAGCCGCCGCGCGCGTCGGGGTTCATCCACGGCGAACGCTCGCCCGTCAGGTAAGGCAGGAAGCACAGACGTTCCGACGCAACCTGCGCGAACGCATCGTCGTACGCA
This sequence comes from Burkholderia sp. 572, assembly GCF_040545135.1. Taxonomy (NCBI): domain Bacteria; kingdom Pseudomonadati; phylum Pseudomonadota; class Betaproteobacteria; order Burkholderiales; family Burkholderiaceae; genus Burkholderia; species Burkholderia sp. 572. Next base: position 288,648 of record NZ_JBEPLH010000012.1, on the reverse strand, counting down.
TCGGCCCACTGCGCGTAGCCGAGCCAGCCGCGCACGGCTTCGAGCGCGAGCCCGACGTTCTGCATCGCGGCCATCGTGTAATAACCGCCGCCGACCGCCGCGCGATAGCGATGCAGCCCGCGTCGCGCGGGCGGCAGCACATCCGCGAGCACGACGATCTGGCCGCCGCTGCCCGTCGTCAGCAGCGCATCGCCGGCGGCGGCGAGCCCGCTGCCGAGGGCCGCGCATGCGGTGTCGGCCGCGCCCGTCGCCAGCGGCACGCCGGCCGGCAGGCCGAGTGCAGCCGCAGCCGGTGCGCCGAGCGTGCCGCAGCGCGCAGTCGACAGCTGCACCGATGCGAACCGGTCGGCCGGCAGGCCGAGTGCGTCGATCAATGCGAGATCCCATGCACCGTCGGGCGTCGCGAGCGCGGTCGCGCACGCGTCGCTCGGATCGGCCGCGACGTCGCCGCCCAGCGCGATGCGCAACCAGTCCTTCGGCTGCACGGCCCAGCGCGCGGCGCGCAGTGCATCGGGTTCGTGAGCGGCCAGCCAGCGCAACAGCGGGCCGGCCATACCCGGCGCGACGGGGTTCGGGGCAACGGGCAATCCGGCGACGGGCGATCCCGTGACGGGCCAGCCGGCCTCATCCGCTTCGCGCACCGCCCGCGTGTCGGGCCACAGCAGCGCGGGCCGCACCGGCTGCCCGGCCGCGTCGATCAGCACGACGCCGTGCATCTGCCCCGAGAACCCGATCGCCGCCACCTGCGCACGCTCGCCGGCCGGCAACCGCGCGGCCGCGCGCACCAGCGCCTGCCACCACGTGTCGGGCGCGATCTCGGCCCAGCCAGGCTGCGGCGACGACAGCGCATAGGGTTCGCTCGCGACCGCACGCTCGACGCCGTCGGCATCGAGCGTGACGAGTTTGACGGAGCCGGTGCCGAGGTCGATTCCGAGCAGGCGCATGACGTGAGGGCGAATTCGAATGAACGGATGTCGATGATAACGGGATCGCGATGCGCGCCCCGTCTTTTGCCGCCGCCGCGCCGGCCGAAATCGCCATGGCCTGCCGGGTTTCACCCGGCTGCACGTTGGCGGTGAAAGCGGCCGCTCGCGGGTTAACCCGGCACGATTTTTCCCAGGCACTTTTTGCCGCTATGCGCCCCGCCCGATACACACCATAAAGCGGCCGATATTTGACATGGGGGCCAGCGCTATTTTGAAGGGCTATAAAACCGGGAACCCTCACTCCTGCGGCAGTTTCCCGATGATCGACACCCTGTTTCATGCCGAAATGGCATATCGAACCAGCAAAGAGCGGAATAGTACCCAGCGCTCTTGTTGCGTGGATTCATTCCGCATAACTTCGTATCACCCCGAAAACAAGATCATGGAGTGAGACAGATGCAATCGAACACGGTCCATCCGTGCGATGAGGTGCTGCCGACCGGCAAGCTGGTAACGCTTGGCCTGCAACACGTCCTCGTCATGTACGCCGGCGCTGTTGCCGTGCCGCTTATCGTTGGCGCCGCACTCAAGCTGCCGAAAGACCAGATCGCGTTCCTGATCAGCGCCGATCTGTTTTCGTGCGGCATCGCCACGCTGATCCAGACGCTGGGCCTGTGGATCTTCGGGATCCGCCTGCCCGTCATCATGGGCTGCACGTTCGCGGCAGTCGGCCCGATGATCGCGATCGGCACGAACCCCGGCCTCGGCATTCTCGACATCTTCGGCTCGACGATCGCGGCCGGCATCATCGGTATCGTGCTCGCGCCGATGATCGGCAAGCTGTTGCGGTTCTTCCCGCCGGTGGTGGTCGGCACCGTGATCGCGGTGATCGGGCTGTCGCTGATGGAAGTCGGCATCAACTGGGCGGCCGGCGGCGTCGGCAACCCCGAGTACGGCAGCCCCGTCTACCTCGGCCTGTCGCTGCTCGTGCTGACGCTGATCCTGCTGATCAACAAGTTCGGCCGCGGTTTCATCGCGAACATCTCGGTGCTGCTCGGCATCGTCGCCGGCTTCGCGATCGCGTTCGCGATCGGCCGCGTGAATACCGACGGCGTCGCGCACGCACCGTGGGTCGGCATCGTGATGCCGTTCCACTTCGGCATGCCGCACTTCGACCCGCTGTCGATCGTGACGATGGTCACGGTGATGTTCGTCACGTTCATCGAATCGACCGGCATGTTCCTCGCGGTCGGCGACATGGTCGATCGTCCGGTCAACCAGGAGCGCCTCGTGCGCGGCCTGCGCGTCGACGGCCTCGGCACGCTGATCGGCGGCATCTTCAACTCGTTCCCGCATACGTCGTTCTCGCAGAACGTCGGCCTGATCGGCGTGACGGGCGTGAAGAGCCGGTTCGTATGTGCGACGGGCGGCGTGATTCTCGTGCTGCTCGGCCTGTTCCCGAAGATGGCGCAGGTGGTCGCATCGGTGCCGCCGTTCGTGCTCGGCGGTGCGGGCATCGTGATGTTCGGGATGGTGGCCGCGAACGGCATCAAGGTGCTGTCGAAGGTCGACTTCGTGAACAACTCGCACAACCTGTTCATCGTCGCCGTGAGCGTCGGCATGGGCCTCGTGCCGGTCGTGTCGCCGCACTTCTTCTCGAAGCTGCCGCCCGCGCTCGCCCCGATCCTGCACAGCGGCATCCTGCTGGCGTCGGCATCGGCCGTGATCCTGAACATCGTGTTCAACGGCGTGAAAGGCGAAAAGGATGCGCGCTGCGAGATCCGCCGCGCCGGACACGACTTCGACGGCCGCCCGGCCGACGTGCATCACTGATCACGACGCGCCGGACGACGGCGCGAAGCGGTAACGGAAAACGCCACGGCATGCCGTGGCGTTTTTGCTTGGCGGAGCCGGGCTACGCGGGGTGCCTCGCGCGCGAGGGGTGGCTGCCTGCGATGCGGTGCAGGCGGCCTGGTTGATCGGGTGATCGGGTGATCGGTTGATCGCGCCTGGACGCGTATCTGCCGAGATCGGCATCGGCGGCATCCGATGCAGTCATCGTCACGCCAACCGTCGTGGTCTCGCACGACCCGGCCGCACAAAAGAAAACGCCACGGATTTTCATCCGTGGCGTTTTCGCTTTTGCATCTCGCCGGTTCGGCAGGCAGAAGCAGTTGCCCGCTCCTGCCCCGCCTTTCACTTAGCCGTTCGTCGCCGCCGACGACGCAGGCGCCGGAGCGGACGCCTTGTCGTAGTCGACCGGCGCATCCGGCGCGCGCGGCGTCTCGCCTGCCCGCTGAATCCACCCGCCGCCCAGTGCGCGGTACAGGTCGACGAGGTTCGTCCAGCGCGCCAGACGTGCGTTGATCAGCGTCTGCTGTGCCGAGTACAGATCCGTCTGCGCGGTCAGCACCGACAGGTAGCTGTCGACGCCGTTCTTGTAACGCAGGTCCGACAGGTCGAAACGGCGCTGCTGCGCATGCTCGTTGCGCTCGAGCGCCGCGATCTGCTGGTCGTACGTGCCGCGTGCGGCCAGGCCATCCGCCACTTCGCGGAATGCCGACTGGATTGCCTTCTCGTAGTTCGCGATCTCGATGCGTTTCTGCACGTGCGCGAGATTCAGGTTCGCGATGTTCTGCCCGCCTTCGAAGATCGGCATCGTGATCTGCGGCGCGAACGACCACGCCGCCGTGCCGGCCTTGAACAGGCCGCCCAGCGTCGGGCTGCCGGTGCCGAACGCGCCCGTCAGCGAGATGCGCGGGAAGAACGCCGCGCGTGCCGCGCCGATGTTCGCATTCGCGGCCAGCAGCGTCTGCTCGGCCTGCATCACGTCCGGACGACGCGTCAGCAGATCCGACGGCAACCCGGCCGGCACGTCCGTCAGCAGGTTCTGCGCGTCGAGCGGCATGCCCGGCGGCAGATCGTCCGGCAGCGGCTCGCCGATCAGCAGCACCAGCGCGTTCAGCGCCTGCGCACGCGCACGCGCCTGCGCCTGCTGGTTCGCGAGCGCCGTCTCGACCACCGTCTGCGCTTGACGCAGCTCGAGCTCGGAGCCCGTGCCGTTGTCGAACTGCAGCTTCGTCAGGTCGTACTGCGCCTGAGCGGACTTCAGCGTGTTCTCCGTGACCTTCAGCAGGTCGTCGGTCGACAGCAGCGTCAGGTACTGGTCCGCCACCTGCGACACCAGCGAGATCTCCGACGCCTGCCGTGCGTACGACGTCGACAGGTACTGCGCGAGCGCCTGGTCCTTCAGGCTCTGCACGCGGCCGAACAGGTCGAGCTCCCACGACGCGGACAAACCGACGTTGTAGGAACGCGAGATATACGGCGCCCCCGTCTGCGACAGACCTTGCGGCACGCGCTGGATGCTGCCCGTGCCCGTGCCGTCGAGCGTCGGGAACAGCTCCGCGCGCGTGATCTGGTACTGCGCGCGCGCCGCCTCGATGTTTAGCACCGACACGCGCAGGTCGCGGTTGTTCTTCAGCGCGATCTCGATCAGCCGCTGCAGGCGCGGATCGACGAAGAATTCGCGCCAGCCGATGGCGGTCGCCGCCTGGCCGTTCGCGCTGCGCGCGCCGGCCGCACCCGGCTGCGTCGCGTAGACGCCGCCGGCCGGGTACGCCTGTGCGACGGGCGCGTCGGGCCGCTTGTAATGCGGCGCCATCGTGCAGCCCGTGGCAAAGAGCGCGACCGCGATTGCAGTCAAAGCGTGTTTTTGCATCATCACTGTCCCTTGTTGCCTTCGTCGCCGTTGCCCGGCTTCTCTTCGTGGTGCGAGTGCTCCTGAGCCAGGCGCAGCGCCTCGTCGACGTCTTCCTTCTCGCCGCTGAAGATCGCACGGATCTTCACGAAGAACATCGGGATCATGAAGATCGCGAGGAATGTCGCCGTGATCATCCCGCCGATCACGCCCGTACCGATTGCGTGCTGGCTCGCCGAACCCGCGCCGTTGCTGATCGCGAGCGGCATCACACCGAGAATGAACGCGAGCGACGTCATCAGGATCGGACGCAGCCGCAGGCGCGCCGCTTCCAGCGCGGCCTCGATCGGCCCCATCTTCTCCGTCTGCTGCAGTTCGCGCGCGAACTCGACGATCAGGATCGCGTTCTTCGCGGACAAGCCCACGGTCGTCAGCAGACCGACCTGGAAGAACACGTCGTTTTCCAGACCGCGCATCGTCGCCGCAAGCAGTGCGCCGATCACGCCGAGCGGCACCACCATGATCACCGAGAACGGGATCGACCAGCTTTCATACAGTGCCGCCAGACACAGGAACACGACGAGGATCGAGATCGCGTACAGGATCGGTGCCTGCGAGCCGGACTGGATTTCCTGGAACGACAGGCCGGTCCACGAGTAGCCGATACCGACCGGCAGCTTCTTCGCGAGCCCTTCCATCGCGGCCATCGCCTGACCGGTCGACTTGCCCGGTGCGGCCTGGCCCTGGATTTCCATCGCCGACACGCCGTTGTAGCGCTCGAGCTTCGGCGAACCGTACGTCCAGTGACCGGTCGCGAACGAGCTGAACGGCACCATCCCGCCCGACCCGTTGCGCACGTACCAGATGTTCAGGTCTTCCGGCGTCATCCGGAACGGTGCATCCGACTGCACGTACACCTTCTTGATCCGGCCGTCGGTATCCAGGAAGTTGTTCACGTACTTCGATGCCCATGCGATCGAGAACGTCTGGTCGATCGCATCCGCCGTCACGCCGAGCGCGTTCGCCTTCTCGCGGTCGATGTCGACCTTGTACTGCGGCGTATCGTTCAGGCCGTTCGGGCGCACGCCCTGCAGCGTCGGATCCTTCGAGGCCATCCCGAGCAGCTGGTTACGCGCGGCCATCAGTGCATCGTGGCCGAGCCCCGCGTTGTCGGTCAGTTCGAAGTCGAAGCCCGCAGCCGTACCGAGTTCAGGAATCGACGGCGGGTTGAACGGGATCACCACTGCGTCCTTGTAACCCGAGTAGCGCCCGAACATCCGGCCGATCAGCGCCTGCACCTTCTGGTTCGCATGCTGACGCTGCGAGTAGTCCTTCAGGCGAACGAACACGAGACCGGAGTTCTGGCCACGGCCCGCGAAGCTGAAGCCGTTGACCGTGAACGCCGATTCGACGATTTCCTTCTCGTCCTTCAGCAGGTAGTCGGAAATGTTCGCGAGCGTCTTCGCGGTCGTTTCCTGCGTCGAACCCGACGGCGTCTGCACGATCACGAACATCAGGCCCTGGTCTTCATCGGGCAGGAACGACTTCGGCAGGCGCACGAACAGCAGGCCAACCGCGACGATCACGACCAGATAGATGATCAGCCAGCGGCCCGAGCGCTTGATCACGTGGTGCACGCCGACGTGGTACTTGTCGCGGCTGTTGTTGAACGTGCGGTTGAACCAGCCGAAGAAGCCCTTCTTCTCTTCGTGATGCCCTTGCGGGATCGGCTTGAGGATCGTCGCGCACAGTGCCGGCGTCAGAATCAACGCGACGAGCACCGACAGCACCATCGCCGACACGATCGTCAGCGAGAACTGGCGATAAATTGCGCCGACCGAACCGCCCGAGAACGCCACCGGCACAAACACCGCCGACAGCACCAGCGCCACGCCGACCAGTGCGCCGGTGATCTGGCCCATCGCCTTGCGGGTCGCCTCCTTCGGTGACAGGCCCTCCTCCGCCATCACGCGCTCGACGTTCTCCACCACCACGATCGCATCGTCGACCAGCAGGCCGATCGCGAGCACGAGGCCGAACATCGACAGCGTGTTGATCGAGAAGCCCACCATCGACATGATCGCGAACGTGCCGAGCAGCACGACCGGCACCGCGATCGTCGGGATGATCGTCGCCCGCAGGTTCTGCAGGAACAGATACATCACGAGGAACACGAGCACGATACCTTCGAGCAGCGTCTTGACCACTTCCTCGATCGACAGCTTCACGAACGGCGTCGTGTCGTACGGGTACTTCACGACGAGGCCGTGCGGGAAGAACGGTGCCAGTTCGTCGATCTTCGCGCGCACGGCCTTCGCGGTCGCGAGCGCGTTCGCGTTGGTCGCGAGCTGGATACCGAGTGCCGCGGTCGGCTGACCGTTGTACTTCGTGTCGAAGTTGTAGTTTTCGCCGCCGAGGCCGATCTGCGCGACGTCCTTCAGGCGAACCTGCGAGCCGTCCTGGTTGACCTTCAGCAGGATGTTGCCGAACTGCTCGGGCGTCTGCAGCAGTGTCGATTCGGTGATCGTCGCCTGCAGCATCGTGCCCGGCTTCGCCGGCGTGCCGCCGATCTGGCCGCCCGCGATCTGCACGTTCTGCGCGGTGATCGCGGAGCTGACGTCGACCGGCGTGAGGCCGTAGTTCGTCAGGCGGTTCGGGTCGAGCCAGATCCGCATCGCGTACTGCGAGCCGAACAGCGTGACGGTACCGACGCCGTTCAGCCGGCTGATCGGATCCTTCACGTGCGACGCCACGAAGTTCGCGAGGTCGTACTTGTTCATGCTGCCGTCTTCGGAGTTGAAGGCGAGCACCAGCAGGAAGCTGCTGCTCGACTTCGTCACCGAGAGGCCGAGCTGCTGCACGACCTGCGGCAGGATCGGCGTCGCGAGCGACAGCTTGTTCTGCACCTGGACCTGCGCGATGTCGGCGTTGGTACCCGGCGCGAAGGTCAGCGTGATCGTCGCGTTGCCCGAGTCGTCACTGGTCGACGACATGTACAGGAAGTTGTCGAGACCGCTCATCTGCTGTTCGATCACCTGCGTCACCGTGTCTTCCACCGTCTTCGCGGAAGCGCCCGGATAGTTCGCGGTGATCTGGATCGATGGCGGTGCGATCGTCGGATACTGCGAGATCGGCAGCGTGAAGATCGCCGCAACCCCGGCCAGCATCAGGATGATGGCGATCACCCACGCGAAGATCGGGCGATCGATAAAAAACTTTGCCATGAAACAGGCTCCCTGTTATTGCGCGCTCGAAGCAGCGGCAGCACTCGCCGGCGCAGCGCCCGATGCGGCAGCACCGGAAGCGGCAGCGGCGCCGGAACCGGCGGCAGCCGGCGCGGCGGACGCGGCAGCCGCACCCGACGCGGCATCGGCCGCCGGTGCGAGCTGCGCGGGGACCGTCTTCACGGTCGCACCCGGGCGCACCTTGTCGGCGCCCTGCACGATCACGTGATCACCCGCTTGCAGACCGCCTTCGACCACCCAGTTCGGGCCCTGCATGCCCGTCGTCTTCAGCGGACGCGGCTCGACCTTGTTGCTGGCGTTCACCACCATCGCGATCGCCTGGCCCTTCTGGTCGTGCGTGACGCCGATCTGCGGCACCAGGAACGCGTTCTCGTTCACGCCTTCCTCGATCCGTGCACGCACGAACATCCCCGGCAGCAGCACCTTGCCCGGGTTCGGGAAGACCGCGCGGATCGTCACCGAGCCGGTGGTCTGGTCGACCGTCACGTCCGAGAACTGCAGCTTGCCCGGCTCCGAATAGGTCTTGCCGTCTTCCAGGATCAGCGACACCTTCGCCGCGCCCGGGCCGGACGTCTTCAGGCGCCCGCTCTGCACGTCCTGGCGCAGCTTCAGCCCTTCGAGGCTCGACTGCGTGAGGTCCACGTACACCGGGTCGAGCTGCTGCACCGTCGACATCAGCGTCGCCTGGCTCGCCTGCACGTACGCGCCCGGCGTCACCTGCGAGATGCCGACGCGGCCGGTGATCGGCGAAACGACATCGGTATAGCCGAGGTTGATCTGCGCGGTATCGACCGCCGCCTTGCCGGCCGCGACGTCCGCCGCGGCCTGGCCTTGCGTGGCCACCGCGTTGTCGTAGTCCTGCTTGCTGACCGCGTTCGCGGCCACCAGCACCTTGTAGCGTGCGACCAGCGCGTTCTGCGTGACGAGGTTCGCCTGCGCCTTCGCGAGCGTTGCCTTTGCACTGTTCAGCGCCGCGATGTAAGGCGCCGGGTCGATCTTGTAGAGGCGCTGACCGGCCTTGACGTCGGTGCCTTCGGTGAATTCACGGCGCAGCACGATGCCGTCGACCCGCGCGCGGACCTGCGCGACGAGGAACGCGCTGGTGCGGCCCGGCAGGTCGGTGAAGACCGGTACGGCTTGCGGCTGGACGGTGACGACGCCGACTTCCGGCGTTTGCGGCGGCGGTGCCGATTCTTTTTTCCCGCACGCGGCCAGGAAAACGGCGGCCGTCGCGACAGTGATTAAGCGGTATGGAACCCGTTCGACGCGCATGGAGCGACCTCTGTGTATAACCAATGGAATAAGTGCCGCACCCGACCGGAGCGAGCGCAACACGGATGCGCCTCACGGCGCAGATCGAACACCTGAATTACTGGACTGCTAGATACAGCAAGCGGCACGAAACCTCCGTGCCGACAGGATGCCCCGCAACTGCGGACTGGTACTTTGGCGGGAATCAGCAGAGTGGGATATTAACTGATTGCCACTTGGGTCATTCGATCGTAGGGTGGTATTGTATATACATTCATGAATGTATGTAAAAAGCCCGTTTGTGCGCGACCGGCTGTCCAGTCTTACAGATTGTTACCAGCCGCGAGCATAGCCAGTCTATATGACCGCGCCGGGGGTTGCAGACCCTATATTCACCTACGATCGATCCAATCAGGCCTGCACATGGTCAGACGTACCAAGGAGGAGGCGCTCGAGACGCGCAATCGCATTCTCGACGCCGCCGAGCACGTGTTCTTCGAGAAAGGCGTGTCGCACACGTCGCTCGCGGACATCGCGCAACATGCCGGCGTGACGCGCGGCGCAATCTACTGGCATTTCGCGAACAAGAGCGAACTGTTCGACGCAATGTTCGACCGCGTGTTTCTGCCGATCGACGAGTTGAAGCGGATGCCGCTCGACGCGCCGGGCGGCAATCCGCTCGACAAGATCCGCCAGATCCTGATCTGGTGCCTGCTCGGCGTGCAGCGCGACGCGCAGTTACGCCGCGTGTTCAGCATCCTGTTCATGAAGTGCGAATACGTCGCGGACCTGGAGCCGCTGCTGCAACGCAACCGCGCGGGGATGAGCGAGGCACTGCACGCGATCGACGCCGATCTCGCGGGGGCCGTGCGGCTCAAGCTGCTGCCCGAGCGGCTCGATACGTGGCGCGCGACGCTGATGCTGCACACGCTCGTCAGCGGTTTCGTGCGCGACATGCTGATGCTGCCCGACGAGATCGACGCCGAGCAGCATGCGGAAAAGCTCGTCGACGGCTGTTTCGACATGCTGCGCTACAGCCCGGCGATGCTGAAGGACGGCGAATGACCGCGCGACGCGCGTTCGCCCGCGGTTCGGATCTTCGTTTCATCGCGCGGGCCGCCAATCTCGCCGACGGCCTGCCCGCCGCCCCTTCTCCCCGCCCGGTTCAGGCCGCCTTCGCGCGTTGCGCGCGGGCCCGCCGGTTCGACGCGGCGACCGAATCGCGCTTCGGCATCGGCGCACCTGCCAGCCCCGCGATCCACGCCTCGGTGGACATCACGGCCGCGAAATTCGACTGGAACACCACCGCGTACGCGCGGTGAATCTCCTCGGCGCTCGCCGCGCCTGCTTCGTTCTCGTAAGGCAGCGTGCCCGTCGCGTCGTTCAGGTATTCGACATTCAGCCCCGCATGCGCCGCGTGATAGACCGTCGACGCATTGCAGTTGTGCGTCATGTAGCCGGCCACCGCGAGCGTGTCGATCCCGTGCGCATCGAGCCACGCCGCAAGGTCGGTCCCGGCAAACGAGCTTGCGCGCGTCTTCTCGATCAGGTGTGCATACGGCCGGCCGGCGACGACCGCGTGCAGCGCGACGCCGTCGGTGCCGGGCGCGAAGATCGGCGCGCCGGCCGGCGCGACGTGCTGGACGACGATCACGGGCACGCCGGCCGCATGCGCGGCATCGATCGCGCGGCCGATGTTCGCGAGCGACACGTCGAGCGGCGGATATTCGATCGGCAGGTTGCCCGTCACGTACTCGTTCTGGACGTCGATCACGATCAGCGCGCGGCGGGAAGCGGAATGGGAAACGGAATGCGGGACGGCGTTCGACATGGCGGGCTCCTGGTCCAGGGGCGCGGCCCCGCCCCGGAACGGGGTGGTCAGCGGCGCGATGCGATGCATTGTCGGGGCGCGACGCTCACGTGGACAGTGGCCCGATAGCCATTCTTCGATAGAATCGGGCCATCACCAATCCGGAGCCCGCCATGACCGCCGCCTCGTCCACCCGGCCCGCCTCGGCCGCTCCGACCGTCGTTGCCGTGATCGCGTACGACGGCATCAGCCCGTTCCACCTGTCGGTGCCGTCCGTCGTGTTCGGCAAGGAACGCGACGCGGCCGCGTCGCCCGCGTTCGAGTTCCGCGTCTGCTCGGCCGAGCGCGGCCCCCTGTCGACGACGGGCGGTTTCACGATCACCGCGCCCTACGGCCTCGACGGGCTCGACGACGCGGACATCGTCATCGTGCCGGCGTGGCGCGACCCGGACGAAGCGCCGCCCGACGTGCTGCTCGACGCCGTCCGTGCGGTCGCCGCGCGCGGCGCGCAGCTCGTCGGGCTGTGCCTCGGCGCGTACGTGCTCGCCGCGGCCGGCTTGCTCGACGGCCGCCCGGCCACCACGCACTGGGCATGGGCCGACGACTTCGCACAACGCTTCCCGCGCGTGAAGCTCGATCCGGACGTGCTGTACGTGGACGACGGCAACCTGATGACGTCGGCCGGCACGGCCGCGGGGCTCGACTGCTGCCTGCACGTCGTGCGGCGGCGCTTCGGCTCGGACGCCGCGAACCAGATCGCGCGCCGCCTCGTGATCCCGCCGCACCGTCAGGGCGGGCAGGCGCAATACGTGCCGCAGCCGGTCGCCGCGCACCCGCGCGATGCGCGGCTCGCGGGCCTGCTCGACTGGGTGCGCGCGCACCTCGACGCCGCGCACAGCGTCGATTCGCTCGCCGAACGCGTGCTGATGAGCCGGCGCACGTTCACGCGCCACTTCCGCCAGGCGACCGGCACGACCGTCACCGCGTGGCTGCAGGCCGAGCGGCTGGCGCGCGCGCAGCATCTGCTGGAAACCACCGGGCAGTCGATCGATGCGATCGCGCAGGCGGCCGGCTACGGGTCGAGCGTGTCGCTGCGCCAGCATTTCGCGGGCGCGCTCGGCACGTCGCCGTCGGCGTATCGAAGGGAATTTCGCGGCGCCGGAGCCGGAGCCGATGCCGCCCGGTAGGCGCGCGGCGGACAAGCCTTGCAGCGGAAACGACCGGCCGCTCAGCCGCCGTTGATCCAGCGCGCCGCGTAGAGCAGCAGCGCGACGAAGACGATCATCGCGGCCCACGCCCACACGGGCACCGTGCCCGAGCCGCGATGCGGGAGTGCACTGGCGGCACGCCCGGTCAGCGCGCCGCCGAGGTGCGGCGGCAGCGCCCGCTTCGTCGCGGCCACCAGCGACGCCGGCCGCAGGAACACGTGCTGGCGCCGCGGCGCGGCCGAGCGCGCGCGATTCGGTGCGAGGCCGTGCTTCGCCTGCACGACCGCGCAGAATTCACGGAAGAAATCGTCGGTCCATTCGCGCAGCGTATTTTCGATCTGCCGCCCCGGCAGCTCGGTGAGCGGGCCGCTTGCCGTCGCCCAGACCACGTACTCGATACGCGTGGCGTTCGCGTCGTCATCCGGCATCAGCACGAGTTCGACCTGGCCGCGCAGCGCGCCGAGCCCGTCGGCCCGCGCCTTGAAATTGAGCACGCGGCGCGGCTGACCTTCCGCATCGCCCTGCTCGGCGGCCGAATGCGCACGCACGTCGTAGCGGGCGCGCAGCGGGCCGAGCGGCACCGTGATCGTCAGCGCGAACTCGCCGTCCGCAAGCTTCACGAACGATTCGCAATGATCGAAACTCGCGCGCAGCAGCGCGAGATCCTCGAATGCCTCCCGCACGACGGGCGGCGCGAGCGGTATGCGCAATGTGTCGTTCAGTTCCATGACGCCTCCCCGATGAACACGCGCCGCATCAGGATGTCTCGACGAGACTGTCGATCCGTGCGGCGTCGAAGGCGACGTAGAGCGCGAGCGCCGACGCCGCCCCCTTCGGTTCCTCGTAACTCCATGCGGCGTTCTCGATCACGCCGTCTTCCGTCTGCAAGTCGAAGTGCACGGCCTCGCCCCTGAACGGGCAGACCGACGTGACACCGGATTTCACGAGCCGGCGCATGTTGACGTCGCGGCGCGGCAGGTAATGGGTGTCCGGCAGGCCCGTTTCGCGCACGGTCAGCGCGCCGTGCGAATCGGCGTACGTGATGCCGCGATGGATCACGCGCACGCGATGACGGTTCGGCACGATTTCGAGACGAGGGTCGGCTGCGTCGGACATCGTTTCTCCTTGGGACGACCCGGCCAGGCCGGGCTCAGGAAACGAAAAAGCCACGGCACGGGTGCCGTGGCTTTCATTATGGGCGAAACCGCAGCCGAATGCGCGACCCGGGCCGGCGCCGCGCGCGGCAGGCTACTGCGCGCTCCACTGGAACGCCGTCTTCGCGCCGCCCTTCGCGCCGACCGTGACGGCACGGGATTCCTCGTTGCCCTGGTACGACGCATGCACCGTATAGCGGCCCGGCGGCACCTTCACGAGCATGTACGGCCCGCGCGCGTCGGTCTTCAGCACCTCGTCGCCCTTGCCGTCGACGATCCGCACATGAACGTCGGCCAGGAACTCGCCGCCCTTGCCGGTGAAGCGCAGCGCCAGCGGCCATTTCGGCTCGTTGCGCTGGAACGCCGTCGATTCGTCCTGCCCGACGCCGCCGGACACGAAGGTGACGTCGCCCTGCTGGCCCGCGGCGGGCAAGCCGTCCGACTGCGCGTACGCGCCGGTCGCTCCGGCCGCGAGGCCGGCGGCCAGCGCCGCGGCGACGGCAAATCGGGACACGTTGCGTAGATATTGCATGGCTCTCTCCTTGGGGTCGGAACACATACAGGGCGCTGCGTCACGCATTCGAGCGGCGGCGGCGCCCGCCGCGGCCGGCCTGGCCGGCCGTCGGCCGTGGCCGGTCAGCTCAGGTCGACCGGCACGAAGATCTGGGCATTATCGCGCTGGATCAGCAGAGCAAGACTGTTGCCCGCGCCCTTGACCGCGTCGCGCAACTGCTCGGGGCTCGTGACCGGGCGGCCGTTGACCGCGAGGATCACATCGCCGGGCTGGATGCCCGCGTTGGCGGCCGGCCCGCCGGCCTGCTGCACGATCAGGCCGTGCGACAGGTTGTCGGCGCTGCGCTCCTGCGGCGACAGCGGACGCACCGCAACGCCCAGGCGCCCCTGCTCGACGGGCCCGCCGTCGTTCGACGCGAGCTTCGCATCGGCCATCGCGCCGAGCGTCACGCTGATCGACTTCTTCGACTTGTCGCGCCAGATCTGCAGGTCGGCCTTCGAACCCGGCTTCAGGTTCGCGATCTGCGCGGGCAGCGACGTCGAATCGGCAACCGGCGAGCCGTTGACCGACAGGATCACGTCACCCGGCTGCAGGCCGGCCTTCGCGGCCGGGCCGTTCGGATCGACCGAGCTGACGAGCGCGCCGTCCGGCTTCTGCAGTCCGAACGAGCTCGCGAGCGTCTGGTTCAGCCCCTGCACGGCGACGCCGAGGCGGCCGCGGCTCACGTGGCCCGTCTTCACGAGTTCGTCCTTCACCTTGATCGCCTCGTTGATCGGGATCGCGAACGACAGGCCCTGGAAGCCGCCCGTCTGCGAATAGATCATCGAGTTGATGCCGATCACCTCACCCTGCAGGTTGAACAGCGGGCCGCCCGAGTTGCCGGGGTTCACCGGCACGTCGGTCTGGATGAACGGCGTGTAGTTCTCGTCCGGCAGCGCGCGCGACTTCGCGCTGATGATGCCCGACGTGACCGTGTTGTCGAAGCCGTACGGCGAGCCGATCGCGACGACCCACTGGCCGACCTTGCTCTGCGCCGGGTCGCCGATCTTCACGGTCGGCAGGCCGCTCGCATCGATCTTCAGCACCGCGACGTCCGACTGCTTGTCCGAGCCGACGACCTTCGCCTTGTATTCGCGCTTGTCGGTCAGCTTGACCGTGACGACGTTCGCGCCGTCGATCACGTGCGCATTGGTGAGGATGTACCCGTCGGAGCTGATGACGAACCCGGAACCGAGGCTCGCGCTCGGCTGGTCGTCCGGTTGCGCGTCGCCGCCCATGCCCGGCACCTGGCCGTAGAAGTGCTTGAAGAACTGGTAGAACGGATCGCTCGGATCGATCGGCAGTTGCGGCTGCGGCACGCGCCGCGACACCTGCTTCACGACGTGCTTCGCGCTGATGTTCACCACCGCCGGGCCGTAAGTCTCGACGAGCCCGGAGAAATCGGGAATGCCGGTCTTGGCGGCCGCTTCGGCCGGCATCAGCGCGGCAGCCTGCGCGGGCGTGATGATTTGGGGATCGGCGCGGCGGGTGCCGGCAACATAACCGGCGGACAGGGCGGCCGCCACGGCGACCGCGACGGCGCCGCGCGCAAGGAATCGGGTGTTCATCGTAGGACCTCCTCTTTGTTAGGACGCAGCGTAACGACCCTGACTTAAAGGAGGCTTAATCAGCCTTAAGCGGGGCTTAAGCGGCCGCCGGCGCCCGCCCGGCGGCACGCGTCACGCGGATTCGGAAGGCTGCGGCGCCTCGGCCGGCATCTCGGCGTCGCGGAACACGACGCTGACGAGCAGGCCGCCCGCGGCCGCGTCGCCGAGCGACACCGTCGCCCCCTGCTGCGCCGCCACGCGCTTGACGATCGCGAGCCCGAGCCCGCTGCCCGACACATCGGTGCGCGCCCGCGCGGAGCTGTCGCGGTAGAAACGGTCGAACACGCGCTCGCGCTCGTCGGCCGGGATGCCGGGCCCGCTGTCGCCGATCTGCACGCACGCGCGGCCGGCCGCGTCGCGGGTGAGCGACACGTCGATGCGGCCGCCGTCCGGCGTGTATTTCACCGCGTTGTCGAGCAGGTTGCCGAACATCACGCGCAGCGCGCCGACGTCCGCGACGACGCTCGCCGCGTGCGTCTCCTCGAAGCCGAGATCGATGTCGCGCCGCTGCGCGAGCGGCGCAAGCGCAGCCACGCATTCGGCGAGCAGTGCCTGCAGGTCGACGGGTTCGCGCATCGTCGCGCCGTCGGGTTCGGCGCGTGCCAGCGCGAGCAGTTGCTCCGTGAGACGCGTCGCGCGCGACACGCCATCCTGGAGATCCGCGACCGCCTCGCGACGCGATGCATCGTCCTTCGCGCGGGCGACGAGTTGCGCCTGGATCTGCACGGCCGCGAGCGGCGTGCGCAGTTCGTGCGCGGCGTCGGCCACGAACGCCTTCTGCGTGTCGAGCGCGGCCGACAGCCGCGCGAGCAGCCCGTTCAGCGCCCGCACGAGCGGCTGCACCTCGAGCGGCAGGCGCGCATCGGGCAGCGGATCGAGCGCTTCCGGCCGGCGCGCCTCGACGGCGCGCGTCACGCGGCCGAGCGGCGCGAGCCCGCGCCCGACGATCACCCACACGGCCGCGCCGAGGAACGGCAGCAGCACGATCAGCGGCCACAGCGTGCGCAGCGCGACGTTCGCCGCGAGCCGGTTGCGCACCGACAGCGGCTGCGCGAGCTGCACGACGTTGTCGCCGACGATCGCCCCGTACACGCGCCATTCGCCGCGATCGGTGCGCTCGGTCGAGAAACCGAGTTCCGCGCGCGGCGCGATCGGCGCACGCGGATGCGAGAAGTACATCAGCACGCCGTTGCGGTTCCAGATCTGGATCACGATGCCTTCGTCGCCGTTGGTACGCGAGCCGAATACCTGCGAGAACGGTTCCGACGGCAGCGCCGCGGCGATTTCCTGCAACTGGTAGTCGAACAGTTCGTTCGCCTCGGCGAGCGCCTGCCGGTAGATCAGCCAGCCCGCGATGCCCACGCCCGCGACGACGATCGCGAGCAGCCAGATCAGCAATTGATGACGAATCGACCTCACGCGTCAGCTTTCCTTGACGACCATGTAGCCAAGCCCGCGCACGTTGCGGATCAGGTCGGAGCCGAGCTTCTTGCGCAGCGCGTGGATGTAGACCTCGACCGTGTTGCTGCCGATCTCCTCGCCCCAGCCGTACATCTTCTCCTCGAGCTGGCTCTTCGACAGCACCGCGCCGGGCCGCGCGAGCAGCGCCTCGAGCAGCGCGAACTCGCGCGCGGACAGCGCGACGGGCGCGCCGTCGAGCGTCACCTGGTGCGAGGCGGGATCGAGCGTCAGCGCGCCGTGGCGGATCAGCGATTCGCTGCGCCCCGCCTGGCGGCGGATCAGCGCGCGCATTCGCGCGCCGAGCTCGTCGAGGTCGAACGGCTTGACGAGGTAGTCGTCGGCGCCCGCGTCGAGGCCCTTCACGCGATCGGCCACCGCATCGCGCGCGGTGACGATCAGCACCGGCAGCGCCAGCCCGCGCGCGCGCAGCGTGCGCAGCACGTCGATGCCGTCGCGCTTCGGCAGCCCGAGATCGAGCAGCAGCAGGTCGTACGTCTCGCCGCCGAGCGCCGTCAGTGCGGCGTCGCCGTCCTGCACCCAGTCGACTGCAAAGCCGTCCGAGCGCAGCGCCTTGCGCACGCCTTCGGCAATCATTCGATCATCTTCGACAAGCAGAATCCGCATCGGGACAGGCATCCATGGGGCGAGTCAAACACGCCGACCATTGTAGCGCCGCGAACCCGGCGCGCGGCACCGTGCAATGCAACAGAAAGGCGGATTGCAAGGGGGCTGTCCGGACTTGTCTCTACAATGTGCGCTTTGGCGCCGCGCGCGCCCTGCCCGAACGTCGTGCTTTCCCCGTATTCGCTCATGCCGATTTCCGATCTTTCCAACCGGTTCGCCCCCCGCGCCCGCGTCTGCCTGCGGGCGGCCGCCATCGTCGCCACCTGCACGGCCCTCGCCTTCGCGCCTGCCGCGCAGGCCCGCAAGAAATCCCACAAGGAAGCGCGCAAGACCACGGTCGTGTCGCCGGCCGCGCGCGCGGCCGGCCTGCCGGCATCCGTGCTCGTCGCGCTGCAGCGCGCGAAGGTGCCGGCGTCGGCGATGAGCGTCGTCGTCGAGCGCGTCGGCGATCCGGAACCGCTGATCGCGTGGAATGCGAGCCGGCCGATGCTGCCCGCCTCGACGATGAAGCTCGTGACGACCTTCTCGGGCCTGTCGATCCTCGGCCCCGACTACCGCTGGCGCACGACCGCGTACACGGACGGCACGGTCGACCCCGACGGCACGCTGCAGGGCAACCTGTACATCAAGGGCACCGGCGATCCGAAGCTCGTACCCGAAGAGCTGATCGACCTCGTCGACAAGCTCCGCAAGGCCGGCGTCAAGCGCGTGGCCGGCGGCCTCGTGCTCGACAAGAGCTACTTCGCGGCGTCGACGCGCGATCTCCCTTCGTTCGACGACGATGCGAGCGCGCCGTACAACGTCGGCCCCGATCCGCTGCTGTACGCGTTCAAGGCCGTGTCGTTCACCGTCACGCCGGGCGACGACGGCAAGGTGGCCGTCGACGTGCTGCCGCCGCTCGCGGACCTGTCGATCGACAACCAGCTGGTCGAAGGCTCGGGCTCGTGCAGCGCGGCCGCCGCGGCCGCGCGGCCGACGCTGACGGCCGGCAGCGGGATCATGACCGCTTCGTTCGCCGGCGACTACCCGCTGCGTTGCGGCGCGCACACGACCAACCTCGCGATCCTCGATCACACGACGTTCTTCGCCCGCGGTTTCCTCGCGCTGTGGCAGCAGGACGGCGGCACGATCGCGGGGCCCGTGAGCGAAGGCAAGGTGCCGACCACCGCGCGGCCGCTCGCCGTGCATCACAGCCCGGTGCTCGGCAGCATCGTCTACGACATCAACAAGTTCAGCAACAACGTGATGGCGCGCAACCTGTTCCTGACGATCGGCGCGGTCGGCGGCAGGCCGCCCGCGACGCCCGAGCAGTCGAGCCGCGTGATCCAGGCGTTCCTGCAGAAGAACGGCATCGCGATGCCCGACCTCGCGCTCGAAAACGGCTCGGGCCTGTCGCGCGAAGAGCATGTGAGCGCGCTGTCGCTCGCCGCGCTGCTGCAGGCCGCGAACGCGAGCCCCGTCGCGCAGGCCTTCATCGATTCGCTGCCGATCGCGGGCATCGACGGCACGATGAAGAACCGCCTCACCAACGCCGGCGTGCTCGGCAACGCGCACATCAAGACCGGCACGCTGCGCGACGTGCGCGCGATCGCCGGCTACGTTGCCGGCGCCGACGGCCAGAGCTACATCGTCGTCAGTTTCATCAACAACGATCACGCGGAAGCCGCACGCGCCGCGCACGACACGCTGCTCGAATGGATCTACGCCGGCGCGCAATGACGATCCGCGCGCCGCGGCTTGGCGCGGCGCCGCCGGCCGCCGGCCGCCGGCCCGCGCCGGCTTGCACCGGCCACGGGGCCGCACCGCGCAGCGGGTCGCCCCCGACGGACAATCGGGGCGGCCCGCAAACGCCCCCGCGCACGGAATCCCGCCCTCCCCGGTTTGAAACGGCAGCCGCCGCCCGCGCGCGACACACCGCGCACCGATCGCCCCCACAAAACAGGGCCACACCGCCCGGCCCCGTGCCGCGCGGCTTCCGTAGAAACCCTGTCCTCAGAGGGAACCCTCTACGCTGCCCCCTCGCCTAGCGCGTGGCGATTGCGTAGGCTGTTGGCCTGACCGATATCTACAACGGGCCATACGCCCGGCCTCAAGGCTTGCAGGGGAAAGAAGGAGACACGCCCATGCGATTCGACGTCGAATTGCTTCTGCTCGCGCTGGCGCCCGTCTTCCTGCTCTGCATCGCGTGGGAGGCCTGGCACCTCGCCCGCACCCGTGCGCAGGACTCTGTCTATGCGTGGCGCGACACGCTGTGCAACGCGGCGCTCGCGCTGATGCACCAGGGCGCCGACAAGATCGCATGGCTGTTCGTGATCCCCGTCTACGCGTATTGCTACCGGCACTACCGCCTGTTCACGTGGCACGACGGCTGGCTGTCGTTCGCGGTGCTGTTCGTCGCGCAGGATTTCCTCTACTACGTGTTCCATCGTGCGAGCCATCGCGTGCGCTGGCTGTGGGCCGCGCACGTCGTGCATCACTCGTCCGAGCGGATGAATTTCTCGACCGCGTTCCGCCAGAGCCTGATGTACCCCGTCGCGGGCATGTGGGTGTTCTGGCTGCCGCTCGCGTTCGCCGGCTTTCCGCCGCAGCAGGTCGTCGGCATCGTGCTGATCAACCTCGCGTTCCAGTTCTTCGTGCACACGCAGGCGATCGGCAAGCTCGGCTGGCTCGAATACGTGCTGAACACGCCGTCGATCCACCGTGCGCACCATGCGCGCAATCCGCGCTACATCGACCGCAATTACGCAGGCGTCCTTGTGATCTGGGATCGCCTGTTCGGGAGTTATGTCGAGGAAACGCCCGACGATCCGCCGCGGTACGGGATCGTCGAGCGGCTCGGCTCGAACAACCCGCTCGTCGCGACGTTCCACGAGTGGATATCGATGGCCGGCGACGCATTGCGCGTCGACGGCTGGCGCAACAAGCTGCGCGCGATTTTCGGCCCGCCCGAATGGGCGAGCGCTTATCATGCGCAGATTGCCGAGGCCGCGAACCCCGATCCGCGCACCGTGCCGCTTGCGGCTGCGCGCGACCAATAAACCGTTTCAGCCAACGGCCGCCGCGCGGCCCGGAACCGAGCAGGCACGCGGCAGATGAGAAACACATCAGGCCATATCTACGAGGAGATCGAACGATGCAGACACAACAACACGCACCTTCCCGCACCCGGCAGCGCATGCTGCGCACCGCGCAGGTCGCGATCGCCGGCGCCGCGCTCGCGCTGCTCGCCGCATGCGGCGGCGGCGGTGACGACAACAACAACAGCGCGTCGAACACGCCGCCGTCGGGCGTGAAGATGCAGGTCGTGTCGTTCGGCGACAGCCTGTCCGACGCGGGCACCTACTCGCAGATCAAGCTCGGCTTCGGCGGCGGCCGCTTCACGACCAACCCGGGCCAGGTATGGACGCAGAACGTCGCGCAGTACTACGGCGACACGCTGCAGCCCGCGAACCAGGGCGGGTTCGGCATTCCGCTGCAGGCCACCGGCGGTCTCGGCTACGCACAGGGCGGCTCGCGCGTGACGCTGCAGCCGGGCATCGGTCACGCGGACGCGAGCGTGCCGAACGCCGACTACGCGCAGGCCACCACGACGCCGATCGCCGACCAGGTCAAGCAATACCTGTCGCAGCACGGCAGCTTCAACGCCGGCCAGATCGTGCTGGTCAACGGCGGCGCGAACGACATCTTCTACCAGGCACAGGTCGCGCAGGCGCAAGGCAACACGCCGGCCGCGCAACTCGCGGCGGCGCAGGCGATCGGCCTGGCCGCGCAGCAGCTCGGCGGCATCGTCCAGCAGATCGTCGCGGCTGGCGCGACGCACGTGTACGTGTCGAACGTGCCGGACATCGGCGGCACGCCGCTCGCGCTGCAGGGCGGCGCGCCGACGCAGGCCGCGTTCACGCAACTGTCGGGGCTGTTCAACAAGACGCTCGCCGGCACGCTGGCCGCGCTGAAGGTCGACACGACGAAGGTCGCGCTGCTCGACACGTTCACGTGGCAGGACGGCATCGCGGCGAACTACAAGGCGAACGGCTTCAGCGTGTCGAACACCGACACCGCCTGCAACCTGAAGGCGATGGTCCAGGCCGCCACGCAGTACGGCGTCGCGAACGCGACCGCATTCGGCTCGTCGCTGTTCTGCTCGCCGCAGACCTACACGGTCGCGAACGCGGACCAGACCTACATGTTCGCCGATACGGTCCACCCGACGACGCACCTGCACGCGCTGTTCGCGCAGTTCGTCGAACAGCAGATCGCGAAGTCGGGCGTCGGCAAGTAAGCCGCCGGCCACGCGCCCAAACAAAAACGCCCGACCGGTTCGCCGGTCGGGCGTTTTTTTCATTCCTGAATCAACCGTCGAACGTGTCAGTCGCGCGCTTCGAACGCGGCCGCCGCACGGCCGAGGCGATCGTTGACCGCGATCCATTCGACGGTCTCGGGCAGTTTCTCGACGAGGATGCGTGCGACCTGCGCGCGGTCGAGCGCGCGCAGCATCCCGTACAGGTCGCGTGCATACGCCTGCGGATCTTCCGGCGCCGCGACGAAATGCACGCCGTCGGCCTGCGCCCAGCGTCCCGCGCGCGACGCACGGGCGACGAGCGCGACACGCTCGCCATCGGCTTGCGCGGCCGCGAGCAGCGGCTCGAGCGCATCGAACGGCAGCAGCGCGAGCGGCGTGCGCGGCGCGTAATGCGCCTTCAGCGTGCCCGACGCGCGCGGCGCGGTCGCGTCGCTGCCGTCCGGCAGCTTCGGCGCGCGGCCGAGCACGTCGGCGATCTGCTGCGGCGTCACGTGGCCCGGGCGCAGCAGCGCCGGGAAACCGCGCGACAGGTCGAGAATCGTCGATTCGATGCCGACTTCGGACGCGCCGCCGTCGAGCACGTGCACGGTGTCGCCGAATTCGTCGCGTACGTGTTGCGCGGTGGTCGGGCTCACATGGCCGAACCGGTTCGCGGACGGCGCGGCCACGCCGCCATGCCCGCCGCGCCGCGCGCTGAACGCGGCCAGCAGCGCCTGTGCGACCGGATGCGACGGGCAGCGCAGCCCGACCGAATCCTGGCCGCCGCTCACGGCGTCCGGAATGCGCGCATGACGCTTCAGGATCAACGTCAGCGGGCCCGGCCAGAATGCATCGATCAACGCCTGCGCATCGGCCGGCAGATCGTCGGCCCAGTAACCGGGATCGCCACCCGGCGGCAGGTGCACGATCACCGGATGATTCGCCGGCCGCCCTTTCGCCGCGTAGATGCGCGCGACGGCCTCGGGATTCGCCGCGTCGGCGCCGAGCCCGTAGACGGTTTCGGTCGGAAAGGCGACGAGCTGGCCCGCGTCGAGCAACGCGGCGGCCGCGTCGATCTGCGCGGCCGTCACGGTGTTCGGGAGATCGATGGACATCGGCCGGCGCCTCAGTCGAGCGGCACGCGCAGCAGCTGCGCGCACGCGGTGGCCGCGGCGACGGCTTCGTCGCGCGTTTCGGCCGTGAAGTTCACGTGGCCCATCTTGCGGCCGACGCGCGCGTCCTCCTTGCCGTACAGGTGCAGGTGCGCGGCCGGCATCGCGGCGACCGTGTCCCACGGCGGCGTGACGGCATCAGCCGTCGCACCTGCCGGGAACCACACGTCGCCGAGGATGTTCAGCATCGCGGCCGGCGAATGCTGGCGCGGGTTGCCGAGCGGCATGCGCGTCATCGCGCGCACCTGCTGCTCGAACTGGCTCGTTGCGCACGCATCGACCGTGTAGTGGCCGGAGTTGTGCGGGCGCGGCGCCATCTCGTTCGCGACGAACGAACCGTCTTCCAGCACGAAGAATTCAACGCACAGCACGCCGACGTAGCCGAGCGTATCGGCGATCCGCACGGCGGCCTGCTGCGCCTCTTCGACGCGCGCGGCATCGGCGGCCGGCGCGGGCACGACCGTCAGCGCGAGGATGCCGTTGTGATGCACGTTCTGCGCGAGCGGGAACGCGGCCGAGCGGCCGTCCGCGCCGCGCGCGATCAGCGCCGACACTTCGTATTTCAGCGGCAGGCGCTTCTCGAGCACGCACGGCACGCCGTTCAGCGCCGCATGCGCATCGCGCGCTTCCTGCGCGGTACTCACGCGCACCTGGCCCTTGCCGTCGTAGCCGAGGCGCGCCGTCTTCAGGATGCCCGGCAGCACCGCGTCGAGCGCGGCATCGTCGAGCGCGGCGAGTGCCGCCGACGATTCGATCACGACGTGCGGCGCGACGGGCACGCCCGACGCCTCGATGAAGCGCTTCTCCGCGATCCGGTCCTGTGCGACCGCGACGCAGCGGCCGGCCGGCGCGACGAACGTCGTGCGCGCGAGGAAATCGAGGCTTGCGGCCGGCACGTTCTCGAACTCCGTCGACACCGCGTCGCACAGGTCGGCCAGTTCGGCGAGCGCGGCTTCGTCGTCATATGCGGCGCGCAGGTGGCGGTCGGCGACCGCGCCGGCGGGGCTCGTCGGATCGGGATCGAGCACGGCGACGCGATAGCCCATCGACTGGGCGGCAAAGCAGAACATGCGGCCGAGCTGGCCACCGCCGACCATGCCCAGCCACGCGCCGGGCAGGATCGGGGAAACGGAATCAGGAGTTGCGGTCATGTCAGTGGTCGGTCGCGGCGGAACGCGAAAATGCCCGCCGCAGTGGGAAAATCCGGCGCCGGCCGCGTCGTGCGGCCGCGCGCCATGCCGTCATTCCAGCGGCGGCAGCACCATCGCGTGCGCGGCTTCGTTCTGGCGCACGCGGAACGCGGCGAGCCGGTTCGCGTAGTCGGTCGACGTGCCGGACAGGATCGACACCGCGAACAGCGCGGCATTCGCGGCGCCGGCCTCGCCGATCGCGAACGTCGCGACGGGCACGCCCTTCGGCATCTGCACGATCGAGTGCAGCGAATCGACACCCTTCAGGTACTTGCTCGCGACCGGCACGCCGAGCACCGGCACCGTGGTCTTCGCGGCCAGCATGCCGGGCAGGTGCGCTGCGCCGCCGGCGCCCGCGATGATCGCGCGCAGCCCGCGCTCGCGCGCCTTCTCCGCATAGTCGAACATCTCGTCGGGCATCCGGTGCGCGGACACGACCTTCGCTTCGTAGGGCACGCCGAATTCCTGCAGGATGGCGACCGCGTGCTTCATCACGTCCCAGTCGGAACTCGAACCCATCAGCACGCCGACGAGCGGCGCGCTGTGCGTGTGGGCAGTCTGGATTTCGCTCATGTCGTATGTACCTCGATCAGGCGAGCGCCTGGCCGGTGATGCGCTCGAGCGCTTCCTGGTACTTCGCGGCCGTCTTCTCGACGACGTCGGCCGGCAGCGCCGGCGCCGGCGCCGTCTTGCCCCACGGCTGCGCCTCGAGCCAGTCGCGCACGAACTGCTTGTCGAACGACGGCGGGTTGGTGCCGACCTCGTACTGGTCGGCCGGCCAGAAGCGCGACGAATCGGCGGTCAGCACTTCGTCCATCAGGTACAGCTTGCCGTGGTTGTCGAGGCCGAATTCGAACTTCGTGTCGGCGATGATGATGCCGCGCGTCGCCGCGTAGTCGGCCGCTTCCTTGTACAGCTTGATCGAGATGTCGCGAATGGTGGCGGCCAGCTCGGTGCCGATGCGGCGCTCGGTTTCCTCGAACGTGATGTTCTCGTCGTGCTCGCCCATCTCGGCCTTTGCGGCCGGCGTGAAGATCGGCTCGGGCAGCTTCTGCGCGTTCTGCAGGCCTTCCGGCAGCTGCACGCCGCACACGGCGCCCGACGCCTGGTATTCCTTCCAGCCGCTGCCGGCCAGGTAGCCGCGCACGACCGCTTCGATCATGATCGGCTCGAGGCGCTTGACGAC
Organism: Burkholderia sp. 572; assembly: GCF_040545135.1. Taxonomy (NCBI): domain Bacteria; kingdom Pseudomonadati; phylum Pseudomonadota; class Betaproteobacteria; order Burkholderiales; family Burkholderiaceae; genus Burkholderia; species Burkholderia sp. 572. The sequence continues at coordinate 263,282 of NZ_JBEPLH010000012.1, read as the reverse complement.
CACGCCGCGGCCCTTCACCTGCTCGACCTCGTCGGCCGCGACGACCGCTTCCGGCGCGTCGCCCGTCAGGTGGTTCGGCACGATGTGCGCGAGCTTGTCGAACCAGAAGTTCGCCATCTGGTTCAGCACGCGGCCCTTGTTCGGAATCGGCTCGCCCATCACCACGTCGAATGCCGACAGGCGGTCGGTCGTGACGATCAGGAGCTTGTCGTTGCCGACCGCGTAGTTATCGCGGACCTTGCCGCGACCGAGGAGCGGCAGCGAGCGGAGCGTGGATTCGTAAAGGGTAGACATCGTCTTTTCGCAGATAAGGAGCCAAACAAAAAGGGAAACGCCGTTCCCCGCGGCAGGCGGGAACGGCGGTCTTGCAATACGTCGGCGAACCGGCGGGCGACGGCGCCCGGCGGTTGCCGGCCGGCCCTTGTTCGGCCGGACGGAGCGGCTACCGGGGCCGGATCGGATCCGGCAACCGGGCGGCCAGCCCTTGCCCGGCGGCAGTACCGGGCGGGGGCAATCGTACTACAGTCTCAGCGCACGACCTGCGCGAGCGCGCCGGACTTGTACTGCTCGGCGATCTTGTCGAGCGACAGCGGCTTGATCTTGCCGGCCTGGCCTTCGCAGCCGAACGCGAGGTAGCGGTCGACGCAAACCTGCTTCGCCGCTTCGCGCGCGGGCTTCAGGTAGTCGCGCGGATCGAACTTGCCCGGGTTCTCGAACAGGTAGCGGCGGATCGCGCCGGTGATCGCGAGACGCAGGTCGGTGTCGATGTTGATCTTGCGCACGCCGTGCTTGATGCCTTCCTGGATTTCCTCGACCGGCACGCCGTAGGTTTCCTTCATGTCGCCGCCGAATTCGCGGATCTCGGCCAGCAGTTCCTGCGGCACCGACGACGAACCGTGCATCACGAGGTGGGTGTTCGGAATGCGCGCGTGGATTTCCTTGATGCGCTGGATCGACAGGATGTCGCCCGTCGGCTTCTTCGAGAACTTGTACGCGCCGTGCGACGTGCCGATCGCGATCGCGAGCGCATCGCACTGCGTGAGCTTCACGAAATCGGCGGCCTGCTCCGGATCGGTCAGCAGCTGCTCGCGGGTCATCGTGCCTTCCGCGCCGTGGCCGTCTTCCTTGTCGCCCTTCATCGTCTCGAGCGAGCCGAGCACGCCGAGTTCGGCTTCGACCGTCACGCCGATCGAGTGCGCCATCTCGACGACCTTGCGCGACACGTCGACGTTGTACTCGTACGACGCGACCGTCTTGCCGTCGGCTTCCAGCGAACCGTCCATCATCACGCTGGTGAAGCCGCTGCGGATCGCGGCCGTGCAGACTGCCGGCGACTGGCCGTGATCCTGGTGCATCACGACCGGGATGTGCGGGTACGATTCGACCGCCGCTTCGATCAGGTGGCGCAGGAACGGCTCGCCCGCATACTTACGCGCGCCGGCCGATGCCTGCATGATCACGGGCGCGCCGACCTGGTCCGCCGCCGCCATGATCGCCTGGACCTGCTCCAGGTTGTTCACGTTGAAGGCCGGCAGGCCGTAACCGTGCTCTGCCGCGTGGTCCAGCAATTGACGCATTGATACGAGAGGCATTGTGGAACTCCTTGGAATGAAAACCGGTGCGCCCTGACGCCGGCGCGGCGCTCGCTCCCGTTCGAACCGGGGTGGCGCGGCGCGGCTGAGCGTCGAATAGCCGCATTTTATCGCGAAGCGCCTCCGATTCCGACCGCCCGGTGGCGCCGACTCGCAATTTGTTACGTTCGCACGGCACAATGCGGGCAAAAAAGAGAAAAAAAGCCGCGTGGGGCTTCGGACCCCACGCGGCTTTCGCGTATAAAACGGTGCCGGATCGATTTTTCAGCCGATCCGGCCGGCCGGCGCACTGGCCGGCGCGATGCTCAGTCGGTGCTCAATAGTGCTCGCCGACCCGCACGATCTTCAGCGTGTTGGTGCCGCCCGCCTGCCCCATCGGCTCGCCGACGGTCAGCACGACCATGTCGCCGTGCTGCACGTAGCCTTGCTTGACGACGATCTCGAGCGCCGCCTGCAGCGCCGAGTCGCGGTCGCTGTTGAAGTCGACGTGCAGCGGCGTCACGTTGCGGTACAGCGCCATCGTGCGCTCGCTGCCGACCCGCGGCGTCAGCGCGAAGATCGGCACGTGCGTGTAGTGACGCGACATCCACAGCGCGGTCGCGCCCGATTCGGTCAGCGCGATGATCGCCTTCGCGCCGAGGTGGTAAGCGGTGAACAGCGCGCCCATCGCGATCGACTGGTCGATCCGCGTGAACGTGCGGTCGAGGAAATCCTTGTCGAGCTCGACCTCTTCGGACTTCTCCGCCTCGACGCACACGGCCGCCATCGTCTCGATCGTGACGACCGGATACTTGCCGGCAGCCGTCTCGGCCGACAGCATCACCGCGTCGGTGCCGTCGAGCACCGCGTTCGCGACGTCCGACACTTCCGCGCGGGTCGGCACGGGCGCATGGATCATCGACTCCATCATCTGCGTCGCGGTGATCACGAGCTTGTTCGACTCGCGCGCCATCCGGATCATGCGCTTCTGCAGCGCCGGCACGGCCGCGTTGCCCACTTCCACCGCGAGGTCGCCGCGCGCGACCATGATGCCGTCGGACGCGTCGAGAATGCTCTGCAGCGCCGGAATCGCTTCCGCGCGCTCGATCTTCGCGATCATCTTCGGCTTGATGCCGTACGGCGCGCCCGCGATGTTCGCGAGCTGGCGCGCCATTTCCATGTCGGTCGCGTTCTTCGGGAACGACACCGCCACCAGGTCCGCGCCAAGCGACATCGCGGTGCGGATGTCTTCCATGTCCTTCGCGGTCAGCGCGGGAGCCGACAGGCCGCCGCCCTGGCGATTGATGCCCTTGTTGTTCGACAGCTCGCCGCCCACCTTGACGATCGTGTGGATCTCGTCGCCGAGCACGCGCTCGACGGTCAGCACGATCAGGCCGTCGTTCAGCAGCAGCAGGTCGCCCGGCTTCAGGTCGCGCGGCAGTTCCTTGTAGTCGAGCCCGACGCGCTCGTCGTTGCCGAGCTCGCAACCGGCATCGAGGATGAAGGGCTGCCCCGGCGTCAGCGTCGTCTTGCCGTTCTCGAACTTGCCGACGCGGATCTTCGGGCCCTGGAGGTCGGCCATGATCGCGATCTCGCGGCCGACCTTGCGGGCGGCCTCGCGCACCATCTCGGCGCGCTGGCGGTGATCGTCGGCCGTGCCGTGCGAAAAATTGAGCCGCACGACGTCGAGGCCCGCCTGCATCATCTGCAGCAGAATCTCCGGCGAACTGGAAGCCGGGCCGATCGTGGCGACTATCTTGGTGGCGCGCTGCATGAAACTCCTCATCTGGATCAAGGTGGATGCGCTGGGTGAAACGCTGCGAGAGCCGGAAGCGGCGGGCCCAGCGGCGGCCGTTCCGGGGGGCGTGCCGGTGCTTGCGCCCGGCATCGCTTTGTTCTGAATCTCGTGGTGCTGCTCGGCCGCGTCGCCAGCGGCCGCCGGTGCGCGCGGGGCGGTGTTCGCCCGCGCGGGCGCGCGTTTGCGCTTGCCCGCGCCGGCCGTCTGCTCCGCTTTCGCGGAGCGCGCGGCCTTCATCACCCCTGCGCGCGCCGCCACGCTCAGGCCGCCCGCGTTTCGAGCACTTCCACCGCCGGCAGCTTCTTCCCCTCGAGGAACTCGAGGAAGGCGCCGCCGCCCGTCGAGATGTAGCTGACCTGGTCGTGGATGCCGTACTTCGCGATGGCCGCGAGCGTGTCGCCGCCGCCCGCGATCGAGAACGCGGACGATTTGGCGATCGCTTCCGCGAGCGTCTTGGTGCCGTTGCCGAACTGGTCGAACTCGAACACGCCGACCGGGCCGTTCCACACGATCGTGCCGGCCTTCTCGAGCTGGCTCGCGAGCGCCTTCGCCGTATCGGGGCCGATGTCGAGGATCATGTCGTCCGCTTCGATGTCGGCGACCTGCTTCACCGTGGCCACGGCCGTCGGCGAGAATTCCTTGGCCGTCACGACGTCGGTCGGGATCGGCACCGACGCGCCGCGCTCGCGCGCTTCGTCGATGATCGCCTTCGCCTCGGCGACGAGGTCGGCTTCCGCGAGCGACTTGCCGATCGACAGGCCGGCCGCGAGCATGAACGTGTTCGCGATGCCGCCGCCGACGATCAGCTGGTCGACCTTGCCGGCCAGCGACTTCAGGATGGTGAGCTTGGTCGACACCTTCGAGCCGGCGACGATCGCCACCAGCGGGCGGGCCGGGTTGCCGAGCGCCTTGCCGAGCGCGTCGAGTTCGGCGGCCAGCAGCGGGCCCGCGCACGCGACCGGCGCGTACTTCGCGATCCCGTGGGTGGTCGCTTCCGCGCGGTGCGCAGTGCCGAACGCGTCGTTCACGTACACGTCGCAGAGCTTCGCCATCTTCTGCGCGAGCTCGTCCGAATTCTTCTTCTCGCCCTTGTTCACGCGGCAGTTCTCGAGCAGCACGACCTGCCCCGGCGCGACGTTCACGCCGTTCTCGACCCAGTTCGAGACGAGCGGCACGTCACGGCCGAGCAGCTCGGCGAGGCGCTTCGCGACCGGCGCGAGCGAATCTTCCGGCTTGAATTCGCCTTCGGTCGGGCGGCCCAGGTGCGACGTGACCATCACGGCCGCGCCGGCGTCGAGCGCGGCCTGGATGGCCGGTACGGATGCGCGCACGCGCGTGTCCTCGGTGATGTTGCCCTGGTCGTCCTGCGGGACGTTCAGGTCGGCGCGGATGAATACCCGCTTGCCGGCGAGCTGGCCGGCGGCGATCAGGTCGGTAAGACGCTTGACTTGGCTCATGTTGAACAGATTGAAGTAGTGGATGGGGAAAGGGGGTTCACGCTGGACGTGCGCGGGCTGCCGCGAAAGGGCGCCGGATGCGGCCGTGGCTGGCGGTTCGCATGACGCGCACGGGAAAAAATCTCGAACGGGCATTCTAGCCGATCCACCTGGCAGACTGACCCGTGCGGCGGCGAATTCCGCCTATTTGGGATCGCGCGCGGGAACGGACACGTTGCCGCAACGCAGCAATGCACCTGCGCGAGCGGCCGGTGCCCGGCGGGCCTGAACGGCGGCTCATCAGAAGATCAGGCGCAGCGCGGTGAACACGAGCATCCCGACGACGATCGTGCCGAGCATGCTGCGGCGCCACAAAAACCAGCCGAGGCCGGCGAGCGACGCGTAAAACGGATGGTTGGACAGCGCGAACGACAGCCCGGCCGGCGTTTCGAGCACGTCGGGCAGCACGACGGCGACGAGCGCGGCGGCCGGCGCGTAGCGCAGCGCCCGCTGCGCGCGTTCGGGCAGCACGGTGCGCTCGCCGCCGATCAGGAACAGCGCACGCGTGACCGCCGTGACGATCGTCATCCCGATGATGACGATCCAGATCTCCGTCGCGCTCATTCGATCTCCTTCTCGTGCACGGTTTCGGTGCGGATGCGCCGCCAGTCGGCCCGTTCGACGAAGAAGTCGGCCGTGCAGCCGGCCGCGAGCGCGGCGAGCACCGCGAGCGGCAGCGCGAGCCGGTACGGCAGGTCGAACGCGACCAGCGACACGATGCCCGCGACCGCGACGGCCGCGAGCGTCGACCGGTTTGCGACCGCCGACACCATGATCGGGATCAGCGCGAGCGTGCCGGCCAGCTCCAGCCCCCAGCTCGCGGGGAAGAAGCTCGCGAGCAGGATGCCGGCGAGCGACGACACCTGCCACGACAGCCAGCTCGCGAGCGCCATCCCCCAGAAATACGCTTCCTTGCCGGGCACGCGACCGTAGGCGAAGCCCTGTTTCTGGAACAGCAGGTAGATCACGTCGCCGTTGAAATAGCCGATCGCCAGGCGCCGCCACAGCGGCAGGTAGGAGAAATGGGGCGCAAGCCCGGCGCTGAAGATCACGAAGCGCGTGTTGACCATCGCGGCCGTGAGCAGGATGGTCCAGATCGGCAGCTTCGCCGCGAGGAGCGGCAGCACCGCGAGCTGCGACGAGCCCGCGTAGACCAGCAGCGACATCGCGCTCGCCTGCGCGAGTGTCATGACCGACTTGCTCATCGCGATGCCGGTGACGAGCCCCCACGAGAGAATCGCCATCAGCGTCGGGGAATAGTCGCGCGCGCCCTGGATCAGCGCGAAGCGGTCGGTGGCGGACAATCGAGCGAGCATGGGAAGCGGGCCGCGGCGGGCGGTTCGTCGGGCCGCCGGCGCCTCCTGCCGGTACGACCCGTCGTTATTGGAATCGGTACCGGGCGATTATAGCGCCGGCCCCGCGCCGACCGACCGGATCGCCGGCAAATGACGCTAAAATAAGCGTCTTTCCGGCTCAACGCTGCATACAACCCGCTGTACAACTGCTTCCCAGGAGAATCCTATGTCAATGGCCGACCGCGACGGCAAGATCTGGATGGACGGCAAGCTGATCGACTGGCGCGACGCCAAGATCCACGTCCTGACCCATACGCTGCACTACGGCATGGGTGTCTTCGAGGGCGTGCGCGCGTACAAGTCGGCTGACGGCAGCACCGCGATCTTCCGCCTGTACGAGCACACGAAACGTCTGCTGAATTCGGCGAAGATCTTCCAGATGGACGTGCCGTTCGACCGGGAAACGCTCGAAGCCGCGCAGCTGGAAGTCGTGCGCGAGAACAAGCTCGAGTCGTGCTACCTGCGCCCGATCATCTGGGTCGGCTCGGAAAAGCTCGGCGTGGCCGCGAAGGGCAACACGATCCACGTCGCGATCGCCGCATGGCCGTGGGGCGCGTACCTCGGCGAGGAAGGCCTCGCGAAGGGCATCCGCGTGAAGACGTCGTCGTTCACGCGCCACCACGTGAACGTGTCGATGGTCCGCGCGAAGGCCTCTGGCTGGTACGTGAACTCGATCCTGGCGAACCAGGAAGCAACGGCCGACGGCTACGACGAGGCGCTGCTGCTCGACGTCGACGGCTACGTGTCGGAAGGCTCCGGCGAAAACTTCTTCCTCGTGAACAACGGCAAGCTGTACACGCCCGACCTGTCGTCGTGCCTCGACGGCATCACGCGCGACACGGTCATCACGCTCGCGAAGGACGCCGGCATCGAGGTGATCGAGAAGCGCATCACGCGCGACGAGGTCTACACGGCCGACGAGGCGTTCTTCACCGGCACGGCCGCCGAAGTCACGCCGATCCGCGAGCTCGACAACCGCACGATCGGCAGCGGCGCGCGCGGCCCGGTCACGGAAAAGCTCCAGTCGGCGTTTTTCGATATCGTGTCGGGCAAGAACGCGAAGTACGCGCACTGGCTGACGAAGGTCTGAGCGCGCCGCGCCACCGACCGCCCCACAAAAGAGTGATAAGAGAAAGTCTCATGAGTGAAATCAAGGAAATGCCGCTGGTCGAGCTGACGGCCAAGGATCTTCCCGCGTACTGCCCGAACCCGGCCATGGCGCGCTGGAGCGCGCACCCGCGCGTCTTCATCGACGTCTCGCACGGCGAAGCACGCTGCCCGTACTGCGGCACGCGCTACAAGCTGCGCGACGGCGAGGTCGTCAAGGGCCACTGAGCCCCGGCGGCCGGGCCTGCAGGCTTGCAGGCCCGCCGACCCAAGGCGGCGCAGCCGGGCTTCCGGCGCGCCGCCGTTCTCCATTCTGGCAACCCGAACGCGGCGCCTGGGCGCCGCGCTTCATCAAGACATCGGAAGTCGACCTGATGCGTCGAGCGCTGGTTATCGCACCGAACTGGATCGGTGACGCATTGATGGCGCAGCCGCTTTTTGCGCTGCTGAAAAAGCTCCATCCCCGCATCGCGATCGATGCCGTCGCACCCTCGTGGGTCGCGCCCGTGCTCGAGCGGATGCCCGAGATCCACGATGTCTACGCGACCGATCTCGCGCACGGCAAGCTGCAGCTGCTGCGCCGCTGGCAGCTCGCGAGCGACCTGCGCGACGTCGGCTACGACGCGGCGTACGTACTGCCGAATTCGCTGAAATCCGCGGTGATCCCGTGGCTCGCGAACATCCCGCTGCGGATCGGCTACACGGGCGAGCACCGCTACGGGCTGCTGAACGTGCGGCACGCGAACCCGACCAAGTCGGGCGAGCGGCCGCCGATGACGACCCACTACGCGGCGCTCGCGTACGCGCCGGGCGCGAAGCTGCCCGAGTCGATGAAGACGCTGCCCGCGCCGCGCCTCGACGCGGACCTGAACGAGACGGCGCGCGTGTCCGCGCGCTTCAACCTCGACACCCGCAAGCCGCTCGTCGTGTTCTGCCCCGGCGCGGAATACGGCCCGGCCAAGCGCTGGCCGCCCGAGCACTTCGCGTCGCTCGCCACCATCGTCCACCAGTCGTTCCCGTACACGCAGATCGTCGCGCTCGGCTCGCAGAAGGACGCCGCGGCCGCGCAGGCGATCGCCGACCACGCGCCGAACGTGCGCAACCTGTGCGGGCAGACGTCGCTGTCGGAGGCATGCGCGCTGATCGCGCGCGCGAACGCGGTGGTCACCAACGATTCGGGGCTGATGCACGTCGCCGCCGCGCTGCGCCGGCCGCTCGTCGCGCTGTACGGCTCGACGGATCCGCGCCACACCCCTCCGCTGTCGGACCTGGCGAAGGTACAATGGCTCCATCTCGAATGCAGTCCCTGCTTCGAACGCGAGTGCCCGCTCGGCCACCTGAAGTGCCTGCGCGAACTCGGTCCCGAGCAGGTATTCGGCGATTTGCGCGGCATGCTCGTCGGGCAGCGCTGACCCTGGCCGGCAGCGTCGCACGACGCGCCGGGCAATCCGATTCACCGGTGTACGGCGGCTCCATCCGGGCCGCCGTGCTGAATACGGCGCGCGACGCGCGCGAGAGATAACCCCGATGCCACGTTTTGCCCGCCTCTTCGAAGCCGCCGCCGATACGCTGAACGCTTACTACCAAGCCGTCGCCGATGCCAATCTCGACGCGCTGCTGGGTTTGTGGATCGACGAGGATTTCGCCAGCTGCGTATGGGCGGACGGCGAGCATCTGCACGGCCTCGACCAGATCCGCAGCGGGCTCGCCAACCGGCTCGCCACGCGCCCCGTGACGATCGAGCCGCTCGACATCCGTGTGTACGACAGCCTCGGCACGGTCGTCTATACGATCGCCGAAGCGCATCAGCAGGCCGACCTGACGGCCGAACCCGACATGGTTTTCGCCACGTACGTGATGATTCACGAGCGCGGCGAGTGGCGCATCGCGCATATTCACGCGAGCCCGATTCCCGAACAGGCGGCCGGACAATTCGCCGCGAAGATCCGTCACGGGCAGGGTCCGCTGCACTGACGAAGAACGAAGCAACGCATTAGCGGGGCGATCATGAGTACGGCTTCTCCGCCCACCTCGCCGCTGACCGGGGCCCCGGCCCCCAACGACGATTCATTGCGCTATCGCGCACCGCGCTGGCTGCCGAACAGCCATGCCCAGACCATCGTGCCCGCGCTGTTCGCACGGCGCCCGGCCGTCGCTTACCGACGAGAGCGATGGGAAACCCCCGACCACGATTTCATCGATCTCGACTGGGTCGCGCATCTCGACAGCGCGGCGCCGCCGCCCGATGCGCCGCTGTTCGTGCTGTTCCACGGCCTCGAAGGCAGCTCGGGCTCGCACTACGCGCTCGCGATGATGGCCGCCGCGCGCGCGAAGCGCTGGCACGCGGTCGTCCCGCACTTTCGCAGTTGCAGCGGCGAGATCAACCGCCAGCCGCGCTTCTACCATCTCGCCGACAGCGCCGAAGTCGACTGGATCCTGCGCCGGCTCGCCACGCAGCATCGCGGGCCGCTGGTTGCGGCCGGCGTGTCGCTCGGCGGCAACGTGCTGCTGCGCTGGCTCGGCGAGCATCGCAGCGACACGTCGATCCTGCGGGCGGCCGCCGCGATCTCGACGCCGATCGACGTGCACGCGGGCGGGCGCGCGCTGTCGCAAGGCTTCGCGATGGTCTACACGCGCAGCTTCCTGAAGACGCTCAAGCGCAAGGCGCTCGCGAAGCTCGACCAGTATCCGGGGTTGTTCGACCGTGAAGCGATGCTGCAGGCCGTGACGATGCGCGACTTCGACGAGGTCGTGACCGCCCCGCTGCACGGTTTCGCGGACGCGGACGACTACTGGACGAAGGCGACGACCCGGCCGCTGCTGCCCGCGATCGACGTGCCGACGCTGATCCTCAACGCCCGCAACGACCCGTTCCTGCCCGAGTCCGCGCTGCCGGGCCCGGCCGACGTATCGCCGGCCGTCGAGCTCGACCAGCCCGCGGACGGCGGACACGCGGGGTTCATGACCGGGCCGTTCCCCGGCCGTCTCGACTGGCTGTCGGCGCGGGTGTTCGGCTATTGCTCCAAATTCGTCGACCATGGATGACATCGTCAGGCAGGCCCTCGCCAAATGGCCGAACGTGCCGCACTGTACCGGCTGGCTGCTGCTCGACCGGCGCGGCGAATGGCGGCTGCGCGACGACGCGGCCCAGGCGGCCGGCGAGCTCGGCTCGCCGATCCGGCATGCGGCGCTGAACGCGTTCATCGGCCGCAACTACGAATGCGACGCGCAGGGCCAGTGGTTCTTCCAGAACGGACCTCAGCGCGTGTACGTCGAGCTTGCCTATACGCCGTGGGTCGTCCGCCTGGCCGAACGCGACGGGCAACTCGCGCTCACCGACCAGACCGGTACGCCGTTCGAACCGGACGAAGCATGGCTCGACGACGCGGGCGGCGTACTGTTTCGCTCGGCCGGCACGGCGCCGCGCCTCGCGGCGCTGCACGATCACGATCTCGGGCTGTTCGCCGATCACGCGGATTTCGATGCCGCACCGCCGGTACTGCGCTGGCGCGACGGCCGCACGCTGCCGCTCGGCAGCATCGTCTGCGCGGACGTGCCTGCACGGTTCGGCTACGTCGCCAGCCCGGCACGACAGGCCCGCGACGCGGCCGGCGGCGACGCCTGACCCGCAGCGGCTTCGCGCGCGCCCGGCGCGCGCCGGACGCTACCCGCGGCCGTTCTTCTCGTCGTCGCGCTCTTCCTTGTAGCGCGCCTCGAATTCCAGCAGCCGTGCACCGATCATCGACTGCTCGTAGAACGAGACATCCTTCGCGTCGCGCGCTTCCTTCAACTGACGAATCGCCGACGGCCACGCGCCGTCGAGCGCAAGCTTCTCCGCGAGCGCGCGGCGCCGCGCCAGCACGTCGCCCTTGCCGTCGCTCGCCTTCGCGAGATAGTCCCACCAGTCCGGCTGCTCGGGGTCGGCCTTCGCCTGCGCGCGCGCCTGCGCCTGCGCGTCGGCGAAACGGCGCGCCGCGATCAGTACCTGAAGATGCTCGACGATCGCCGCGTGCGACGCCGGCCAGCGCCGCTGCGCGAGCGCCGCGAGCCGCACCGCTTCGTCGGCGCGCCCCGCACGGCGCGCGATGTCGGCGGCCAGCACGTCGAGGCTCGGCGAACTCGTCGCCGGATCGTCCTCGCGCCGCTCGCGCGCGTCGAACGCCGTGCGTGCCGACGCGAGCGCCTTGCCGGCCGCGTCGTACTCGCCGAGCTGCGCGTTCGCGAGCGCGATGCCGTACCAGTTCGCCGCGACGTTCGGCGCCGTGCGATCGTCGATCTCGGACTGCATCCGGCGCGCTTCGGCCGCGATGTCGGTCGGCGCGCGGTTCTGCAGGACCCGCAATCGCGCGCGCACGAACCCGTATTCGGGCGACTGGCGCGGCTGCCGGTACGGGGCGCGGCGCGCGCGATCCTCCATGTCGGCGATCCGCTCGCCGGTCAGCGGGTGCGTGCGCGCATACGCGGGCACGCCCGCATCGCCCATCGACGCGCGATCGAGCCGCTCGAAGAAACCCGGCATCCCGTACGGGTCGTAGCCCGCGCCCGCGAGCAACTGGAAGCCGACGCGATCGGCCTCCCGCTCGGCCGAACGCGAGAAGCGCAGCTGGTTGTCCACCGCGTATGCCTGCCCGCCCATCGCGATCGCGCTGCCGAGGTCGCCGCTTCTCGCGAGCACGCCCGCCAGCACGCCGAGCAGCATCGTCGCGAGCGCCGTGTAGCCGGTCTTCTCGTTCGCGCCGATCATCCGCGCGATGTGCCGCTGCAGCACGTGCCCCATCTCGTGGCCGACCACCGACGCGAGTTCCGACTCCGTCTGCGTCGTGACGACGAGCCCGCTGTTGATCCCGATGAAGCCGCCCGGCATCGAGAACGCGTTGATCTGCGGATCGCGCACCGGGAACAGGTCGAAGTCCGGCGTGTAGCCGCCGATGAAGCGCGCGGCCGCCGCGGCCGCGAGCCGCGCCGCCATCGCATTCAGGTAGTCGCGCACGAGCCAGTCGTCGAGATAGTCGGGATCGCGCCGCACTTCGCGCATCACCCGCTCGCCGAGCCGGCGCTCGGCCTGCGGCGTCAGCGAACCGCCGGAGCCGTCGCCCAGGTCGGGCAGCTCGAGCGCGCGAAGCGGCGCGCGCAGGCTCGCGGCCGGTGCCGATGCGCCGCCCGCGTCGGAGAACCGGCTCTCCGCGCCGCCGTACGTACCGAATACGCCGGCCGCGATGCCGGACGGCACGGTGGAAATCGACCGGGCGCCGTCGGCCGCCGCTTCGAGCGGCGGTGCGGACGCACGCTGCGCATGGCCGCTCGGCGGCAACGCGAGCGCCACCGACAGCGACACGGCAAGCAACTGTTTGACACGCATGGCAGGATGAAAACGACGCCGTCCCGCGCGCCGGGCGCGCATCGCGGCGTTTGGTCTGAATATTCGGGTCATTGTACCGGCGCCGCGATGACTGTCCCGTGCCGCGGCGGTGCCATCTGCGCTCCGGCGACGCGAACGCCGCTGCTATGATAAGCGCCCGTTGAAGCGTTGCATCGGGTCGCGGAGCCGGTTTCGGATGCCGCGCGCTGCCCGATCGCGAAGCAGGATCGACGGACGTGCTCGTGCGAGCACGCCGTTCCACTGGAGCACGACATGTCAGGACTCACCCATTTCGACGCCGCCGGCCATGCGCACATGGTCGACGTCGGCGGCAAGCAGGAAACCCAACGCATCGCGATCGCGCGCGGCACGATCCGGATGCTGCCGGCCACGTTCGCACTGATCCGCGACGGCAAGGCCAAGAAGGGCGACGTGCTCGGTGTCGCGCGCATCGCGGCCATCCAGGGCGCCAAGCGCACGGCCGACCTCATCCCGCTGTGCCACCCGCTCGCGCTGACGCGCGTGGCCGTCGATTTCGAGCTCGACGACGCGCTGCCGGGCGTCCACTGCGTCGCGCAGGTCGAGACGTTCGGCCGGACCGGCGTCGAGATGGAAGCGCTGACCGCCGTGCAGGTCGGGTTGCTGACCGTCTACGACATGTGCAAGGCCGTCGATCGCGGGATGGTGATCACCGACGTGAGCGTGCGCGAGAAACGCGGCGGGAAGTCGGGGGACTGGAAGGCGGAAGACGTCGCGGGTTGACCGCCAGCGGTAACAGCCGCCATTCACGGGGCAGCGCCGGCCGTAGCGATGCTCCGTTCGAACGATAAAAACCAGAAGAACACCTTACTCATGAAGAATCCCACGCTGAAATGCGCCGCGCCGCTGCTGTGCGCGCTCTTCCTGCTGCCGGCCGTCGCATCGGCCGCCGGCGCCTGCCCCGCCGCCGACACCGCCGCGCGCGCGGCCATCGACGCGCAGCACCGCGTACAGCAGATCCGCAATCCGCCGAGCGACGGGCCCGGCGTCGAGATTTCGCCGCCGCTGCGCGACGCGCTGCGTGCGTACAAGCAGGCGCTCGCCGGCGCGATCGATGCGCGGCTCGCCTGCAGTGACGAACAGGTCGACCCGGCCGCGCTGAAACGCACGCTCGCAGCCGCGCTCGGCGTGCCGGCCCGGCCCGTCCAGCCGAAAGACGGCGAATCGGCGTTCGGCCGCAATCCGGACGTCGACGTCGAACGCGGCGGCACGTCCCGCCCGTTGCTCTTCGTGCGCGCCGGCTTCGACATCGCATGCGGCGACGACAACCTGCTGACCGCCTACGCATGGGAAAACGGCGGCTGGCAGCGCGTGCTGCGCTGGCAGGCCGACGACTACAAGGACATCGGCGGCGCGTACGGCGGCGGCTTCTGGTTCTCGGCGCTGCCCGGCGGGCAGGTTGCGGTCGTCCACGGGACGCCGTGGTGCGCGTCGCGCTGGAGCCGGTTCGCCGCGGACGTGGTCGCACCGGCCGACGGCCCGACCGCGCAACGCGTGCTGTTCCATGCCGAGAACAGCTACGTGCTCGACGAAAACCCGATCCGGTTCAAGGTGCGCCCCGACGGCTTCGAGGTGCGCGCGACGGTCGGCTCGATGGACAGCGAAGTGTTGACGCGGCCAGGTGTCTTCCGCTATCGCGTCGACGGCGGCACCGTGCAGCGCGTACAACCCGTCGCGCTCAACGGCCGCGATTTCGTCGACGAATGGCTGAACGTGAACGATGCGCAGGCGCGCGAATGGAGCGAACCCGCCGCCGCGGCTGCCGCGCTGAAGGGCCGGCAGGCGTTCGACAAGGCCCGCAAGGCGCCCGGTACCGGGTTCGAGTACGGCCCGGTGCGTGGCTGCTCGGACAGCAAGGACCGCTTTCAGGTCGAACTCGATCTGACGGGCAACACCGGGGAGACGGTTGCGCGGCACTATGCGCAGATTCGCCAGGAACGCAACGGGTTCACGCTGCTCGGGCTGAGCACGGCGGCCGAGCCGGCTTGCCGCGGCGCGAACCTGATGCCGCGGCACTGAACGTCGGGCACGCGCGGCGACTTTCGGCGGCCGTGTGCCACGAAGGAACTGGCAGGAAACAATGCCGGGCGGCAACCGGCACGCACGCCGCGCCGCCCGCGCATCACTTGCCGCGCTGCGGCTCGAACACGAACGGTTGGGTCAGCAGGAACGGATTCGCGGTCGCGCCCGTCTGTACGCAGGTTGCGTGCGTCATCGCGTCGACGGCCGCGCGATCGGCCGCCGCATTACGGCTGCTCGTCGTCACGGTGACGTTCTGCGCTTCGCCGGACGTCGTCATCAGCGCGCGCACGAGCACGGTCGCCGGACGCGTGAGCGGCTTCGCGGTATCCGGATAGACGGCGCGCGGAATGTGGCAGGTCAGCTTGCTTTCCTGCGAAGACGACAGCATCGCGCAGCCGGAAAACAGCATCGCGACGGCGGGCAGGATCAGGTAGGTCGAGCGAATAGCCATGGTCGAATATCGTTCTTCAGCACTGTTGCGGACGAACGCGCCGCGCGCCGGGGAACATCGCCCGGTCGCATCGCATGCGTCACACCGCGCCGCGGCCATCGGACCGGCGCCCCGTTACGGCCGCACGGCCGATCGATGCTCGGCCGCGATCCTGCGTGGCGGACTTCCCGGGTGGCCCGGTGTTGCCGGTGTTCGCGTCGCCCCTGCCCCACACGGGCCGGCACGCGAGCGCTTTCGCGCATTGTGCACGCGCCGCCCGGCGAGCGGCGGCGATTTGACAATGGTTGACGCGAATCGCCGCGCCTTCAGCCGGAATCCGCGCAATCCACGAGGTAATCGATACGCGGCCGGATTCGCCCGGTTCACGCCGGGCGGTTGCGTTCGGCACGCGCCGCTGCTCTCGCACGGCACGGCCCCTGCCGGCATTCCCCGTTCCGGCAGGGGCCGCGCGTATCAATCCGAATCGTCGTCGTCCTCGTCGTCGGCCGCGTCGGCCGGAACTTCGCCGTATTTCGCGACGACCGCCGCCTTGAACGTCTTCAGCGCCGGCTGCTGGTCGCACAGCTTGTACAGCGCCGCCAGCTGTTGCGGCCAGTCCTTCAGCTCCTTCGCGAACACGTGCAGGCGCGCGACGGTGTCGAGCGCGTCGGCTTCGCGGCCGGCCAGTGCCTGCAGCACCGCATAGCGGCGCAGCACCGTCTCGCCGGGCAGCAGCGCGATCGCGCGCTCGTGCGCGGCGAGCTTGGCCGGCAGGTCGTCCGCCGAAATCGGGAGCAGCGTGGCCGCGCCGTATTCGCCCCAGGCGCCGAACAGCAACGACGGCGCGTCGCGGTATTGCGCGGCCGGATCGCTGCCGTAATACAGCACCTCCGCGCGCTGGTAATCGCGCAGCACGGGCACCGCCGCCAGCACGCCGCCGACCGACAGCACCGTGAACAGCCCGAAGGCTGCGCGCCCCGGCAGGAAACGCAGCGGCTTCACGTCAAGCAGCCCGATCACGAACATCGCCGGCAACAGGAAGAACATGTACTGCTGCGGATACTCGACCAGCGCATGCATCAGCAGGATGCCGATCAGCGCGAAGCCGAACACGCGCATGCTCGACTGCGGCGCGCGCACCGCACGCACGAACCACGTCACGAGCGCGACGACGAGCACGCCCAGGCCGACGAGGCCGGACTTCGCGAGCAGGTCGATGAAGATGTCGTGCGAGTTGTTCGCGATCTCGACGCCGCCCAGCGAGCGCACGAGCGCGAACTGGTGTGACGGGAACTCGCCCCAGCCGACGCCGAGCAGCGGGTGCTCGCGGAACATCGCGAGCCCGTACTTCCACAGTGCGAGGCGCGGCGCGATCTGCCCCGCGTCACGCATCCGGTCGGCCGCGGATTCCGCGAGGTTCAGGTGATAGTGCACGTTGGCCCAGCGCACCGCGACGTTCACCGCGATGAACGCCACCGCGAGCACGACCGGGATCAGCCACGCGCGCGCATTGCCCGGTGCTCGGCGCGTTTCGAGCCACGCCATCCAGAAGCCCGCGACGACCATCACCGCGACCTGCAGCCACGGCCCGCGCGACACCGTCAGCGCAAGGCCGACCGACAGTACGAGCGACAGCGCGAGCCACGCCCATACCGCGAGCCGGCGCGTCTGTACGAGATACAGCGCGCCCGCAAGCGCGAACGCGATGTAGCTGGCCAGATGGTTCGCCTGCGCCATGTTGCCGTACGGGCGGCGATCGACCGCGACGTTGTACATCACGACGAACGGCGACAGCGCCGACTCGAGGTGGAACAACTGCACGATCTGGGTGCCGACCGCGAACACGCCGCCGACGAGCAGCGCGCCGGCCATCATCCGCGACACGGCCTCGGCCAGCCCGTCGCGCGCGAGCGTAAAACCTGCCTGCATCGCGACCAGCGCGGCGGCGAGATAGCCGACCGCGAGCCAGTTCATCGACGGCACCTTGAGCGGAATCAGCGCGACCTGCGCGATGAGCACCACCGCGAACCCGAGCGGCGCAACGAATGCGGCCGGCGCGGCGAACGGTTCGGCCGGGCGACCGGTGCGCGCGAGCAGCACGACGGACACTCCCACCAGCAGATACAGCACCAGCGCGGAAAACTCGGAATAGAAGGTCGGGATCGGATACGTGTGATTCGTGATCGCGTACGGCACGATCAGGGCGACAGCCAGCGCAACGAGCGGCAACGAACGGGAAAAAGTAGAAGGCATGAGCGAACCGGATGTCAGCAACCGGCGCACTATACAAAACTTTCCCCCCTCTGTGCGGGGCCTTCGCGCCGCGCCGCGGCGCAGGGCGGCCGCCCCGGCCGACCGAAGCGGCGGCCAGCATGCTGCCCGTGCCGCCCTGCTCCGCTGCCGGCACTACGCGCGGCACTCCGCCGGCGCATATTTCGCAGGCAGCGTCGCGGCATCGCCCGGCAACGGCCCGGCTCCCGGCGCCGGCAGCGACGACGCGTCCTTGCCGGCGGCGAAGCACTCCCACGCGATCGCGCCGGCCTGCATCGCGCCCTTTTTGAGCGGCACGCGTGCGGTGGGCGCGTCGGCCTTGTCGGGCGCGGACGGCACGAGCACCAGCGTATTGGCGCCCGCCGCCGCAACGCGCGTGGTGAAGGCGACCGTGATCTGGCCGGTCTCGCCGTCGATCGCGACGGATTCGACGTTACGGGTCGCGGCCGGCGGGCTGTAGCCGCCGTCGAGGCCCGCGCCGCTCGCGGCGTTATCGGCGACGGCGAGCCGCGCGGACGACGCGAGCGCGAGCCCCTCGCCGACACGCGAGCGCGCAAGGTAATCCTGGTACGCGGGAATCGCATAGGCGGCGATCACGCCGACGATCGCGAGCACGATCATCAGTTCGATCAGCGTGAAGCCGGCCGGCCGCCAGCGCGGCGACGACCGGTTTGCGCGCCGCAGGTCGGCGGCAACACGACGGAACAGGGAAACGGAAAAGGCTTCGAACATGGCAGGCTCCGGAAACGAAAAACGCCTGCCGTTAAAGGCAGGCGTCTCGATCGTAGCCAGCAGGCCGCGAATCCGGCAGTCGGCCGGATGGCCAGTGTCAGTGTGCGCGCGGTGCGCCGCTGCGCCGCCTGAGCGCGTAACCGATCGCCACGACGAACAGCGCGCCCGCGATGCTCGCCCCGTAGAGCACCGGCTGCGTGTCGAGCACCGGCCAGCGGTCGCCGACCGGGTCGTTCACGATCAAGCCGCCCGCGATCCAGCCGAGCAGCCCGGCGCCGAGCGCCACGACGATCGGGAAACGGTCGAGCAGCTTCAGCACCAGCGTGCTGCCCCACACGATGATCGGCACGCTGACGACGAGCCCGAAGATCACGAGCGGGATCCGGTGCGACGGGTCGGCCTGCTCGGCCGCGCCGGCGATCGCGATCACGTTGTCGAGGCTCATCACCGCGTCGGCGATCACGATCGTCTTCACGGCGTCCCACAGCCGGCTGGCCGGCTTGATGTCGTCGTGCGCATCGGCGGCCGGCGCCATCAGCTTGATGCCGATCCACAGCAGCAGCAACCCGCCGCCGAACTTCAGGAACGGCACGTCGAGCAGCGCAACCGCGAACGTGATCAGCGCGACGCGCAGCAGGATCGCACCCGCGGTGCCCCAGACGACACCGCGCAGCCGCTGGTTCGCGGGCAGGTTGCGACATGCGAGCGCGATGACGACGGCGTTGTCGCCGCCGAGCAGGATATCGATGATGACGATCTGGAGCACGGCGCCCCAGTGCAGCGACGTCAGGAATTCGAGCATGGGGTGATGTGCAGGACAGTGGCGGCCTGGCAGGCGGCCGGGTTCATCGCCGGCACATGCACGACGCATGCCCGGTGGGTGCTTACGAATTCATTGCGCGAGCATAACAAAAAACGCCGGCTAGGCCGGCGTTTTTTGCAGGACGAACCCAGGGGGAAATATTACAGCGCCTTCTTCAGCAGACGGCCCATTTCCGACGGGTTGCGCGTGACGGTGATGCCGCACGCTTCCATGATTTCCAGCTTCGCTTCGGCCGTATCCGCACCGCCCGAGATCAGCGCGCCGGCGTGGCCCATGCGCTTGCCCGGAGGCGCCGTGACGCCAGCGATGAAGCCGACGACCGGCTTCTTCATGTTGTCCTTGATCCACTCGGCGGCATTGGCTTCGTCCGGACCGCCGATTTCGCCGATCATCACGACTGCGTCCGTATCCGGATCGTCGTTGAACATCTTCATCACGTCGATGTGCTTCAGACCGTTGATCGGGTCGCCGCCGATACCGACTGCCGACGACTGGCCGAGGCCCAGTGCCGTCAGCTGCGCGACGGCTTCATACGTCAGCGTGCCCGAACGCGACACGACGCCGATGCGGCCCTTGCGGTGGATGTGACCCGGCATGATGCCGATCTTCAGTTCGTCCGGCGTGATCGTGCCCGGGCAGTTCGGCCCGAGCAGCAGCGTCTTGCGGCCTTCGCGACGCATGCGGTCCTTCACTTCGATCATGTCGCGCACGGGGATGCCTTCCGTGATGCATATCGCGAGATCGAGGTCGGCTTCGACCGCTTCCCAGATCGCAGCAGCTGCGCCTGCCGGCGGAACGTAGATGACCGACACGGTCGCGCCGGTTTCTGCCTTCGCTTCCTTGACGCTCGCGTAGATCGGAATGCCTTCGAAATCTTCGCCGGCCTTCTTCGGGTTCACGCCCGCGACGAATGCTTCGCGGCCGTTTGCGTATTCACGGCAGGCGCGCGTATGGAACTGACCGGTCTTGCCGGTAATGCCCTGCGTGATGACCTTCGTGTCCTTGTTGATCAGAATCGACATGTATTTTGACCTCTGTTCGATTGGCGTCGCGTGCAAGCCGCGCCGCCATACCTATTCATTGAGCGCGCTTACTTGCCTGCGGCAGCCGCGACAACCTTCTGCGCAGCCTCTTCCATGCTGTCGGCCGAGATGATCGGCAGGCCCGAATCGGCCAGCATCTTCTTGCCGAGGTCTTCGTTCGTGCCCTTCATGCGCACGACGAGCGGCACGTTCAGGTTCACGGCCTTCGAACCGGCGATCACGCCTTCCGCGATCACGTCGCAGCGCATGATGCCGCCGAAGATGTTCACGAGGATCGCCTTCAGGTCCGGGTTCTTCAGCATCAGCTTGAACGCTTCCGTGACCTTCTCGGTCGTCGCGCCACCGCCGACGTCCAGGAAGTTCGCCGGTTCGCCGCCGAACAGCTTGATGGTGTCCATCGTTGCCATCGCGAGGCCTGCGCCGTTCACGAGGCAGCCGATGTTGCCGTCGAGCGAGATGTACGCGAGGTCGAACTTCGACGCTTCGATTTCAGCCGGATCTTCTTCGTCCAGGTCGCGGTACGCGACGATTTCCGGGTGACGGAACAGCGCGTTCGAGTCGAAGTTGAACTTCGCGTCGAGTGCGATGACCTTGCCGTCGCCGGAGACGTTCAGCGGGTTGATTTCAGCCAGCGATGCATCGGTTTCCCAGAATGCCTTGTACAGGCCTTGCAGGATCGCGCGCGCTTGCGGGATCGAAGCAGCCGGCACGCCGATCTTCGCGGCGAGGTCGTCTGCCTGGGCGTCGAGCAGGCCCGTCGACGGCTCGACGATGACCTTGTGGATCAGTTCCGGGTGCTTTTCGGCGACTTCCTCGATGTCCATGCCGCCTTCGCTCGAACCCATCAGGACGATCTTTTGCGAGATGCGGTCGACGACGAGGCTGACATACAGTTCCTGCTTGATGTCCGCGCCTTCTTCGATCATCAGACGGTTGACCTTCTGGCCTTCCGGACCGGTCTGGTGCGTGACGAGCTGCATGCCGAGGATCTGGTTCGCGTATTCGCGGACCTGCTCGATCGACTTCGCCACCTTCACGCCGCCGCCCTTGCCACGGCCACCCGCGTGAATCTGAGCCTTCACGACCCATACCGGGCCGCCGAGCTCTTCTGCCACCTTGACGGCCTCGTCAACCGAGAACGCCGGCTTGCCGCGCGGTACCGCGACTCCGAATTTCCGCAGGATTTCCTTACCCTGGTACTCGTGAATCTTCATGCGTGATTCCCTTCAGTCTGAGAGTTGGATGAAAAGTCGCTTTAGACGCTTCTTCGAATGATTTCCGTTCATTCCTTCGTGCTGCCATCACCGGGCAAATCCGGCCGAAGCGGGCCATACCACCGCGGGTAATACTGCCGCACGACCTCGCCGTCGAACCGCAACGCCCGGCAGCGGCCGAGCTGGAAAGGCGGTTCGGCGTGCACGTCGCCCTGATCCGGCCCTTCGCCGCCCTCCTCGCGCACGTTCCACACGTCACCGGCGAACGCCTGGATCGCGGCCGTCGGCAGCACGGCGCACAGTTCGGTGAGATGGGAACAGCCTGCGACGCCGGCGAGCAGCCGGTTCGCGTTGCGGCGGAAATTGCGGAAGAGGTTGAGCCCGATGAGGGCCCGATAGGCGGGGGAAGCGGATTGACAGTGACCGGGATAGGGAACCCATTCCGAAGACGCTTCGGCGTCGACGACATTGAGGTCACGATCGATAGTCACGCGCAGCCAGAGTTCGTGGATCGGCAGGCCCTGGGGCCGGATGCCCGACGCAAGCGCGACATCGCGCGGCTTGTGGTCGGTCAGGCAGGCTTCGATGTCCCACAAGCCGTCGCCGCGCTCGTAAGCTTCCGCTCGGATTGCGCGTCGATGTCGCAACTGACGGGGCACGGGCTCGGATAGCGGCATGCTGGAGGTTGAGGCCGAAGAGGAAAACCCACGGATTTTAGCATATTGGGTATTTGAGACACTTTGACGCGACGGCGGGTATTCCCGCCTGTCCGGAAGCAGTTGCGTTGCAGCAAAATCGCGCGCCACGCGCGCGATCGGCACGGTCAGTCGTCGATCGGGAAATCGTCGCCGACCTTCAGCAACTTCACGATGGTCGCGCTCGAGAAGCCCCGTGCGGCGAGAAAGCGCGCCTGCTTCGCCCGCTCGGCCGGTGTTTGCGGCAGTGCACCGAATTTCTTGCGCCAGACCGCCTGCGCACGTGCCCATTCGGTCTCGCGAAGCTGCGCGTTCACCTCTTCGACGAGCGTGTCGCCGACCGCATGGCGCTTCAGCTCGCTGACGATGCGTGCAACGCCGACACGCGACGCGCGGCGATGCACGAGACTCTCGGCAAAACGCGCATCGGACAGCCAGCCTTCCTGTTCCAGCGCATCGAGCACGGGTTCGACGGATTCGTCTTCGCCGACGTAGGGCGCGAGCTTGCGCGCGAGTTCCGCGCGGCTGTATTCACGCCTGGACAGATAGCCGAGCGCACGCCCCTTCAAGGACCGCGGCGGCTTCGACGACTTGCGTTCGCCGGTGGTGGGCGCATCACCGGAAGACGTGCCGGCAGAAGCGCCCGACGCTCGACGCGTGCGGCGCGGATGCTGGCTGCTGCGCGTGTAGACATCTTCCCTGGCCGGCGCCGACGCATCGGCTGTGCGATCGCCAGGGAAACTGACACCGGACACGCGACGACGAGAGCGGTCGTGCGCGTCGAACGATTCATCGTCGTCGAACGGATCGTCCGGTGCGGCAATCTCAAACGAAACGAGGGCATCGTCGGATGCCCTCGTCGCGGTGCGGTTCGCGGCATGGCTGCCCGCGATCCGCCGATCGGCGCTCGAGGATCCGGCTCGCCGGCCGGGACGACCCGCCGCTTCGGGCGCGTCGCTCTCCTCCGGCTCGCCAGCCTGACCTCGGCGCCCGACCATCACTCTTCTTCGTCCACCGCCTCGGCTTCGTTGCCTGCACCATCGGGCATTGCGACGACGCCGAGCGATTCGCGGATGCGGTTCTCGATCTCGCGCGCGATTTCCGGATTCTCGCGCAGGAATTCACGCGCGTTGTCCTTGCCCTGGCCGATCTTCTCGCCGTTGTAGCTGTACCAGGCGCCGGCCTT
This sequence comes from Burkholderia sp. 572, assembly GCF_040545135.1. NCBI lineage: Bacteria > Pseudomonadati > Pseudomonadota > Betaproteobacteria > Burkholderiales > Burkholderiaceae > Burkholderia > Burkholderia sp. 572. The sequence continues at coordinate 240,141 of NZ_JBEPLH010000012.1, read as the reverse complement.
GTCGACGATCTTCGCCTGCACGCCGAGATCGATGATCTCGCCCTGACGCGAAATGCCTTCGCCGTACAGGATGTCGAAGATCGCTTCGCGGAACGGCGGCGACACCTTGTTCTTGACGACCTTCACGCGGGTTTCGTTGCCGATCACCTCGTCGTTCTTCTTGATCGAGCCGATCCGGCGGATGTCGAGACGCACCGACGCATAGAACTTCAGCGCGTTACCGCCCGTCGTGGTTTCCGGGTTGCCGAACATCACGCCGATCTTCATACGAATCTGGTTGATGAAGATCACGAGGCAGTTCGTGCGCTTGATCGTGCCGGTCAGCTTGCGCAGCGCCTGCGACATCAGGCGGGCCTGCAGGCCCGGCAGCGAATCGCCCATCTCGCCTTCGATTTCGGCCTTCGGCACGAGCGCCGCGACCGAGTCGATGACGATCATGTCGATGGAGCCCGAGCGCACCAGCGCATCGGTGATTTCCAGCGCCTGCTCGCCGGTGTCCGGCTGCGAAATCAGCAGCTCCGGCACATTCACGCCGAGCTTCGACGCGTACTGGACGTCGAGCGCGTGCTCGGCGTCGATGAACGCTGCGGTGCCGCCCAGCTTCTGCAGTTCGGCGATGACCTGCAGCGTGAGCGTGGTTTTACCGGACGATTCCGGGCCGTAGATCTCGACCACCCGGCCGCGCGGCAGGCCGCCGACGCCAAGCGCGATATCGAGGCCCAGCGAACCCGTGGAGACGACCTGGATATCTTCCGCCGCCTCGCCGTCGCCCATGCGCATGATCGAGCCCTTGCCGAACTGCTTCTCGATCTGGGCAAGCGCGGCGGCCAGCGCCTTGCTCTTCTCGGCGGTCATCCCGGAGCCCTTCTTGCTATCTTCCATGAATCGTCCTTTGCTATGATGAGCAGCGTCTGTCAGAGGCGCGCCCGCTTTCAAGCGCCGCCCACGAATGCAGACACTGTATAAAAAAACAGTGTTTTGTGCAAGCCCGCAATGCAGGCTGCGTTGTACACGAATAACTTCGGAGACAGCCGGCCGGCGCGAACGCCCCGCCGGCCATCGGTCAGCACCATGCGAATTCTCATCGCGGAAGACGACAGCATACTCGCGGACGGCCTCACCCGGTCACTCCGCCAATCGGGCTATGCGGTCGACCACGTGAAGAGCGGCGTCGATGCCGATACGGCACTGTCGATGCAGACGTTCGACCTGCTGATCCTCGACCTCGGGCTCCCGAAAATGTCCGGGCTCGACGTGCTCAAGCGCCTGCGCGCCCGCAATTCCAACCTCCCCGTGCTGATCCTGACGGCCGCCGACAGCGTCGACGAGCGCGTGAAGGGGCTCGACCTCGGCGCCGACGACTACATGGCGAAGCCGTTCGCGCTCAACGAGCTCGAGGCGCGCGTGCGCGCGCTGACCCGGCGCGGTGCGGGCGGCGGCCCGACCGTCGTGCGCCACGGCTCGCTCGCGTTCGACCAGGTCGGCCGTATCGCGTACGCGAACGATCGCGTGCTCGACCTCTCCGCGCGCGAGCTCGGCCTGCTCGAGGTGCTGCTGCAGCGGATCGGCCGGCTCGTGTCGAAGGAGCAGCTCGTCGACCATCTGTGCGAATGGGGCGAGGAAGTCAGCAACAACGCGATCGAAGTCTACGTGCACCGGCTGCGCAAGAAGATCGAACCCAGCGGCGTACGGATCTCGACCGTGCGCGGCCTCGGCTACTGCCTCGAGAAGGCCGCGCCGGCCACGCCCGCCGACTCGGCCGCGCCCCAGCCCGCGGTGGCCGGCACGCCGCTGCGCTGACCCCGGGCGTCGCCGCGATGGCCACGCCGGCCCCTACCCGCCACCCGACCGGCGCGCCGTCGTCGGCCGCCGACGAGGCGCGCGACGCGCGCTACGAGAACCCGTTCGCGCCGCCCGACGAAACCGATGCGCCCGAGGCGCCGCGCCCGCGCTCGCTGTTCGGCGAGATCCTCGACTGGATGCTCGCGCCGCTGCTGCTGCTGTGGCCGATGAGCATCGCCGTCACCTACCTCGTCGCGAAGACGATCGCGAACGGTCCGTTCGATCGCGCGCTCGAGACCAACGCGTACGTGCTCGCGCGGCAGATCCATCCGGTAAACGGCGTCGCCGAGCTGACGCTGCCGCAGCAGACGCGCGACTTCCTGCGCGCGGACAACGTCGACAGCGTCTATTTCCAGGTGCTCGGCACCCGCGGCGAACTGGTCGCGGGCGAAGCCGACATGCCGCTGCCGCGCGACGAGGACCGCCCGCCGCCGGGCGTCGTCATGTTCCGCGACGACCTGCTGCGCGGCAACGACGTGCGCGTCGCGTATACGACGGTCGCGCTGCCGCAATCGGACAGCGCACAGCCCGTGCTCGTGCAGGTCGGCGAAACGCTGGACAAGCGCAACGCGCTCGCGAACGACATCATCAAGGGCGTGATCCTGCCGCAGTTCGTGATCCTGCCGCTCGCGATCCTGCTGGTCTGGTTCGGGCTGTCGCGCGGGCTCGCGCCGCTCAACGCGCTGCAGGCGCACATCCGCGCGCGGCGGCCGGACGACCTGTCGCCGGTCGAGGCGCAGCGCGCGCCGCCCGAGATCGAGCCGCTCGTCACGTCGTTCAACGACCTGCTCGCCCGTCTCGAACAGAACATGGCGCTGCAAAAGCGCTTCATCGCCGACGCCGCCCACCAGATGAAGACGCCGCTCGCGGGCCTGCGCACGCAGGCCGAGTTCGCGCTGCGCCACCCCGTGCCGCCCGACGTGCAGCGCTCGCTCGAACAGATCGCGACGAGCTCCGAGCAGGCCGCGCGGCTCGTCACGCAACTGCTCGCGCTCGCGCGCGCCGAGAACCGTGCGAGCGGGCTGACGTTCGAGCCGGTCGAGATCGCCTCGCTCGCGCGGCGCGCGGTGCGCGACTGGGTGCAGGCCGCGCTCGCGAAACGCATGGATCTCGGCTACGAAGGCCCGCCGGACGACACGCCGCTCGACGTCGACGGCAACCCGGTGATGCTGCGCGAGATGCTCGGCAACCTGATCGACAACGCGATCCGCTACACGCCGGAAGGCGGCCGCATCACGGTGCGCGTGCGCGCCGAGCCCGCCGCGCGGTTCGTGCATCTCGAAGTCGAGGACACCGGGCCGGGCATCCCGGCCGCCGAACGCGAGCGCGTCGTCGAGCGCTTCTACCGGATCCTCGGCCGCGAAGGCGACGGCAGCGGCCTCGGGCTCGCGATCGTGCGCGAGATCGCCACGCAGCACGGCGGCACGCTGACGCTCGACGATCACGTCTACCAGCACGCCCCGCGCCTCGCCGGCACGCTCGTGCGCGTCAGCCTGCCGCTGACCGAAGCCGCCCCGGATTAACCCTGACGCGCGCCGCCGCAGGCTGCCCGGATTACGCCGAAATCGACGATTTCGGAGACGTTACGAGCACGATAGACACTAAAAGCCGAAACTTAGACGAAAGTTGACGCACATCTGCTTTGCAGACGCGAGTCAGTCCGCCGTAAGTTTCCCTACCAATAATCGTCAACAGGCCGGCCTCACCCAAGGCGGCCGCACACCTACAAAGGGACTTGGAGACGACTCATGGCAACGTTAGGCGGGCAAATTTCGCACTCGCCGATGACGGGTGAAGAGAAGAAGGTGATCTTCGCGTCGTCGCTCGGCACCGTGTTCGAGTGGTACGACTTTTACCTGGCCGGCTCGCTCGCGGCCTACATCAGCAAGAGCTTCTTCTCCGGCGTCAACCCGACCGCCGCCTTCATCTTCACGCTGCTCGGCTTCGCGGCCGGCTTCGCGGTGCGGCCGTTCGGCGCGATCGTGTTCGGCCGCCTCGGCGACCTCGTCGGCCGCAAGCACACGTTCCTCGTGACGATCGTGATCATGGGCATCTCGACCTTCGTGGTCGGCTTCCTGCCCGGCTACGCGTCGATCGGCATCGCCGCGCCCGTGATCTTCATCGCGATGCGGCTGTTGCAGGGTCTCGCGCTCGGCGGCGAGTACGGCGGCGCGGCGACCTACGTCGCCGAGCACGCGCCGGCCAACCGTCGAGGCTTCTACACCGCGTGGATCCAGACGACCGCCACGCTCGGCCTGTTCCTGTCGCTGCTCGTGATCCTCGGCGTGCGCACCTTCATCGGCGAGGAAGCGTTCGGCAGCTGGGGCTGGCGCGTGCCGTTCGTCGCGTCGATCCTGCTGCTCGCGGTGTCGGTGTGGATCCGGATGCAGTTGAACGAATCGCCGGTGTTCCTGCGCATCAAGGCGGAAGGCAAGACGTCGAAGGCGCCGCTGACCGAAGCGTTCGGCCAGTGGAAGAACCTGAAGATCGTGATCCTCGCGCTCGTCGGCCTGACCGCCGGCCAGGCCGTCGTGTGGTACACGGGCCAGTTCTACGCGCTGTTCTTCCTCACGCAGACGCTGAAGGTGGACGGGGCGAGCGCGAACATCCTGATCGCGATCGCGCTGCTGATCGGCACGCCGTTCTTCCTGTTCTTCGGTTCGCTGTCGGACAAGATCGGCCGCAAGCCGATCATCCTCGCGGGCTGCCTGATCGCGGCACTGACCTACTTCCCGCTGTTCAAGGCGCTCACGCACTACGCGAACCCGCAGCTCGAGATCGCCACGCAGAAGTCACCGATCACGGTCATCGCCGATCCGGCCGCCTGTTCGTTCCAGTTCAACCCGGTGGGTACGTCGAAGTTCACGAACTCGTGCGACATCGCGAAGAGCGCGCTCGCGAAAGCCGGCCTGAACTACGAGAACGTCGCGGCACCGGCCGGCGCGACGGCGCAGATCAAGGTGGGCGACACGGTGATCCCGGCCTACGAAGGCAAGGCGGCCGACGCGAAGGCGCAGGGCGCGGCGTTCGACAAGACGCTCGGGTCGACGCTGAAGGCGGCCGGCTACCCGGCCAAGGCGGACCCGGCGCAGCTCAACTGGCCGATGACGATCGTGATCCTGACGATCCTCGTGATCTACGTGACGATGGTCTACGGCCCGATCGCCGCGATGCTGGTCGAGATGTTCCCGACGCGGATCCGCTACACGTCGATGTCGCTGCCCTACCACATCGGCAACGGCTGGTTCGGCGGCTTCCTGCCGGCCACCGCGTTCGCGATCGTCGCGGCGAAGGGCGACATCTACTCGGGCCTCTGGTATCCGATCGTGATCGCGCTGGCCACGTTCGTGATCGGCCTGCTGTTCGTCAAGGAGACGAAGGACTCGAACATCTACGCGCAGGATTGAGGGTGGAGGGCGGCACGGGCCGCCGGCAACTTTTTTCGCGGAAGATGAAAAAAGGTGTTGACAGCCCGAGCATCGATCTACATAATTCAACTCTTCGGCGAATTAGCTCAGTCGGTTAGAGCGACGGAATCATAATCCGCAGGTCCGGGGTTCGAGTCCCTGATTCGCCACCAAATGCGAGAGCCGCTGTTTCGAAAGAAGCAGCGGCTTTTTCATTTTTCCGATGTCACGGCAAGTGGCACGGATGATCGAAATTCCCCGCCCGCGACGCGATCGCCACGGCACCTGGTATCTCCGGGTCGCCCTCAGTCCCTTCAAGCTGCGCTCAGCACCCGGCGACCTAAACAACATCAATCTCAACGAACGCATCATCAACGCCTGTACGCGGTGATACCGAACGGCGCAAAAATCGATACCCCGCGCAATGCCGCCCGGCACACCGCAGTACGCACACGACACCGCACTTAGAATCGGTACGTCCAAATTCCCGCTGCATCCAGGCATAACGTCAATGAGAAGACGCCTCGCATGCTTCCTGTCGATTCTGATCGGCATCGCAACCCCGCTCGCCTGCCAGGCCGACCCGCTGCCAGACACCACTGTCGACGGCCTGCATTGGAGATTCGAGCAACTGCACGACACCGGGCACGACGACGATTACGAAGTAGCCGCCCGTCGAGGCGAACAGGTGCTGATCTGGGACAACGGCAAGAACCGGCAAGCTTATGCGGAAGCCGTGTTCCTGCTGGTCTCCGCTCCCTATGACCAGGTGCAGCCGCTCGTGGAGCGCGTGCTGCAACGGACGAGCCCGGTCAAGGCCAGTGCCAATAGCTGGCAGTTGCAGAATTTGCCGGACCCCTGGAGCCATGTCCTGTTGTCGCGCCGGCCAGACCTGCGCGCAGCCATCGCCGACCATGCGACCCTGCCGAAACTGCAGCAGGCGCTGCAACAAGGCGCAATCACCCGGCAGGAACTGGACTGGCGCATGGATCAGGCTCGGGCCCGCGTCGACCGGCTGTCCCGCGGCTCCGGCCTGCCCGCGCTGCAACCCACCTACGCGTTCTGGGAAGCCCGCCAGGATCATAGCGACGGCATCACCGGCCAGTACCGGAGCGCGCTGTTCGTCAGGGTGCAGGACACAAGCGCCCTATTCGGGCATCCGGCGACGGTCGTTCAGTTCGGTCGCATCGACTCCCGGCCCAACCCCGACTACAGCCTGTGGAAAGCATTGACACTCCAGGACCTGGACATGTTCAGCGGCAACCGGACGCAATCCAGCAGGACCGGCATCTCCGTCGTCCCGGCCGACGTGTTCACGGCATTGACCGACGCGTTGTCCGCACTGCCGGCCACGCTGGAAATCGCCACGTCGCCCGCTGCATGGCAGTTGCCCTCGGCACCGTCGATGCCGCCCCCCGCCATCAAGCCGGTGGCGCCGGACCCGAGCGCCCCGGTAATCAAGCCGTCGATCATCCGCTGGGACAAGTTCGTGACCGACCCGTCGCAACGCACGTTGCTGTACCCGCACGACATCCTCGGCCTGCCGGATGGCAGCCTGCTGTTCAGCGCCCAGGTGGCCGACAACCGCGGCTGGAACGAGTACGTGTGGCGGCTGCGCGCGGCCAACGGCGCGTTGCAGGCGGACGAAATCTGGCACGGCAAGGAGGGGCCGCGACAGATGATGATCAACGGCGACGGCAGCGCCGTCTGGTTCGACGGCCAGCCCGACGCCAAGAGCAAGCCAAGCCTGTACCGATACGACATCGCGAGCAGCAAGGTCGATCGTCATGAAGTCGTCTGGCCGAGCGAGACCGATTGGCGAGACCATCAGATGAGCGATATGTCCTGGATTCTCGATGACGATCTGCCGGCCAATTTCTGGCATGACCTCCGGCATGGCGAGAAGGACGCGAATCCGGTCGGCTCCGCGTTCCTGACCGTGCAGCGCCCGGCGTCACCGCCGCCGGGCAACGACGATCCATGGCCGTTCGTCACGACGCTTTCGTCGGTACGCCAGTCGCTGATGGACGAGATCAGCAACGGCAGCAATGCGCTGATCTGGCCGGTACGCTGGCGGCCTTCCGGGAGCTACTGGACGGAGGATTCGCAAGGGCTCGCCGAGTTGGACGCCCGCACCGGCCGCACGCTGCGTACGATCGTGTTGCCCCAGCGCTTCGGCGCGCCGGATTCCGTCAGCGCCGCCGGCATCGCTCATTGGGCGCCCAAGCCGCTCGGCTCGCCGCAGGGTCAATGGATCGCGACAGGCTTCGAGCTGTTGCTCGACGACGACGGCAGCATGCCACCTCCCGTGAAGGCCCCGGGTCCGAAACGGGCGCGCTTCGTCGGCATGCATGTGGTGGATCTCAAGAACGGGCACGTAACGTCGGCCCTGCTGGGCGCTGCCGACACCTTCAAGGCCGCCGCCCGTTCGGCAAACGGTCGCTTCCTTGCGATGGGTACGACCTGCAAAGCGGGCGGCTGGCAACATCGCGTGGCACTCTGGGATGTCGCACAGGGCCGCACGCCCGTGCAGCTTGACGCATCGTCGCTACCCAAAAACAGCGAGATCCAGGCGCTGGCCTTTTCGTGGGACGGTTCTGCGCTGTGGGCAATCGGCACGCGCGAACTGATGCTGTGGAAATTGCCCGCCGCACTGCGCGATCGCGCGGGGCAAGGCGCTGTTCCGGATCAATCCCGCAACTGAAACCGCGGCATCGACACGCGGCTTTTCCGGGACGCCAACACCGCGGTGACCGGCGGCACGGCCACCCCGGCCGCACCCCGGCGCCTCACGCCGCCACCGCCCCTCGCTGCAGCTTCGCCGCCTGCGCCCCCACCCGCCCGCGCCAGTTCTCCCCGCCTTCCAGCGACGGCGTCGCCTCGAACACCTCCGCGACCCAGTCGGCGAACACGCGCACCTTCTGCGACAGGTGCCGGTTGTGCGGATACACGATCGAAATCGGCTTCGGCTTCGGATTGCAGTCAGGCAGCACCTCGACCAGCGAGCCGTCGAGCAGGTTCGGCAGCACCATGAACAGCGTCGGCTGGATCATCCCGAACCCTTCGAGCCCGCACGTCACGTAGGCATCCGAATCGTTGACCGTGACGCTGCCGTTCATCCGCACCTCGAACGGCTTGCCGTCGATCATGAACACCCACGGAATCGCACGCGCGCCGTGGCTCGCACGGAAATTCACCGCGTGATGGTCGGCGAGATCGGCAATCTCGTGCGGCTCGCCGTGACGCGCGAGGTAGTCGGGCGACGCGCAGGTCACGCGCTTCAGCATCCCGATCCGCCGCGCGACCATCGACGAATCCTCGAGCGGCCCGACCCGGATCATGCAGTCGATGCCCTCCTCGACCGGATCCACGTAGCGGTCGGAGAGCCCCAGTTCGAGCGTGATGTCGGGGTAGCGCTGCCGGAAAATCGACAGCGACGGCAGCACGATGCGCCGCCCGAGCGAACTCGGCATGTGGACACGCAGCACGCCGCTCGGCTTGCGGTTGCCCGTCTGGAAACTCGCGTCGGCCTCCGCGATCTCCGAGATGATCTTCGTGCAATGCTCGTAGTACGCCGCGCCTTCCGGCGTGAGCGACAGCCTGCGTGTCGTCCGGTGCATCAGGCGCACGCCCAGCAGCGCCTCGAGGTTCTGAATGATGGTCGTCACCGACGCGCGCGGCATCGCGAGCGTGTCGGCCGCGCGTGTGAAGCTGTTCGCGTCGACCACACGGGTAAAAACTTCCATTGCCTGGATTCGGTCCATGCTGCTCCCCCTTCGAATCGCCAACGGAACAGAATAGAGCGCGCGACGGGCACGGCACAAGCCCCCGTCCATTGTTCTCTGATCCTGAATAGTTCCTGCGTTTCGGACTGGAAAGCGATCGATTTCCGTTCAGTTTCACTCGGCGATCGTTCCGGCCCCGAGCGCAGCCGCACGCCGTGCGTTATCGCACGAAGCGCTCGCGATAGCCTTGCGGCGACACGCCCAGCACCCGCACGAAACAGCGTCGCAGCGTCTCCTCGGAGCCGAAGCCGCAACGCGCGGCGATCCGCTTGACGGGCCATGCCGTTTCGCCGAGCAGGCGCTGCGCGGCCTCGACGCGGAGCTGCTCGACCGCGCGCGCGGGGGTGCGGCCGGTGCCCGCGCGGTAGTGGCGCACGAAGCTGCGCTCGCTCATGCTTGCGCGCTCGGCCAGCGCGGGCACCGACAGGTCGGCCGTCAGGTGCTCGGCCATCCACGCATGCAGTTCGCCGAACCGGTCGTCGGTGCGCTGCATCGACAGCATCGTGCTGAACTGCGCCTGTCCGCCCGGGCGCTTCAGGAACACGACGAGTTCGCGCGCGACGTCGAGCGCGGTCGCCCGCCCCAGGTCCTCCTCGACCAGCGCGAGCGCGAGATCGATGCCGGCCGTCACGCCGGCCGAGGTCCACAGCGCGCCTTCGCGGATGAAGATCGGATCGGATTCGACGCGCACGTTCGGATAGCGCGCCGCGAACTCGTCGCAGCGCGCCCAGTGCGTGACCGCACGGCGCCCGTCGAGCAGGCCGGCCTCGGCGAGCAGGAATGCGCCGGTGCAGACGGACGCGACGCGCCGCGTGCGCGCCGCCTGCTGCCGCACCCAGCGCACCAGCCGCGCATCCCGGGATGCCGCATGCACGCCCTTGCCGCCGGCGACGATCAGCGTATCGGGATGGCGTGCGGCCGAGCGCAGCGACTCGGCCATCACGACGAGACCCGACGACGTCTCGACGGGCCCGGCCTCGGCCGCGACGACACGCGGCGCGTAGGGCGCCGGCTGGCCGCGCTCCTGCGCGAGCTCGTTGACGGACGCAAACACCTGCAGCGGCCCCGATACGTCGAGCAGCTGGGCACGAGGGAACGCGAGAACCAGGATCGAACGCGGGGCGGCAGGCATGGCGATTGGCTGAAAACGTGGGTGATATGGCAATTTCGCCAAACACTACGCGCCTAGAATCGATCTGTCCATCCCGCGCCGGCAACGGTGCGCCCCCCCTTCCAACCGGAGTCTTCGCATGACCCTGCATATCGGCTTTCTCGTGTTCCCGGGCGTCCAGCAACTCGATCTCACCGGCCCGCACGACGTGCTCGCGTCGCTGCCCGACGCGGCCGTCCACCTGGTCTGGAAGTCGCGCGACACCGTCGCGTCGAGCAGCGGGCTCGCGCTCGCGCCGACCTGCACGTTCGACGATTGCCCGCCGCTCGACGTGATCTGCATTCCGGGCGGCATCGGGATCAACGAACTGCTGCTCGATGCCGAAACGATCGCCTTCGTGCAGCAGCGCGCGGCCACCGCGCGCTACGTGACGTCGGTCTGCACGGGCGCGCTGCTGCTCGGCGTGGCCGGCCTGCTGCGCGGGCGGCGCGCGACGACGCACTGGGCGTTCCACACGCTGCTCGAACCGCTCGGCGCGGTGCCGGTGCGCGAGCGCGTGGTGCGCGACGGCAACCTGATCACGGGCGGCGGCGTCACGGCCGGCATCGACTTCGCGTTGACGATCGCCGCGGAACTGGCCGGCGACGAGGAAGCGCAGGCGATCCAGCTGCAACTCGAGTACGCGCCCGCGCCGCCGTTCGACGCCGGTTCGCCGGACACCGCGCCGGCAGCCGTCGTGAAGCGCGTCACCGAACGTTCGGCGGCCGGTTTCGCGAAGCGCAAGGCGACGATCGAACAGGCGCTGCGCGCGATGTCGCGCTGAATGCGGATACGTAGAAATTGCCTCGACGACTGAAAGACGACGCGCACTCGCGCCGGAGAACATATCGATGAACATCGTCCGCAGCGCCGCGTTCACCGCGGACCGTGCGTGGGGCGCGCTCGACATCGCGAACCTGGGGGGCATCACGGTTCGCCTGCACTGGACCGACCAGCCGTATCGATGGCACGTGAACGACGGCGAGGAAGTGTTCGCGGTGCTCGACGGTCGCGTCGAGATGCGTTATCGGGAAGCAGGCGTCGAGCACGCGACGGTGCTCGAAACGGGTGACGTGTTCCACGCGACGGCCGGCACCGAGCACGTCGCGCATCCGCTCGGCGAAGCACGCATCCTCGTGATCGAAACCGAAGGCAGCGTCTGACGGCCGTTGGCCGTGCGCCGAGGCCGCGCGGATGCCGCGCGCATCCGCGCGGCGGGTTTCATCCGGTGATCGTCCCGGTGGCCTGCGACGCGATCAGCTTCGGCTGCGGCGTGCACTGGCACTGGCACAGGTCGTGTTCGAGCGCGACGACCTTGCCCATCACGGTCATCGTCCGCTCGCCGCCGTCGGACACGATCACGCCGGGCGACTTGCAGGCGGCGCAGAACACCGACGCGCCGAGATAGGCGAGTTCGCGTCCGTCGAACGACGAATTGGCGATCCCGTCGAGCACGACACCGCCGTGGTCGGTCGTGTCGCCCTTCAGAATGAATTTGCGGCTCATGTGTCGGTCCTTCCCTCGGAAATGCCGTGCAGCGCGGCATCACGGCCGCACGCGGGCAATCGGAATCCGCCCGTCGATCGCGGGCGTGCCGCGAGCATATCACCGCTCGCGGCCGCCGCTAGCCGATCGCCGCATTCGTCAGAACTTGTGCCGGACGCCGATCCGCGCCTCGAACTGGCGGTCGTTCGCGGACGTGCCGGGGCCGTTGATCGCGGCAACCGCCGCGTGCCCCGTCGAATCGGCGCCCGATGCGCCGCAGCCGATCGTCGAATGCACGTCGTTCAGCGCGGCGTTTTCGCTGTCGGTGCACACCGACACCGTGTCGTGCGTGCCGAAGCGCTTCATGGAAATCGACTGGATTCGCGAGCGGATGGTCGCGATCGACGTGGAGGAAACGATTCCGGCCGTGTCGGTCGGCGTGCACACGCGCCGCGATGCGCTGAACACGATTGCCTGCGACTACCTGATCCACTGCTTCGTCGAAGCCGTGCGCCGGCACGATCGCGCGACGCTGCTGTGGCGGTCGCGCCGCCGTTCAGACGAACAGCGCGACGCACAGCGCGGCCCCGCACAGATAGGTGCCGAGCGCGCCGATGAAACGCACGGGATTCGGGTTGGCCATCGTCGGCCACGCGAGCAATCCGATGACCAGCAGGCAGCGGAACGCGGTTGACGCGACGATCAGCGCGAGGATCGCGCGAGACGGATCGTGGGCGCCGAAATAGAGAAACAGCACCGCGAGGAACGGCGCGTATTCGGCCGTGTTGCCGTGCGCGCGCACGATCTTGTGCAACCCGTTCGTCGGGTCGGACGCACACCCGGACCCGATGGTGCATCGAAAGCGCGTGACGGACACGACGAACCCGAGCCCGAACAGCAGCAGCCCGAGGATGGCCGTGCACACGAGTGCGACGGGATGGATCGCCATGGGACTCCGGGCGGAAGCGGACATGCGCCGCACATCCGGCGATCGTACCCGCCGCCGGCGCGCGCGGCTATCGCGGAAACCCGTAGCGTCGCCGTGCGACGCCCCCCCCTTTCACGAACGGGTTCCGGCCCGAATTGGAACGATGCCGCAGCGCACGAAATCCGTGCATCGTCCGTCGGCCCGGCCGCGCGGGCCTGCCCGCCGCCGCCCCTGCCACGCGGACGTCGCCGCGCGCAACGCGCAAACGTTCAAGCCGCAGCGGCGCGCACCATCTCGGCGCGGCGCCCGTTGCCGCGCATCACAGGCATGCACGTTGCGTCGACGCATCTCGGTAGTCGACGCCCTTGGCAGCCCGCTGCGGAGGACTACACTAATCCTTAATGGGGTGCGGCCGGAGCCCGCGCCTTCAGGGAGACGCCGCCATGAATCGGCCGCTGAATCGTATCCTGCCGCGCGTGACCGGTCCCGCATCGGTCTGGACGTGGGTCAAGTGGTCCCTGCTCGCCGCGCTGCTGATCGCGGTGGCGATCGTCGCGCGGCTCGTGCAGAGCGAGATCGAAACGTCCCGGCTGCAGGCGCACTACCTGTCCGATCTCACCCGCGACGTCGGCTACACGCTCGAGGCGGGCCCGAGCGATCGCATCCGCTTCCCCGCGAACGGCCCGTACGACCAGCGCCTCGGCTACGCGATGATTCCGGCGTTCCAGGAACGGCTGCTCGCGCGCGGCTTCGTCGTCGGCAAGCAGGCGCGCGATTCGCAGCGGATGCTGTCGATCGGCGATCGCGGGCTGTTCCTCCCGTTCGAGGAGAAGGACCAGGCGGGCCTGACGCTGTTCGACTCGACCGGCGCGCCGCTGTTCGCGACCGTGTTTCCGCAGCGCGTCTATGCCGACTTCGACAGGGTGCCGCGCGTGATCGTCGATTCGCTGCTGTTCATCGAGGATCGCTACCTGCTCGACGCGAACGAGCCGAACCGCAACCCGGCGATCGACTGGGGGCGCTTCAGCCGCGCGCTCGCCGACCAGGCGCTGCACGTCGTCAACCGCCACCAGGCGCGCCCGGGCGGCAGCACGCTCGCGACGCAGATCGAGAAGTTCCGCCATTCGCCCGAGGGCCGCACCGCGACGCCGCCCGAGAAGCTGCGGCAGATCGCGTCGGCGTCGGTGCGTGCCTACCTGAACGGCCCGCAGACGATGCTCGCGCGCCGCACCATCGTCGTGCGCTACCTGAATTCCGTCCCGCTCGCCGCGCGGCCGCACATCGGCGAGATCACCGGCATCGGCGACGGCCTCGCCGCGTGGTACGGCCGCGACTTCAACGACGTGAACCGCATCCTGTCCGCGCCGACGACGGGCGACAACGTCGACGAACAAGGCAAGGCGTTCCGCGAGGTGCTGTCGCTGATCATCGCGCAGCGCGCGCCGTCGTACTTCCTCAATCGCGGCTATCCGGCCCTGGAACGGCTGACCGACAGCTACCTGAGGCTGCTGTCGAACGGCGGCGTGATCTCGCCGGCGCTGCGCGACGCCGCGCTTGCCGCGCAGATCGAACGCAGCGCGCCGCCGGCCGCCGTGCACGTGCAGTCGTTCGTGTCGCGCAAGGCCGTGACGTCCGCGCGCGCGTCGCTGCTGTCGGCGCTCGGCATCAGCGACCTGTACCAGCTCGACCAGTTCGACCTGCAGGCGACCAGCACGCTCGACAACGGCGTGCAGCAGGCCGTCGCCGAACGGCTCGCACGGGCGTCGACGCGCGACGGCGCGCAGGCGGCCGGCCTGTACGGTTTCGAGATGCTCGCACCGAAGGACGACCCGTCGCACCTCACGTACAGCTTCACGCTGTACGAACACCGCAACGGCGCGAACCTGCTGCGCGTGCAGACCGACAGCGTGAACGAGCCGTTCGACGTCAATCGCGGCGGCCGCATCAACCTCGGCTCGACCGCGAAGCTGCGCACGCTGATCACCTACCTGCAGATCGTGTCCGACCTGCATGCGCGCTACGCGAACCTGTCGAACGCGGAGCTGGCCCGCGTGAAGCCCGACCCGATCGACGGGCTGTCGCACTGGGCGCTCGACTACCTGTCGCATACGCGCGACCGCTCGCTGCAGGCGATGCTCGACGCGGCCGTCGAACGCAAGTATTCGGCGAGCCCCGACGTGTTCTACACGGGCGGCGGCGCACAGGTGTTCTCGAACTTCGAAAAGTCGGACAACGGCCGCATCCTGACGCTGCACGCGGCCTTCGAGCACTCGGTCAACCTCGTGTTCGTGCGGCTGATGCGCGACATCGTCCACTACGAGACGCTGCAGGCGGCCGGCCCGTCGTCGTCGTGGCTCGGCGACCCCGAACAGCGCCGGCATTACCTGCAGCAGTTTGTCGACGGCGAAAGCCAGGTCTACGTGAAGCGCTACTACACGCGCTATGCGGGCAAGGCGCCCGACGACGCGCTCGCGCTGATGCTGAAGGACGTGCGCAAGTCGCCGCCGAAGATCGCGACGGTGCTGCGCAGCGTCGCGCCGAACGAATCGCTCGCGTGGTTCGACGCGCAGATGCGTGCGCAACTGAAGGGCACGCCGGCCGCGACGCTGTCCGACGACGATCTCGCCAGGCTTTACGCGAAGTACGCGATCGACCGCTTCAACCTCAACGATCGCGGTTATATCGCGAGCGTGCATCCGCTCGCGCTGTGGACGCTCAACTACCTGCGCGCCCACCCGGCGGCGCCGCTTGCCGATGTCCAGCGCGACAGCCGCGACGCGCGTTTCTACACGTACTCGTGGCTGTACAAGACGCGCTACCACGCGACCCAGGACCGCCGCATCCGTCGCATGGTCGAACTGCGCGCGTACGCGGAGATCACGAAGTCGTGGCGGGCACTCGGCTACCCGTTCGCGGAAGTCACGCCGTCGTACGCGGCCGCGATCGGCGCATCGGGCGACCAGCCCGACGCGCTCGCGAAACTGATCGGCCTGATCGCGAACGGCGGCCAGAAAGCGCCGACCGAGACGATCACGCGGCTCGACTTCGCGAAGGGCACGCCGTACGAAACACGCTTCGTGCGCGCGGCCGCGCAGCCGCAACCGGTGCTGTCGCCCGAGATCGTCAACGTCGCGCACACGCTGCTGCGCGACGTCGTGCTCAACGGCACCGCGCGCCGCCTCGCGGGCGGCTTCACGCTGCCCGACGGCAAGACGCTCGACGTGTACGGCAAGACCGGGACAGGCGACCAGCGCTTCAACGTCTACGCGCGCGGCGCGCGGCTGATCGAGTCGCGCAAGGTGAACCGCAGCGGCACGTTCGTGTTCGTGCTCGGCGACCGGTTCTTCGGGGTCCTGACGGCGACCGCGCACGAACCGTACGCGGCACGCTACGACTTCACGAGCGCGATGGCCGTGCAGTTGCTGAAGTCGATGGCGCCGGCGCTCGCGCCGCTGATCGAACGCCCGGCCGGCACCGGCACGCGCACCGCGGGCGCCGCACCGCACGCGGCAGCGCCCGCGACGGGTGCCGCGGCCGCGCAACCGTCCTGACGGCAGTGCGTCCTGTCATGCGCCGATGCGCCGCTCAGTGCGAGCGGCCGTCGTAGTGCGTGACCGGCAGCGCGTCGAGATCGACGCCTTCGAGACAGCGCACGTTGATCGCGACCATCGCGCGCATCCACAAGCCGGGCGGCTGCGTGAACGCCTGACCGCACCGCACCGCGCCGCGCCGCCATTTCGCGTCACGACATCTCGATCCGCGCGCGCGTCACCGCGAGCAGCGCCGCCATCGCGCGGCGCGCACCGTCCTCGTCGCGCACGCGGATTGCGTCGCTGACCGCCGTGTGCTCGGCGAGCGATGCGTTGTACACGTCCGCGCGGCGCGCATTCAGGTGCAGCTGCGCCTCGAGCGTGCGATCGATCAGCGTGCCGAGCGGCACCAGCAACTCGTTGCCGCCGGCCTCGAGCACGCTCAGGTGAAAGCGCAGGTCGGCGCGCACCCATTCGTCGACGTTGCGCGCGGCGGCCATCGCGCACGCCGCGCCGTCGATCGCGTCGAACGTTTCCGGTGTATGCATGCGCGCGGCGAGCGCGGCCGCGTATGGCTCGACCATCTCGCGCATCTCCTGCAGCTTCAGCGCAAATGCGAGCGGCGGCGCGACGCGCGCATACCAGTCGAGCAGGTCGGCGTCGAGCAGGTTCCATACGCCGCGCGGCCGCACGCGCGTGCCGATCTTCGGCCGCGACTCGACGAGCCCCTTCGACGTGAGCGTGCGCAGCGCCTCGCGCATCACCGTGCGGCTCACGCCGTACATCTCCATCAGGTCGGGTTCCCTCGGCAGCAGCGACTCGGGCGGGTAGTCGCCGCGCAGGATCGCCGTGGCGAGCCGGAAGGCCGTCTGTCCATGCAGGTCGCGTCGAATGATCGTTCTCCGTTATGCCGGTACCCGGGTGGTCCGGCTGCCCACTATCTGCACAATAGTGCTATTAATACTATTTTTTATCGGCCTGCGCTAGGATAACCGCGAAAGCACGCGACCGCGCGCGGCGCCCGACTGCCCGCGCCGGTCAATCCTGGAGACACGCATCGTGAAAATCACCCGCCTCGAAACCTTCGTCGTCCCGCCGCGCTGGCTGTTCCTCAAGATCGAAACCGACGAGGGCATCGTCGGCTGGGGCGAGCCTGTCGTCGAAGGCCGCGCGCACACGGTCGAGGCCGCCGTGCAGGAGCTGGCCGACTACCTCGTCGGCCGCGACCCGCTGCTGATCGAGGATCACTGGCAGGTGATGTACCGCGCGGGCTTCTACCGCGGCGGCCCGATCATGATGAGCGCGATCGCGGGCGTCGACCAGGCGCTGTGGGACATCAAGGGCAAGCATCACGGCGTGCCAGTGCATGCGCTGCTCGGCGGCCAGGTGCGCGATCGCATCAAGGTGTATTCGTGGATCGGCGGCGACCGGCCGAGCGACGTCGCGAACAATGCGCGTGCGGTGGTCGAGCGCGGCTTCAAGGCCGTGAAGATGAACGGCTCCGAGGAGCTGCAGATCGTCGACACCTACGACAAGGTCGAGCAGGTGATCGCGAACGTCGCGGCCGTGCGCGACGCGGTCGGCCCGCACGTCGGAATCGGCGTCGACTTCCATGGCCGCGTGCACAAGCCGATGGCCAAGGTGCTCGCGAAGGAGCTCGACCCGTACAAGCTGATGTTCATCGAGGAGCCGGTGCTGTCGGAGAACGCCGAGGCACTGCGCGACATCGTCAACCAGACCAACACGCCGATCGCGCTCGGCGAGCGGCTCTACTCGCGCTGGGACTTCAAGCACATCCTCGCAGGCGGCTACGTCGACATCATCCAGCCCGACGCGTCGCACGCGGGCGGCATCACCGAGTGCCGCAAGATCGCGACGCTCGCGGAGAGCTACGACGTCGCGCTCGCGCTGCACTGCCCGCTCGGGCCGATCGCGCTCGCCGCGTGCCTGCAGCTCGACGCGGTCAGCTACAACGCGTTCATCCAGGAGCAGAGCCTCGGCATCCACTACAACCAGGGCAACGACCTGCTCGACTACCTGCGCAATCCCGAGGTGTTCCACTACGAGGACGGCTTCGTCGCGATCCCGCAGGGCCCGGGGCTCGGCATCGACGTGAACGAGGAGAAGGTGCGCGAGATGGCGAAGACGGGCCACCGCTGGCGCAACCCGGTATGGCGACACGCGGACGGCAGCGTCGCCGAGTGGTGAGCGCGATGCGCGGCGTGCGCGCTGAGTCGCGCTGAGTCGCGCTGAGTCGCGCTGAGTCGCGGCAAGTATCGATACGAGAACGGCTGCCCGACAGGCAGCCGTTTTTGCATGCCCGGCGCGGCGCCGCGCACATGGCGAATGCACGTGGCGGATGCGCGTCGGCGGCCTTGCGTCGCGCCGCGCGCAACCGGCCGTCAGCCGAGCGCCGCGAACCCCGGCACGCTGAACGACAGCACCGCGGCCGCGACGAACACGCCGATCATCGTCAGCGCCTCGAGATGCAGGATGTTGCGGAACGTGTGCGCATCCTCGGTCGACGCGGTGCGGCGCAGGCGCGGCAGCGCCGAGAAACGGTTCAGGCCGCCGAGCACGAGCGCGAGCGCGACGAGCAGCAGCTTCAGCAGCAACACGCGCCCCCACGTGCTGCCGTCGAGCGGCGCAAGCGAGCCGCCGAGCCCGCGGATCGCATTGAGCGCGCCGGTGCCGAGCACGAACACGACCGCGACGATCGACGTACGCGACAGGTGCTGGCCGATGCGGATCAGCGCGCCGCGCGCAACCGACGACCCGAGCGCCGGCAGCACCGCGAGCCCGCCCGCGAGCACGAGGCCGCCCCACACGGCGGTCGCGAGCAGGTGCAGCGTCTGCACGCCGACCGCCGCGGACAGCGCGCCCGTATCGGCCGCATGGCCGAGCGAGGCCTTGCCGGCCGCGACCACGATCACCGCGAGCCACAGCACCGCGTGCGCGGCCGGACCTTCCGGCTTCGCCAGCGCGACGATCGCGAGCACCACGGCGCCGGCGAACGCGACGCTCCATGCGAAGCCCGTATGGGTCTGCGTCAGCATCACGGGAATCGCGGCGAACGCGCCGCCGAGCCCCGCGCCGCTCATCGTCGCGGCCTCGTAGACGAGCCAGCCGAGATCCGCGAGCACCAGCGCCAGCGCCGCCGCAACCAGCGAATGTTGCGCGCGCAGCCACGCGGGATGGGACGGCGCGACGACCGGGCGTGCACCGTCCTTGCCGAGCCATGCCTTGAGCAGCGCCGAGCCGACCGCCATCGCGAACGCGGCGTCCATCAGCGCCGCGAGCGCGACCTGACCGATCCACAAGCTGTCGAACTTCATCGCGCACACCCTCCCGAAAGCGGCAGGCCGACGAAGCGGCAACGGGACGGACAGCGTGAGGAAGGCAACGGCACGGTAGAAAACGTCATCGATGAATCCGGAAACGGGAGAAATGACTGGACCTGCGGCGGAGGCGGCGCCGCGCGACCCGCGAGTGTACGGTCTTCGATGGTGAAAACGCACGCCGGTTCACACAGGTGCGGCGCAATGCGCGTCAAATTGTCGCAAGTCGCAAACGGACAGGAACCGATGTCCTTTTGCCAAATAGCCGTCATTACCCATCGATGATAGAATGCCGCGTCGCAGCAGCCCGGCTGCCTTGCCGTCATGCGCCGAGCCGATCGTAGCCCGGACAGGTCCCCGTCGAATAAACATGGAGTCTCGTGTGTCTTCAAGACGCCTCTTCCGTCCGCTGCTCGCCGTTCTGATGTTCGGCGGCGCGGGCCTTATGAGCGCTGCCCAAGCGCAGACCAAGCCCACGGAGCAAGCGCACGCCCAGCAGGCGCCGCTCAAGGCACCCGATACCATGGCCGAGCGCGTGCGCGGCTGTACGGCCTGCCATGGCGTCCATGGCCAGGGTACGGACAACGACTACTTCCCGCGTCTTGCCGGCAAGCCGGCCGAGTACCTGTACAACCAGCTCGTCAACTTCCGTGACGGCCGGCGCAAGTACCCGCCGATGAACTACCTGCTGACGTACCTGAACGACGACTACCTGCGCGAGATGGCCGAGCACTTCTCGGCCGAACGCCCGCCGTACCCGACGCCGGCGAAGCCGACGCTGCCGGCCGCGACGCTCGCGCGCGGCAAGCAGCTCGTCACGCAAGGCGACCCGTCCCGCAAGCTGCCGGCCTGCGTGGCCTGCCACGGTGCGACGCTCACCGGCATGCAGCCGGCGATCCCTGGCCTGGTCGGCCTGCACGCCGACTACCTGAGCGCGCAGATCGGTGCATGGCGCTCGGGCAACCGCCACGCGAAGGCGCCCGATTGCATGCATGAAGTCGCTTCGAAGCTTTCCGACGAAGACGTGACGGCCGTGACCGCATGGCTCGCCGCGCAACCGGCGCCCGCCAACCCCGTGCCGGCTCCGGCGCGTTCGATGAAGACTCCGCTCGCCTGCGGCAGCGAACCGCAATAAGGCAAGGGAGACAGACACAATGAAACGCAAGTCCCTGTTTGCACTCTCGGCTGTCGCGATCGTCGCGGCCGCCGCCCTCGTGCCGGTCCTGTGGCCGGGCAACGACACGCTGCACGGCGCTGCCGCCGTCGCGGCCACGCCGGCCGACCAGGCCGCGCTGATCAAGAAGGGCGAGTACCTCGCGCGCGTCGGCGACTGTATCGCGTGCCACACCGTGCGCGGCGGCAAGTCGTTCGCGGGCGGCCTGCCGATGGCGACGCCGTTCGGCACGATGTACACGCCGAACATCACGCCGGACGACAAGGACGGCATCGGCAAGTGGACGTCGGACGACTTCTACCGCGCGATGCACACCGGCCGTTCGAAGGACGGCAGCCTGCTCTACCCGGGCTTCCCGTTCGCGAGCTACACGAAGGTCACGCGCGCGGATTCCGACGCGATCTACGCGTACCTGCGTTCGGTCGCGCCGGTGTCGGTGCCGAGCCGTCCGCACGAACTGAAGTTCCCGTTCAACAACCGCAACCTGCTGATCGGCTGGCGCACGCTGTTCTTCAAGGAAGGCGAGTACAAGCCGGATCCGACCAAGTCGGTCGAATGGAACCGCGGTGCGTACCTCGTCGAGGGCCTCGGCCACTGCTCGATGTGCCACACGTCGATCAACATGATGGGCGGCCCGGTGAGCTCGGCAGCCTTCGCGGGCGGCCTGATCCCGCTGCAGAACTGGTATGCGCCGTCGCTGACGAACGACAAGGAACTCGGCCTCGGCGACTGGCACGTGCAGGAGCTGTCCGACCTGCTGCAAGCCGGCGTGTCGAACAAGGGCGCGGTGTTCGGCCCGATGGCCGACGTCGTGCACAACAGCCTGCAGTACATGAGCGACGAAGATACGCGCGCGATGTCGACGTACCTGAAGTCGATCCCGCAGAAGGCTGAAGCGCCGAAGAACATGCAGTACGAGCCGTCGAAGCAGTTCGGCAACGCGCTGTTCGACCAGGGCAAGAAGATCTACGCGGACAACTGCGCGACCTGCCACGCCGAAACCGGCGCGGGCAAGCCGCCGGCCTATCCGCCGCTCGCGGGCAACCACTCGATCGTGATGGAATCGGCGGTCAACCCGATCCGCATGGTGCTCAACGGTGGCTATCCGCCGAGCACGTTCAAGAATCCGCGTCCGTACGGGATGCCGCCGTTCGCACAGTCGCTGTCGAACCAGGAGGTTGCGGCGGTCGTCACGTATATCCGGATGTCGTGGGGCAACAACGGTACGCCGATCTCACCGCAACAGGTGAGCGACCTGCGTTCCGCGCCGCTCGACTAAGAAGCGGCTGACAAACACGGGGCGCGGCTGCGGGAAACCGCGGCCGCGCCCTTTTGCATTTTGCAATTTGCGATGTCACCTCCCGCGCGGGCCGCGCGAGACGTCGCCGATCATAAAACTGAAGAGTGGTATCTATGTCTTTCGAATCTCTCGGCCTGGCCGAACCGCTCGTCAAGGCGGTCAACGAGCTCGGCTATACGTCGCCGACTCCCATCCAGCAGCAGGCGATCCCTGCCGTCCTCGGCGGCGGCGACCTGCTCGCCGGTGCGCAGACGGGCACCGGCAAGACGGCAGGCTTCACGCTGCCGATCCTGCAACGCCTGCACACGTTCTACGCCGAGCATCGCGGCGCGAAGCGCGCGGTGCGCGCGCTGATCCTCACGCCGACGCGCGAACTCGCCGCCCAGGTCGAGGAAAGCGTGCGTGCCTACAGCAAGTACCTGAAGCTGCGCTCGACCGTGATGTTCGGCGGCGTCAGCATCAATCCGCAGATCGACGCGCTCAAGCGCGGTGTCGACATCGTCGTCGCGACGCCGGGCCGCCTGCTCGATCACATGCAGCAGAAGACGATCGACCTGTCGGACCTCGACATCCTCGTGCTCGACGAAGCCGACCGGATGCTCGACATGGGCTTCATCCACGACATCAAGCGCGTGCTCGCGAAGCTGCCGCCGCAGCGCCAGAACCTGCTGTTCTCGGCCACGTTCTCCGACGAGATCAAGGCGCTCGCCGACAGCCTGCTCGACTCGCCCGCGCTGATCGAGGTCGCACGCCGCAACACGACCGCCGAGAGCGTCGCGCAGAAGATCCACCCGGTCGACCGCGACCGCAAGCGCGAACTGCTCACGCACCTGATCCGCGAACACAACTGGTTCCAGGTGCTCGTGTTCACGCGCACGAAGCACGGCGCGAACCGGCTTGCCGAGCAGCTGACGAAGGACGGCATCAGCGCGATGGCGATCCACGGCAACAAGAGCCAGTCGGCCCGCACGCGCGCGCTGGCGGAGTTCAAGAACAGCACGCTGCAGGTGCTCGTCGCGACCGATATCGCCGCGCGCGGGATCGACATCGACCAGTTGCCGCACGTCGTCAACTTCGACCTGCCGAACGTGCCGGAAGACTACGTGCACCGGATCGGCCGCACGGGCCGCGCGGGCGCGACCGGCGAAGCCGTGTCGCTCGTGTGCGTCGACGAAAAGCAGCTGCTGCGCGACATCGAGCGGCTGATCAAGCGCGAGATTCCGCAGGAAGTGATCGCGGGCTTCGAACCCGATCCGAACGCGAAGCCGGAGCCGATCCAGCAGCGCCGCGGGCAACAGCAGCCGCGCGGCGGTGGCGGCGGTGGCGGCAATCGCCAGCCGCGTGCGGGCGGCTCAGGCCAGCCGGCCGCGAAACGCGACGGCAACGCACAGCCGAAAGCATCGCAGCAGAAGGCCGCGAAGCCGCGCACGCAAGGCGGCGCCGGCGGCAGCGGCGGACGCCCGGCGGGCGGCGGCAATGGCGCACGCCCCGCGAACGGCAACGCCGCGCACCCGAACCGCAACCGTTCGTCGCGCAGCGGCCAGCGCGGTCACTGAAGCCGCGCAGCCGCGCGCCGCAGGTGCTCGATCTGGCGTTGCCAGCGCTCGAGCACCGCGGCGCGCTCCCCTTCCAGCGTGAACGTGACGCCTGTCGCGAGACGCGCATAGCCAACCCGCTGCGCATCGCCGTGCGCGATCGTCGCAGCGAATCCGGCCAGCCCGCCGAAGTCCCCTTCGAGCGGCTCCATCGTCAATTGCGCCTGAAAGAACGCGCCGTCCGCGACGAGCGTCAGCGCGGCCGTGCGCCGTTGCGCGATCGCGCGCGCCGCACGCGATTGCGGCCAGAGCGCAAGCAGCAGCGTGCGCGCATCGTGTGCATAGATCTCGCCGACGCCGAGCAGCGTCGTGCGCAACTGGCCGTCATCGGTCGCGACGATCAGCGATGCGGCGAAGTCGGCATGACGCTCGAGCGCCGTGCCGTCGAACAGCGAGACGACGGCCGGCGGCCACGCATCGAACGTCCATTGTTCGAGCGCGTGGCGATGGGTATCGGTCATGATGGCGTGGCCCCGGGTGAAAAGCGGATGAACAAGCCGCAGCATACGCGCGACGGGCCGCGCCGCGGCGATCAGCGCAGGAACACGTGCCGCGTGATCTTCGTGAGCGGATAGTGGACGCCCGGCTGGATCTTCGCGGGCAGGTCGAGCGGCTTGAGCAGCATCTTCACGCACATGTCGGCCGACAAGTTGCGCCGCACCAGCTTGCTGATGCGCGCGGCGCGCTCGCGGTTGTACTGGCTGTCGCCGACACGATCCGGATAGCGGACCGCGAACACGTGGCGCAGCGCGATCTCGGAATCCTCGTTCTTGATTTCCATCACGCGGCGCGCGAGCGCGCCGAGCACCGCGAGCCGGCCGTTGCCTTCGAGCTGGTTGTACTTCTTGAAGAACTTGAAGAAGTGCTTGTAGTGACGCACTTCGTCCGTGCGGATGTTGTCGGTGATTTCCTTCAGCACGGGCTCGTCCGAGCATTCGTTGATCGCGCGATAGAGCGTGGCCGTGCCCGTCTCGACGACGCAGCGCGCGACCATCTCGAGCGCGCGGGTCTTCTCGAATGCCTCGACCTTGCAGGTCAACGAATACTCGGCGAAGAAATTCGCGAACGCGGTATCCCAGTCGAACTCCGGCCACACGTGCGCGATGTACGCCTTCAGCGCGCGCCCGTGCTGCAATTCTTCGTGCTCCCATGCATTGTTGAGCCATGCGGAGACTTCCGGATCGTCGTTGAAGAACTGGCTCAGATTGCTCGTGTAGAGATCCGAACCGCTTTCGATGAACGACGACGCGCACAGCAGCAGCAACAGATCCTCGTTCGCGGCGGCACGCTGACGATCGATCCGGTTCAGGTCGATGTCCTCGATGCGCCACGGCATCACATGCGTCGTTTTGGTGTCCATGGTGGTGCGCTCCCAGTCGTCGCACGGGCGCCGGCCCATGCCTTCGGCACAGGCGCCGACCGACCCGCAGGCGGCGTTTTACTTGCGTTTATAGTGGATTGGTCCGGCCGAACCATGCTGGCATCTTAGCCGGACTTTGACGTTCGTGCTCCAGAGCACTGACCATACCTGACACGCGCAGTTCCACGACGTCTGTTGCCGTTCGTTAGACGAGTCCTTCAAACCGCTTGCGCCCGCTCGACGATACGGGCCGCGACAAACGAAACGGGCGGCCGTCCGGCCGCCCGTGAAGCGCTGGAAATGCCGGTGAAAGCCGGCCGCAATCCGTCAGAAACCTGCCGCCAGGCCGTCGCGCCGGCTGTCGCTCGCGGCCACGTAGCCGCGCTCGCGATCGTCTCGGTCGAGACGCCAGATGAACTGCCCGGAACCGAAATCCATGTAAGGATCGTCGATCGACTTGATCGTATGGCCGCGCGCGGCCAGCGCATCGACGGTCGCGCGATTCATCGTGGCCTCGACGTCGAGCGTGAAGTCGCGGTTGACCTTCCAGCGTGGCGCATCGCAGGCGGCCTGCGGTTGCTGCCCGTAGCCGAGCATCCGCACGACGGTCTGCAGGTGCCCCTGCGGCTGCATGTCGCCGCCCATCACGCCGAAGCTCATCACGGCTTGCGTGCGGCCGTCGGCCTCCTCGGTGACGAACGCCGGGATGATCGTGTGGAACGGCCGCTTGCCGCCCGCGACGACGTTCGGCGACGCCGGGTCCATCGAGAAGCCGTGCCCGCGATTCTGCAGCGCGATGCCGGTGCCGGGCACGACGAGCCCCGAACCGAAGCCCATGTAGTTCGACTGGATGAAGCTCACCATCATCCCGCGCTCGTCGGCCGCCGACAGGTAGATCGTGCCGCCCGAATGCGGCCGGCCGGCGCCGAAGTGCGTCGCGCGCGCGGGATCGATCAGCTTCGCGCGTTCGGCGAGATACGCGTCGTCGAGCATCTGTTCGGGCGTGACCTCCATCGCGCGCGGATCGGCGACGTAGCGATAGACATCCGCGAACGCGAGCTTCATCGCCTCGATCTGCAGATGCTGCGAGTCGACCGAATCGACCGGCCATTCCGTCACGCCCGCGTGCTCGGCGATCCCGAGCGCGATCAGCGCGGCGATGCCCTGCCCGTTCGGCGGGATCTCGTGGATCGTGTGACGGCCGAAGCGCTTGCCGATCGGCTCGACCCATTCCGGCCGGTACGCTTGCAGGTCGGCCGCGGTCAGCGCGCCGCCGCCTTCGCGCGAGAACGCGGCGATGCGCTCGGCGAGCGCGCCCTCGTAGAACGCGCGGGCCCCCTCCTTCGCGAGCGTGCGCAGCGTCTGCGCGTGACCGGGCAGGCACACGCGCTCGCCGACGAGCGGCGCGCGGCCGCGCGGCATGAAGGTCTCCGCGAAGCCCGGCAGCCCCTGCAGCTCGGGCACGGCGGCCGCCCACTTGTGCGCGACGATCGGCGGCACCGCATAACCGCGCTCCGCGATCTCGATCGCCGGTTCGAGCAGGTCTGCGAACGGCAGCGAACCGAACTTCGCATGCAGCGCTTCCCAGCCCGCGATCACGCCCGGTACGGTGACGGTGTCCCAGCCGCGCGTCGGCTTGTTCGCGATGCCGTTCGCCGCCTCGCCGTGGCGCTGGCGGAAATAGTCGACGTTCCACGCAGCCGGCGCGACGCCCGACGCGTTCAGCCCGGACAGCCGCTCGCCGTCCCACACGAGCGCGAACGCGTCGCCGCCGAGCCCGCACGACACGGGCTCGACGACCGTGATCGCAGCCGCGGCGGCCAGCGCCGCGTCGACCGCGTTGCCGCCCTTCCACAGCATCCGGAGCCCGGCCTGCGCGGCGAGCGGGTGCGACGTCGACACGACGTTGCGCGCGAACACCGGAATGCGGGTCGTCGGATACGGGTTGTGCCAGTTGAAGCCAGTCATCGGTTCCACCTCGTCGAAAGCTGAATGAAGCGCCGGGCGCGCACCCGCGCGCGGGCAGTCCGCCATTGCAGCGCGATCAGCGCAATCGCACAAATTCATTTGTCACATGAATCAATGCAATTTCCGCATGAATTGCAGGCGCCCCTGCCGGCCATACCGGCCTAACGGCGTTGCCGCCCTTACAATACCCGCTCCGTCTCACGACACGACCACCGAGCCATGACCCGAGATCCCCGCCTCACCCTCAACGCGCGCCAGCAGGAACTGCTCGAATGGGTGCAGCGCGACGGCTTCGTGACCGTCGACGATCTCGCCGCGCACTTCGCGGTGACGCCGCAGACGATCCGCCGCGACGTGAACTGGCTCGCCGACCTGAACCTGCTGCGCCGCTATCACGGCGGCGCGAGCCTGCCGACCAGCTCGGAAAACGTGTCGTACACGGCGCGCCAGCGGATGTTCCATGACGAGAAGCGGCGCATCGCGGCGCTCGCGGCGTCGCACATTCCCGACCAGGCGTCGCTGTTCATCAACCTCGGCACGACCACCGAGGAAGTCGCACGCGCGCTGAACCGCCACCACGGGCTGCACGTGATCACGAACAACCTGAACGTCGCGTCGATGATGAGCGGCTACCCCGACTGCGAGGTGCTGATCACGGGCGGGATCGTGCGGCCGTGGGACAAGGGGATCGTCGGCGAGCTCGCGATCGACTTCATCCGCCAGTTCAAGGTCGACTACGCGATCATCGGCACGTCGGCGATCGAGGCCGACGGCACGCTGCGCGACTTCGACACGCGCGAGGTGCGTGTGGCCGAGGCGATCATGCAGCATGCGCGCACGGTCTACCTCGTCGCCGACCATTCGAAGGTCGGCCGCCCGGCGCTGGTGCGCCAGGGCCACCTGAGCCAGGTGCACGCACTCTTCACCGACAAGCCGCTGCCGCCGGAGATGGCCGACGCGGTGGCGACCGCCGGCACGCAGGTGTACGTCGCGGAGTGACGGCCGCGATGCTGCACCGCACCCGAAACTTCAAGTGAAATCAAGAAGTTGGCGCTGCGAGCAAACCGCTTGCGCGGGGCCCGGCTGTCAAACGGAAAATTAACGGGGCACGATTTGTGGTTGCCCGCATGCTCGACTAGACTCCAGTTCCCCGGCCCGTCCGACCGTTCCGCCTGTGCCAGGGCGCGGACGAATGGCATGGCCGGCGAATGCAGCTTTTCCCCCCAAACCATACCCCGCTGGGTATCGCGCGTCGGCAGGTGCGCCGGCCGCGCGGGCTGACTGGTCGCCATGGAGAGAACGATGCTGAGTCCGCATGAATTCGCCACGCTATTGCTTGTGAAGGACGCTCCCGATCAAACCTCGATGGATCGGGACGAAATCGACGCACTGCTCGAACAGCAGCTCGTCCGCCTGGAAGGGCTCGGATCGGGGCGCAAATACTGCGTGACCGAGACCGGCGACGCCGCGCTGCGATCCATCAAATACCGCTATTCGTAAAACCACACCGTTGCCGACCTGACCGCGCGGCCCGGATTCCGGGCCGCGCGGCCGTTCCTGCTTCCTCGCTTCCCCGCCTCGTCGCCCCCGCCTGCTTCAGCCGCCGCGCAGCGTCGGATCGACCGCCGCCCGCCAGCTGATGGCTTGCGCGCGCGCGCCGTTGAAATACGCGATCCAGCCGGCACGCGCCGCCGCGTCGGGCGCCGCATAGCGCGTCGAAAGTTCGTTTACGAACGCACAATAGTTCGCTTCGGTCAGCCCGCGATACCGTTTCGCCACGTATGCGTCGTACAGCGTCGAATAGACCGGCTGCGCGTCCGCGCCCCAGTCGCGCGCCGCGCCGCCGCACGACGTCTGCAGGTCGACGAACGACGGCGTGCGCCAGTTGCCGACGAGCGGCGGCATACCGGCACTGCACCCCGCCAGAAGGACGGCGCACACGCCGGCCCACATCCCAATACGCATGATTCACCTCGCGAAACGGTCGATTCCGCCAGTATCGTCCGGGATCGCACGGCGCGCTACTGGCCCCGCTTTATCGAACTTTACTTTTTCGATTTCGTTCGTTAAATTTCGAATTCGAACATTTTCTGTTCAACCATTTCCCTCAGACGATAAGGACAGCAGGTGACCCAACCGAATCGCTACGATCTGCTCGTCGTCGGCGGCGGCATCAACGGCGCGGGCATCGCGCGCGATGCGGCCGGCCGCGGCCTGTCGGTCCTGCTCTGCGAGCAGGACGATCTCGCGTCGCACACGTCGTCGTGCAGCACGAAGCTGATTCACGGCGGCCTGCGCTACCTCGAGTACAACGAGTTCGGGCTCGTGCGCAAGGCGCTGCAGGAGCGCGAGACGCTGCTGCGCGCGGCGCCGCACATCATGGGGCCGCTGCGTTTCGTGATGCCGCACATGCCGAACCTGCGTCCGGCCTGGCTGATCCGTCTCGGCCTGTTCCTCTACGATCACCTCGCGAAACGCGAACTGCTGCCCGGCTCGCGCGGCATCGACATGCGCCGCCATGCGGCCGGCGCGCCGCTGATCGATTCGATCAAGCGCGGTTTCGTCTATTCGGACGGCTGGGTCGACGACGCGCGCCTCGTCGTGCTGAACGCGCTGGACGCGAAGGAGCGCGGCGCCGAGATCCTGACGCGCACGAAGCTGGTATCCGCCGAACGTCGCGGCGACGAATGGGAAGCGCGGCTGCAGAACGCCGACGGTTCGATCCGCGTCGTGCATGCGCGCGCGATCGCGAACGCGGCCGGCCCATGGGTCGGCGAACTGCTGCACGGCGCGCTCGGCCGCGGCGCGCATCACAGCGTGCGGCTCGTGAAGGGCAGCCACATCGTCACGCGCCGCCTGTTCGATCACGATCACGCGTACATCTTCCAGAACCCGGACAAGCGGATCATCTTCGCGATTCCGTACGAACACGATTTCACGCTGATCGGCACGACCGACGTCGAATACACGAGCGATCCCGCGAAGGTCGCGATCGATCGCGACGAGACGCAGTACCTGTGCGATTCGATCAACCGCTACTTCAAGCGCAAGATCTCGCCGGCCGACGTGCACTGGACCTACTCGGGCGTGCGCCCGCTGCTGGAAGACGAGAACGCCGCGAACGCATCGGCCGTCACGCGCGACTACCGCCTCGAAATGGACGAAGGCGCGGGTGCGCCGCTGCTGTCGGTGTTCGGCGGCAAGATCACGACGTTCCGCAAGCTCGCGGAAGAAGCCGGCGACATGCTGAGCCGCGCGCTCGGCCGCGACGCGGCGACCTGGACGGCCGGCGTCGCGCTGCCGGGCGGCGACATCGCGAACGCGAAGTTCGACGTGTTCGCCGCCGCGTTCGCGAAACGCCACCCGTGGCTGCCCGCCGCGCTCGCCCGCCGCTATGCGCGTGCATACGGCACGCGCGCGGAGCGCGTGATCGACGGCGCGAAGTCGCTCGCCGATCTCGGCACCGAAATCGCCCCGGGCATCCACGACGCCGAGCTGCGCTACCTGCGCGACACCGAATGGGCGACCTGCGCGCAGGACGTGCTGTGGCGCCGCTCGAAGCTCGGCCTGCACGTCGCGCCGGGCACGCTCGACGCGGTGACGGCCGCGGTCGACGCGTGGTTCGCCGCCGCGCACGCGCCGCAGGCCTGACCCGAATGCAGTAGCAGTTGCCGTACCGACGTTGACTCACCGACGCGCCGCCCCACATGCGGCGCGCATCACAACTAAGCCAAATCCACGGATGGAGATGAGAGACATGCAGGATCAGTACATCCTCGCGCTTGACCAGGGCACCACGAGTTCCCGCGCGATGCTGTTCGATCGCCAGGGCAATATCGTATCGATCGCCCAGAAGGAATTCGAGCAGATCTACCCGCAACCCGGCTGGGTCGAGCACGACCCGCAGGAAATCTGGTCGACGCAAGCCGGCGTCGCCGCCGAAGCCGTCACGCGCACGGGCCTGAACGGCACGTCGATCGCCGCGATCGGCATCACCAACCAGCGCGAAACCACGATCGTCTGGGATCGCGAGACCGGCCAGCCCGTCTACAACGCGATCGTCTGGCAGGATCGCCGCACGGCCGACTTCTGCGATTCGCTGAAAGCACAGGGCCTCGAGGCGAAGGTGCGCGCGAAGACCGGCCTGCCGATCGACTCGTACTTCTCCGGGACCAAGATCCGCTGGATCCTCGACAACGTGCCGGGCGCACGCGAGAAGGCCAGGCAGGGCAAGCTCGCATTCGGTACCGTCGACAGCTGGCTCGTATGGAACTTCACGAAGCACGAACTGCACGTGACCGACGTGACGAACGCGTCGCGCACGATGCTGTTCAACATCCACACGCGCGAGTGGGACAGCGAACTGCTCGAGCTGCTCGACATCCCGCGCAGCATGCTGCCGGACGTGAAGGCATCGTCGGAAATCTACGGTCACACGAAGACCACCGTGTTCGCGTCGAAGATCCCGCTCGCGGGCATCGCGGGCGACCAGCAGGCGGCGCTGTTCGGCCAGATGTGCACACAGTCCGGCATGGTGAAGAACACCTACGGCACCGGCTGCTTCCTGATGATGAACACCGGCGACAAGCCGATCGAATCGAAGAACAACCTCGTCACGACGATCGCCTGGCAGATCGGCGACAACGTGCAGTACGCGCTGGAAGGCAGCATCTTCATCGCGGGCGCGGTGGTGCAGTGGCTGCGCGACGGCGTCGGCATCATCAAGTCGGCCGCCGAAATCGAGGCGCTCGCCGCGAGCGTGCCGCACACCGACGGCGTCTACCTGGTGCCCGCGTTCGCCGGCCTCGGCGCGCCGCACTGGAACGCACGGGCGCGCGGCTCGGTGTTCGGCGTCACGCGCGGCACGACCTCCGCGCACCTCGCACGGGCGGCGCTCGATTCGATCGCGTACCAGTCGCTCGACGTGCTGGCCGCGATGGAAGCCGATTCGGGCATCAGCATCGGCGAGCTGCGCGTCGACGGCGGCGCGAGCGCGAACGACCTGCTGATGCAGTTCCAGGCCGACCTGCTCGGCGTCGACGCGGTGCGTCCGCAGATCACCGAGACGACCGCGCTCGGCGCGGCCTACCTCGCGGGCCTCGCGATCGGCTACTGGAAGAACCTCGACGAAGTGCGCAGCCAGTGGCAGCTCGATCGCCGCTTCTCGCCGTCGATGCCGAAGGAGCAGGTCGAAAGCTGCGTGGCCGGCTGGCAGCGCGCGGTACGCGCCGCGAAGGCGTGGGCCGACGATACCCAGTAATCGTCAGCCATCCAGACGAAATACAACAACACCGGCGGACCGCGCTCGCGCGCGAGTCCGCGATGACATACGAGAGACAACCATGTCACCTTATATTGCAGAGTTCATCGGCACAGCGATCCTCGTGCTGCTCGGCAACGGCGCGGTCGCAAACGTGCTGCTTGCAAAGACCAAGGGCAAAGGCGCGGACCTGATCGTGATCGTGATGGGCTGGGCGATGGCCGTATTCGTCGCCGTCTACGTGACCGCGTCGTTCAGCGGCGCGCACCTGAACCCGATCGTCACCATCAGTCTCGCGCTCGCGGGCAAGTTCGCGTGGTCGAAAGTCGGCGGCTACATCCTCGCGCAGATGCTCGGCGGGATGGCGGGCGCCCTGCTCGTGTGGCTCGCGTATCGCCAGCACTTCGCGAAGGAAGCCGATGCGGACCTGAAACTCGCGGTGTTCTGCACGGCGCCCGCGATCCGCAGCGTCACGCACAACGTGCTGACCGAAGCGATCTGCACGTTCGTGCTGATCCTCGGCGTGCTGTACCTCGCGTCGCCGCAGGTCGGCCTCGGCGCGCTCGACGCGCTGCCCGTCGGCCTGCTCGTGCTCGGCATCGGCATTTCGCTCGGCGGCCCGACCGGCTATGCGATGAGCCCCGCGCGCGACCTGTCGCCGCGCATCATGCACGCGCTGTTGCCGATCCCCGGCAAGCGCGACAGCGACTGGCGCTATGCGTGGGTGCCCGTCGTCGGCCCGCTGCTGGGCGGCGCCGCGGCGGCCGGCCTGTACCTGCACCTGCACGCGATGGCCTGATCTCGGCCTGACCGAAGCGCGCGGCCGCTACCGCCGCGCGCTTCATGCTCCTTTCTTCGCGTCTCCCCCGCCACGTTCACGCTACTGGTCGCCCCCGGCCGACACCGGCGAATTCCGCCTCACGCCCGCATCCGCCACGGCCGCCGGGTTCACGTCGCTCCCGCGTTCGACCAGCATGCCCGCCACGCGCATTTCCTCAACGAACCCCGCCGCGCGGCCGAATCCGCGCGCGGCATCGGGAAAACTTGCCGAAGCGTCACGCGGCACGCGCGTGAAAGCACGTATGATGGCGAATTGATCTGCGTCGCCGACATTCCGCTTCTTCACCACCATGCTCGATCACCTCATCTGCGACTGCGACGGCGTGCTCGTCGACAGCGAAGTCATCGCCGACCGCGTGCTGCTCGAAACGCTGTCCTCCACGTTCCCGAACATCGATTTCGAAGCCGCCGCGAAGTCGGCGTTCGGCCAGCAGACGTCGCGCTTCCTGACCGGGATCGAATCCCGCTTCGGGATCGAGATGCCCGCCAACTTCATCGAAACGATCGAGCACAACATCGAGAGCGCGCTGGCGCAATCGCTCGCGCCGATCACCGGCGTGCGCGACGCGCTGCTGCAGGTGAGCCTGCCGGCGGCCGTCGTGTCGAACAGCCGGCTCGCGCGCGTGCGCAGCTCGCTGAAGCGCGCATCGCTCACCGAGATCTTCGGCGATCGCGTGTTCAGCTCCGAGCAGGTGCCGCGGCCGAAACCCTACCCCGACGTCTACCTGCATGCGGCGCAAACGCTCGGCGTCGCGCCGGCGCGCTGCATCGTCGTCGAAGACAGCGTGTCCGGGCTGAATGCCGCGCGTGCGGCGGGCATGAAGACGATCGCGTTCGTCGGCGCGAGCCACATCCCCGACAACTACGCGGACGCGCTGCGCGCGATGGGCATCACGCGGATCATGCGCAGGATGGACGAGCTGCCGGCGTTCGTCGAAGCCGGCATGCGCGGCGAATTCGGGGACGTACAGTCCTGACGGTCGTTCAGGCCCGGTCAGGCTGACCGGGCCTGTCCGGCGTGCGCCGCTTCACGCACGCCGCGCCACGGGCGCATGAACGCGCCCGCTTTCCCCTTCCCTTCACTCAGGCCGGTTCGCAGCAGCGCTCGCGCGCGGCGGCCAGCGCCTCGCGGAACTCGACGAGTTCCGCGATCGTCAGCATCGGCAGCCCGTGCCGTTGCGCGAAACGCTCGACATCGTCGCCGCGCGTCATCGTGCCGTCGGGATTCATCAGCTCGCACAACACGCCGGCCGGCTTCAGGCCCGCGAGGATCGACAGGTCGACCGTGCCTTCGGTGTGACCGCGGCGTGCCAGCACGCCGCCCGGCTGCGCACGCAACGGAAACACGTGGCCGGGGCGCACGATGTCGTGCGGCTTCGCCCCTTCGGCGATCGCCGCGCGGATCGTCGTCACGCGATCGGCCGCCGATACGCCCGTATGCACGCCTTCGCGTGCCTCGATCGAGACGGTGAACGCGGTGCCGTTGCGGCTCTCGTTGGTCTGCACCATCGGCGGCAGCTCGAGCGCGCGCACCGTGTCGTCGGTCAGGCACAGGCACACGATGCCGCTGCACTCGCGGATCAGCAGCGCCATCGTCTCGGGCGTGATGCGCTCGGCGGCAACGATCAGGTCGGCTTCGTTCTCGCGGTCGTGGTCGTCCTGCAGCACGACCGCACGGCCTGCGCGCATTGCATCGAGCGCGGCGGCGATGCGCGGCGGCACCGGTTCGGAATCCAGCAACGGGAGATCGGCAAAGGCGTCGGCAGGTGCCGACGAAACGGACATCAAGGACATGTGAAACGCTCCTCGCAAATACGGTTTGGGCGAAAAACGTTTCAGGGCATTGCAAACAGACAGAACGACAACCCGCTTCGCGCATGTGGCGAAGCGGCCCTGGCGGACATGACTATCTGCACATCTTCTCTCATCCGGACTGTGACCGTCGGCTCTGGCATTCGACCAGATCTGCTGACCCCGCGCGGATGCGCGGGCGCTCGCGGGCTCGCCGGCTTACGCCAGCCTACCGCCGGTGGGGAATTTCGCCCCGCCCTGAAGACGCACTGATTGCCGGACGGGACAACCCCGTCAGCGGCGGGCCAAGCATACAACAGCTGCGCGCGCGGCGCAGTGAACTCAAGCTAAAACCTTACCGACGACCCTGTCTAACGGCATCGTCCGAACGGCCGACGAACGACCCGCGATCCCGCGCGAACGACGGGAACGCGGCCCGCTCCGGGCGGCCTGCGCGATCAGCCGGCCGCGTGCGCGGCATGTGCCGCATCGGGCACGAGCCAGCGCGGCGGCACCTCGGGGCTCACCGTCACGCGAAACGCGCGCGCCTCGCTGTCGCCCGGGTTGCGCAGGCTGTACGGCTGGTCGGCGTCGAACACGATCGCATCGCCGGTCGCGAGCAACTGGCGGCGGTCGTGCACGCTGACTTCCAGCGTGCCCTCGCTGACGACGAGGTTGACCGTCGTGCCGGGCGCGCGGCGTGCGCCGGGCTCCGTGTGCAGCGGCGCGATCCGCAGCTCGTGGAATTCGGCCGCGGCCGGCTCGCCTTCCGGATAAAGCGCGCGCGCCGAGAAGCGGCCGTTCGAGCTGACGACGCGCGACGCGCGCTCGGCCGCCAGGTGCTCGAAGCCGTTCACCGCATGGCGGCGCAGGAAGGCGGCGACCGAAACCTTCAGCGCCGCGGCGATCTTGCAGAGGACCTTGATCGACGGCACGCTGCGCGCCGACTCGATCTGCGCGAGCATCGCTCGCGACACGCCGGACAGCCGCGCGAGCGCATCGAGCGACAACTGCCGCTCGGCACGCAACCGCGCGAGGTTCACGCCGACGACCTGCTCGAGAACGTCGAGCGACGCGGACGCCCGCGCATCGGCGGCGTCGCCGGACTCGAAGGAAGACACGTCGCGCACGAGCGCCAGGGATGAAGACATAGCATTGCCTCCGGGCCGCTGTGCGGCCCTGCGTATGGGGTAAGCCGGGATGGGGAATCGGGTTGCGCCAGCAACGGCGCGTATCGAAACGCTATCACCCGGCCTTGCACCGGCAAACGAAGTTATCTTCACACCGTTATCAGCATCGCGGAGGAATGCGTTTCTCGCGCCCCGTTTCCTGCCGCTATCGCGTCGCGCCGCGGGGCTCGCTCATTGCGCCGCCGGCGCCGCACCGCGCGCCGGCCCGCGCGTGTCGAGCCGCACCGCGAACCATGTGACGACGAGCGCCGCGAACGTCACCGCGACGGCGACCCACGGCAGCGCATCGAGCGCGAGGCCGTGTTCCAGCGCAAGGCCGCCGAGCCACGCGCCGCCCGCATTGCCGACGTTGAACGCGCCGATGTTGAGCGTCGACGCGAGATGCGGCGCGCTCGCGGCCTTCTCGACCATGCGCGCCTGCAGCGGCGGCACCGTCGCGAACGCGGCGATCCCCCACACGAACACGGTGACGGCGGCCGCGACCGGCAGGTGGCTCGTCTTCGCGAAGACGGCCATCACGGCCATCAGCGCGACGAGGATCGCGATCAGCGACGGCATCAGCGCGCGGTCGGCGAACTTGCCGCCGAGCGTGTTGCCGATCGTCAGCCCCGCGCCGAACAGCACGAGGATCAGCGCGACCGAGCGCGGCGAGAAACCCGACACGGTCTCGAGAATCGGCGCGATGTACGTGAACACGACGAACACACCGCCGAAGCCGAGCACGGTCATCAACAGCGCGAGCCACACCTGCGGCTCCTTCAGCACGCGCACTTCGTGGCCGAGGCCGGCCGGCCCGCTGTCGTGACGGTTCGGCACGAGCGCGGCGACGCCGCCGAGCGCCAGCACGCCGAGCACGGCGACGATCCAGAACGACGCGCGCCAGCCGAGCAGTTGCCCGACGAACGTGCCGAACGGCACGCCGAGCACATTCGACAGCGTGAGCCCCGTGAACATCAGCGCGATCGCGCTCGCGCGCTTGTCGGCCGGCACGAGCGACGCGGCGACCACCGCGCCGATCCCGAAGAACGACCCGTGCGCGAACGACGTGACGACGCGCGCGACCATCAGCATCGCGTA
Source organism: Burkholderia sp. 572 (assembly GCF_040545135.1). NCBI lineage: Bacteria > Pseudomonadati > Pseudomonadota > Betaproteobacteria > Burkholderiales > Burkholderiaceae > Burkholderia > Burkholderia sp. 572. The sequence goes on along the minus strand of NZ_JBEPLH010000012.1, from coordinate 203,121 downwards.
GCCGGACGCGGTCGCGCACAGCACGTTGCCGACGATGAAGATCGCCATCAGCAGCTGCAGCGCGGCCTTGCGCGGCATGCGGCTCGTCAGCACCGCGAGCAGCGGCGCGCCGGCCGCGACACCGAGCGCGTAGCCGGTGACCAGCAGGCCGGCCGACGGCAGCGACACGGCCAGGTCGTGCGCCACTTCGGGCAGCAGGCCCATGATGATGAACTCGGTGGTACCGATGGCGAAGGCGCTGATCGCAAGCGCCAGTAACGGAATGGGCATGACGTTCTCCGAAAAGACGGCGGACGCGGCGTCCGGTCGGTGCCGCACCGCACAAAAGGCAGGATGTGCGCATTGTCCCGAAGACATCGATATTTGATAATTGGCGTGGCGTTTGAACCATTTTCAAATATTTCTGGAAAATCGCATGGACCGACTGGGCGATATCCGGCTGTTCGTCGAGGCGGCCGAACTGGGCAGCCTGTCCGCCGCCGGGCGCAAGCTGAACCTCACGCCGGCCGCCGCGAGCGCGCGCCTCGCGAAGCTCGAGGCGGCGGTCGCCACCCGGCTGTTCGACCGATCGACCCGGCAGTTGCGGCTCACCGACGAGGGCCGCCTGTACCTGAACGGCTGCCGGCAGGCGTTGCAGGCGCTCGACGACGCAAACGCGCTGCTCCAGGCCGGCCGCAACGTGGTCGCCGGCCGGGTGCGGCTGTCGGCGACGTCCGATTTCGGCCGCCGCCGGCTGCTCGACTGGCTCGACGAATTCAACGCGCTTCACCCGGACGTGACGTTCTCGCTGACGGCGTCCGACTCGACGGTGAACCTGTGGCAGGACGAGATCGACCTCGCGATCCGCTTCGCCGCGCCGCCCGACGGCGCGCTGATCGCCCGCCGGCTCGCCGCGGACCGGCGCGTGCCGTGCGCGGCGCCGTCGTTCGTCGAACGCCACGGCGTGCCGCGCGATCCGCACGATCTGGCCCGCTTTCCATGCAACGTGATCACGGTCGCGTCCGGGCCGATGAACACGTGGCGCTTCACGCGCGGCGACGACACGCAGACCTGCACGGTGCCGCTCGCCACCGCGTTCGAGACCAACGACGGCGGCCTCGCCCGCGAATGGGCGCTGCACGGCCGCGGCATCGTGCTGAACTCGATCTGGGATGTCGCCGACGACATCCGCGCCGGGCGGCTCAAGGTCCTGCTGCCCGACTGGCGGCACCAGAGCGCGCCGCTGCACGCGATCTATCCCGGCAAGCGCTACATGGCGCCGCGCGTGCGCGTGCTGCTCGACTTTCTCGCCGAACGCTTCGCGCGCGAGGAAGCCGCGCACGACGACCTGCTGAACGCGTGCCGCTGACGGCCGGCGCATCGCGGCTCGAGGGTCGGAACGCGCCGGCCGGCGTCGCGCGGCCGCAACCCGCCGCCCGTCCCGGGCAGCATGAAAAGCTATAATGGAAAGCTTTCCCGACGGCTTTTCACATGCTGGCTGCGCGCCATCCGCGTGCAGCGCGCGCGGCCGTCCCGATTCACTCTTGACGACGCCCCCAGGTCAACCACTGCGAACGGCGAATCCCCATGACCAAGAAAGTTTACGTAAAGACCTTCGGCTGCCAGATGAACGAGTACGACTCGGACAAGATGGTGGACGTGCTGAATGCGGCCGAAGGCCTCGAAAAGACCGACACGCCTGAAGACGCGGACATCATCCTGTTCAACACGTGCTCGGTGCGCGAGAAGGCGCAGGAGAAGGTGTTCTCCGATCTCGGCCGCGTGCGCGAGCTGAAGGAAGCGAAGCCCGGCCTGCTGATCGGCGTCGGCGGCTGCGTCGCGAGCCAGGAAGGCGCGTCGATCGTGTCGCGTGCGCCGTACGTCGACCTCGTGTTCGGCCCGCAAACCCTGCACCGCCTGCCGCAGATGATCGACGCGCGCCGCGAGAGCGGCCGCGCGCAGGTCGACATCACCTTCCCCGAGATCGAGAAGTTCGACCACCTGCCGCCGGCGCGCGTCGAGGGGCCGAGCGCGTTCGTGTCGATCATGGAAGGCTGCTCGAAGTACTGCAGCTACTGCGTGGTGCCGTACACGCGCGGCGATGAAGTGTCGCGTCCGCTCGACGACGTGCTGACCGAAGTGGCCGGCCTCGCCGACCAGGGCGTGCGCGAAGTCACGCTGCTCGGCCAGAACGTGAATGCCTATCGGGGCGCGCTGGCGGCCGGCTCGTCCGAGATCGCCGATTTCGCGACGCTGATCGAATACGTCGCCGACATCCCCGGCATCGAGCGGATCCGCTACACGACGTCGCACCCGAAGGAATTCACGCAGCGGCTGATCGACACCTACGCGAAGGTGCCGAAGCTCGTGAGCCACCTGCACCTGCCCGTGCAGCACGGCTCCGACCGCATCCTGATGGCGATGAAGCGCGGCTACACGGTGCTCGAATACAAGTCGGTGATCCGCAAGCTGCGCGCGATCCGCCCGGACCTGTCGCTGTCGACCGACATGATCGTCGGCTTCCCCGGCGAGACCGAGGAGGATTTCGACAAGATGATGGCGCTCGTGCACGAGATGAGCTACGACACCAGCTTCTCGTTCATCTACAGCCCGCGCCCCGGCACGCCGGCCGCGAACCTGCACGACGACACGCCGCGCGAGGTCAAGCTCAAACGCCTGCAACATCTGCAGGCGACCATCGAGGAAAACGTCGCGCGCATCAGCCAGTCGATGGTCGGAAAGGTCGAGCGGATCCTCGTCGAGGGCCCGTCGCGCAAGGACCCGAACGAGCTCGCGGGCCGCACCGAGAACAACCGGGTCGTGAATTTCCCGGCGCCGCTCGCATCGCACCCGCGCCTGATCGGCCAGATGATCGACGTGAAGATCAACCACGCGTACCCGCATTCGCTGCGCGGCGAGCTCGTGCTCGTGAGCGACGACGCGAGCGCGGCCACGCACTGACGTTCCACTGGAGCCCGACGCCACTTTGAAGCCGACCCAAGCACTGGAATTCGTCGCGCCGCGCGACGACAACGCGCGCCTCGCCAACCTCTGCGGCCCGCTCGACGAGAACCTGCGGCAGATCGAACAGGCGCTCGACGTCACGCTGTCGCGACGCGGCCACCGGATCGCGATCCGCGGGCGCGGCGCCAAGCTCGCGCTCGCCGCGCTCGAGAACTTCTACAACCGCGCGCGCGATGCGCTGTCGGTCGACGACATCCAGCTCGCGCTGGTCGAAGTGCGCCATACGGGCGGCAACGGCCGCCAGGACACGATCGACGTGCGCTTCCGCGGCGACCCCGACCATCCGTTCGACGACCCCGTCGTCCAGCTCGACGCCAGCGAGCCGGACGAGGAGCCCGCGCCGAAGCTCTACACGCGGCGTGCCGACCTGCGCGGCCGCACGCCGGCGCAGCGCGAATACCTGAAGCAGATCCTGTCGCACGACGTGACGTTCGGCATCGGGCCGGCCGGCACCGGCAAGACCTACCTCGCGGTCGCCTGCGCGGTCGACGCGCTCGAGCGCGATCAGGTCAAGCGGATCGTGCTGACGCGCCCGGCCGTCGAGGCCGGCGAGCGGCTCGGCTTCCTGCCGGGCGATCTCGCGCAGAAGGTCGATCCGTACCTGCGTCCGCTGTACGACGCGCTGTACGACCTGCTCGGTTTCGACAAGACGGCGAAGATGTTCGAACGCCAGATGATCGAGATCGCGCCGCTCGCGTACATGCGCGGCCGCACGCTGAACCACGCGTTCATCATCCTCGACGAGGCGCAGAACACGACGCCCGAGCAGATGAAGATGTTCCTCACGCGGATCGGCTTCGGCTCGAAGGCGGTCGTGACCGGCGACACGAGCCAGGTCGACCTGCCGCGCGGCCACAAGAGCGGCCTCGTCGAGGCGCAGCAGGTGCTCGGCGGCGTGCGCGGCATCGCGCTCACGCGCTTCACGAGCGCGGACGTCGTGCGCCATCCGCTCGTCGCGCGCATCGTCGAGGCGTACGACGAATTCCACGCGCAGCACCAGGACGGCTGACCGGCCGGCGGCACCTGCACGCCGCCCCGGCCTGACAGCCCGGCCCGGCCCGCCAGACGGCGCGCCGGGCTTTTTTTCGCCTGCGTGAATTCGGGTGCGATCGGCCGTTTGGTGTATCCTCAACGCGTCCTAATCGCCGCACGCGTCATGAAATCCTCCCGTTCCCGCAAGTCCGGGCGCGCCCAGTCCGCCGCGCCCGCCTCCCCCCGCCTTTCGCTGTTCGATGCGAAAGGCAAGGCCCGGACCGTCAACGCGCAAGGGCTGCGCATCGACTTCCCCGACGGCCGCAGCCTGATGTTCGACCTGTCGGGCAGTTCCGGGGAAGCCGCCGTCGCGATCGTCGCGCAGCACAACGATCCGGCCATGCGCGCGAAGATCGCGCTGCAGCCCGAGCACTACGACAGCGTGACGCTGCACGTGGGCGCCGAGCCCGCACCGCGCGAGGACGACACCGAAGACGCACTGCGCGAGCCGGAACTCGACCTGTCCGTGCAGTACGGCGACGAGATCACGAGCGACGTGCGCAAGACGCTGCCCAAGCGCAAGCTGATCGCCGAATGGCTCGAACCGGCGCTGTTCGCCAGCGCGCAGTTCACGGTGCGCTTCGTCGGCGAAGAAGAAGGCCGCACGCTGAACGCCGGCTACCGCCACAAGGACTATCCGACCAACGTGTTGACCTTCGCGTACGACGCGGCGCCCGACGGCACCGTGATCGGCGACCTCGTGCTGTGCTGCCCGGTCGTCGAGAAGGAAGCGCACGACCAGGACAAGCCGCTCACCGCCCATTACGCGCACCTGCTGGTGCACGGCGCGCTGCACGCGCAGGGCTACGACCACGAGACGAGCGACGAGGACGCAGCCGAAATGGAAGCGCTCGAAGTCGACATCCTCGCGAAGCTGGGCTTCCCGAACCCGTACCAGTAAGCCGTCCGCACGATGCGCAACGCCGCGACGCTCTCGCCCGCCTACCCGCCGTCGATCGGCGACGGGCGCCTGCTGACGGAAGACGAACTCGCGGCGTCGCTCGCGCACACGATGCGCGACTGGGACGGCCGCCAGGATCTGTGGCTGTTCGGCTATGGCTCGCTGATCTGGAACCCGGGGCTGCCGACCGTCGCAGCCATACGCGGCAAGGTGCACGGTTATCATCGCGGGCTCTACCTGTGGTCGCGCGTGAACCGCGGCACACCCGAACGCCCCGGCCTCGTGCTCGCGCTCGATCGCGGCGGCTCGTGCTCGGGCATCGCGTTCCGGCTCGCCGGCCCGACCGCGCAACCGCACCTCGAAACGTTGTGGAAACGCGAGATGCCGATGGGTTCGTACCGGCCCGCGTGGCTGCCGTGCTCGCTCGAGAACGGCGAGCGCGTGAACGCACTCGCGTTCGTGATGCGCCGCGAAGCGCCGACCTATACGGGCAAGCTGTCCGACCCCGTCGTCAAGGAAGTGTTCAGTTGCGCGGCCGGCCGCTACGGCACGACGCTCGACTACGTCAGCCGCACGGTCGACGCGCTGCGCGCGAGCGGCATCCCCGATCGCGCGCTGGAAGGGCTGCTCGCGCGATGCCGGTGACGCGGCACGGCGCCCGGCTCGCCGCCACGCGCTGCCGCGCCGTGGGCACATTCTTGCGAGGGCAAGACCGATGAAATCGTCTCGCTGGTCGCGTTGCAGGGTTGCCGCGCTGATCGTCGCCGCGAGCGTCGCGCTGTCCGGCTGCGGAATACTCGGCTGCGGCGGCGCCGCGACCAACGGCGCGGCCGCCGGCGGCTGCTCGGCCGGCATGCGGTTCTGAACCGCGGCCGGGCGAAGCCCGCGTGCGGCAGAATGCCGCCGCTCACCGCCTCGGCCGAACGCTTTTCCGCGTCACGGCTCCGCTTCCCCTCCGCACCCGTTTTTTTCGCCGCTGCCCTGCCGCCCTTTTCTGGGATAGGATGGACGCGAGGACGATGTCGCGCCCGGCGCGGCCGTCCGAGAGGGGGCTCGTACGCGCTGCCCACCCTGGCCGTGCGGCCGGTGTGACACGGTCGCGTCGTGCCCTTGGTGTATCCTTGCCTACTCCGTGACAGCGCGCTCCGGCATGACCCGGGCGCACCACCATGAACGATTCGTATCCCAGTCGTAAGCCAACCGACAAACCGCAAGAAAAGCGCTCGCTGCTCGAGCGCCTGACCGACTTCATCTCGCCCGAGCCCGAATCCCGCGGCGAGCTGCTGGAAATCCTCCAGGACGCCCACGAACGCAACCTGATCGACGCCGATTCGCTGTCGATGATCGAAGGCGTGTTCCAGGTGTCCGACCTGTGCGCGCGCGACATCATGGTGCCGCGTGCACAGATGGACGCGATCAATATCGCCGACAAGCCCGAGGATTTCATCCCGTTCGTCCTCGAAAAAGCGCACTCGCGCTACCCGGTGTACGAGGAGAACCGCGACAACGTCATTGGCGTGCTGCTCGCGAAGGATCTGCTGCGTTTCTACGCCGAAGAGGAATTCGACGTGCGCGGGATGCTGCGCCCGGCCGTGTTCATTCCCGAATCGAAGCGCCTGAACGTGCTGCTGCACGACTTCCGCGTGAACCGCAACCACCTCGCGATCGTCGTCGACGAATACGGCGGCGTCGCGGGCCTGATCACGATCGAGGACGTGCTCGAGCAGATCGTCGGCGACATCGAGGACGAATACGATTTCGACGAGGAAGCCGGCAACATCATCTCGGGGCCCGACGGCCGCTACCGTGTGCGTGCGCTCACCGAGATCGAACAGTTCAACGAGACGTTCGGCACCGATTTCCCGGATGACGAAGTCGATACGATCGGCGGGCTGATCACGCATCATTTCGGCCGCGTCCCGCATCGCGGCGAGAAGCTGCAGCTCGGCAACCTCGTGTTCGAGATCCAGCGCGGCGATGCGCGCCAGGTCCACGTGCTGCTGGTGCGCCGCAACCCGCTCGCCAGCCGTCGCGCCGAAACCTCGCACGAGGACTGACCGTCGCGCGCCAGCCGCGCGTTCCACAACCGCTCGCCCACTTTCGCTTCACATGGACGATCCGATCCTGTCCCGCCCGGCTGGCGGCCTTCTCGCGCCGCCTCCCGGGCGCGCGCTGCCGCGCTGGCACTACCCGGCCGCGCTGCTCGCCGGCGCCGCCAATACGCTCAGCTTCGCGCCGACGCCGCATGGCGGCTGGCTGCAACTCGTCGTATTCGTCTGGTTTTTCGCGCAGCTCACGCGCACCGCGAGCTGGCGCAGCGCCGCGCTCACCGGCGGCGCGTTCGGCTTCGGCAACTTCATCAGCGGCATCTGGTGGCTCTACATCAGCATGCACGTCTACGGCGAGATGGCCGCGCCGCTCGCGGGCGGCGCGCTCGTGCTGTTCTCGCTGTACCTGTCGCTGTACCCGGCGTTCTCCGCCGGGCTGTGGTCGTTCTGCGCAGGCCATGCGTGGCATCGCCGCACGCCCGACCCGAGGCCGTTTTCGCCGACCTGGCACGGCGCATTCGCATTCGCGAGCGCATGGGCACTCGGCGAATGGCTGCGCGGCACCGTCTTCACCGGCTTCCCGTGGCTCGCAAGCGGTTATCCGCAGGTCGACGGCCCGTTCGCGGGCTTCGCGCCGGTCGCCGGGGTGTACGGGATCGCGTGGGTGCTCGCCTTGTTCGCCGCGCTCGTCGTGCAGGCGCTCGCCGCCGCCCGGCCGTCGCCGCTCGCCGAACCCCGTGCCGGCAATGCGCGCGTGCGCATCGCCGCGCCGGCCGGCATCGCGGTCGCGCTGATCGCGGCCGGTCTCGGGCTGTCGCAGGTCACGTGGACCGTGCCCGCGAACGCGCCGCTCACCGTGCGGCTGCTGCAGGGCAACGTGAAGCAGGACATCAAGTTCGAGGAAGCGGGCATCGACGCGGCGATCAAGATGTACACGCAGATGATCGTCGAGAAGCCGGCCGACCTGATCGTCACGCCCGAAACCGCGATCGCGGTGATGATCCAGGAGTTGCCCGAGCCGTTCGCCGTCGCGATCCGCAAGTTCAGCGACACGACGGGCTCGGCCGTGCTGTTCGGCGCGGTCGGCGCATCGGTGACCGAGGACGGCCACTACGTCGACTATACGAACAGCCTGTACGGCGTGACGCCGAATTCGCGCGACATCTATCACTACGACAAGCACCACCTCGTGCCCTTCGGCGAATTCATCCCGTGGGGCTTCCGGTGGTTCGTCGACCTGATGAAGATGCCGCTCGGCGACTTCGCGCGCGGCGCGCCGGTGCAGAAGCCGTTCCTCGTGCACAACCAGCCGGTGATGGCCGACATCTGCTATGAGGACTTGTTCGGCGAGGAAATCGCCGCGACGATCCGCGACAACCCGCAGCCGCCGGGCGTGCTCGTCAACGTGACGAACCTCGCGTGGTTCGGCGACACGATCGCGCTCGACCAGCACCTGCAGATCGCGCGGATGCGCTCGCTCGAGACGGGCCGGCCGATGCTGCGCTCGACCAACACGGGGATGACGGCCGCGATCGATGCGCGCGGCCGCGTGCTCGGCCAGCTGAAGCCATTCACGATCGGCTCGCTCGACGTACGGATCGAAGGCACGAGCGGCTTCACGCCTTACGTGACGAGCGGCAACAACATCGTGCTCGCGGTGTCGTTCGTACTGCTCGCGTTCGGCTTCACGTTCGGCCCCGGGCTGCGCCGGCGCAACGGCCGGAACAACGGCGACGCCCCGCCGAAATGATGCGGCACACCGCCGCCGCGCAGCGCGTGGTGGCGGCCGGCGCATGCAGCGGCCCTCGAGCGCGAACCGGCCGGCCGCTCAGCCCTGCCGGGCCGACTCCGCCGACTCCGCCGCCTGAACCGACTGCGCAGAAAGGCGCCGCAGGTCGCGGCTCACCTTCTCCATCACCGGCTCCCACGCGCCGAACGCCGGCTGCCGGTACAGTGTCGCGGTCGGGTACCACGGACTGTCCGTGCGTTCGAGCAGCCAAGGCCAGTGCGGATTCACGTCGAGCAGCACCCACGTGCGCGCGCCGAGCGCGCCCGCCAGGTGCGCGACCGACGTGCACACGGTGATCACCAGATCCAGCGCGCCGATGAACGCGGCCGTATCGTCGAAGCTCGTCAGTTCCGCCGTGAAGTCCTCGATCGCGAAGCCGGCCGCGCGCGCCGCCGCGACATCCGCCTGCGCACCCGGCTGCAGCGAATGAAACGCGACGCCGTCGATCCCGCGGAACGCGTCGGCATAACGCTCGAGCCCGACGCGCCGGAACGGATTGCGCTGGTGCCCCGCGCTGCCCGTCCACACGAGCCCGACCTTCAGCCGGCTGTCGCCCGCGAGCCGCGCGCGCCACGCGTCGCGCGCGAGCGGATCGGCATGCAGGTACGGCACCGACGACGCGAGCGTCGACGCTTCCATGCCGAGCATCAGCGGCAGGCCGATCAGCGGTATTTCGTAATCGAAGGCGGGCAGCACGTCGACGCCGCCGCCCGCGCTGAACGCATCCGCATGCGCGCCGAGGCTGCGCTGCATCAGCGTGCCCACCTGCGGGAACGTGTTCCATATGAGCCGGCCGCCCTCGCGATGCACGCGCTCGGCGAGCGGCGCGACGAAGCGGCAGAACTGCAGCACGTCGCCGAGCCCCTGCTCGCCCCACACGAGCAGCGTCTTGCCGGCGAGCGGCTCGCCCTGCCAGCGCGGGCCCGGCAGCACCGGCCGGCGGCCGCGCAACTCGCCCGCGCCGTCCCAGCGCGCCTCGTGGCCGCGCCAGCCGGCCGCATGGTTGCCGCGCACGAGCTGGATGATCGCCAGGTTGAAACGATAGGACGCGTCGTCGGGCGCCAGCTCGCACGCGCGCGCCGCGCAGCGCTCGGCATCGTCCCAGCGCTGCGCCTCCTTCATCGCCATCGCGACGTTGTTCATCGCGAGCGCGTTGTCGGGCGCGAGCTCCACGAGCCGCGCGGCGCACGCGAGCGCGCCGTCCAGGTCGTGCGTCGCGATCCGCGCGACGACGAGGTTGATCCATGCCTGCACGTCGCGCGGATCGGCGCGCACGGCCGCGTCGAGCAGCGCGATCTCCTCCGCGCGGTCGCTGCCCGACAGCCGCAGCGCGATCGCGAGGTTGTTGCGCAGCGACGGCCGCTCGGCGTCGAGCGCCAGCGCCGCGCGATACGGCGCCACGGCGTCCGCGTGACGACCCGCCATCTGCAGCGCGTAGCCGAGATTGAAGTACGCGGTCGCGCCCGGCTGCACGCGCGCCGCGCATTCGGCGAGCGCGACCGCATCGGCCGTGCGTTGCCGCGTGAGGAGCGCGCCGGTGAGCTGCGCGAGCGCATCGGCGTCGACCGCATGCAGGTGCGCGGCGGCGGCCAGCCACAGATCGTGCGCGGCGGCCTCGCCGCGCGCCTGCGCGTCGGCGGCCTGCCCGAGCAGCGCGAGGAAGGGCGGAAGCAGCGGAATGAGGATGTCGGTCGGATCGTCCATGCAGTCGGGATCGGCAAGCGGTGGCGCGGCACGCGCCGCGCGCACCGCAATACGCGCATCTTAACGCCCGTGCGAAGCCGTGCGGCACGCGCGTCGCGACCTGCCGCGCGCGGCCGCCCGGTGCGCGCCGGCCGCGCCCGCGCAGGCCGCCCGGACGGGGCCGACGGCACGCCCGCCCGCGTTCCGGCCGCATCCGCTCGCCGATCCGGTAAAATTACGCGTTTCAGCACACTAACAAGCCGCGCCGCCGCGCGAGCCGACTCTCCGGGCCCCGCCCGGAGTGCCGCCCGCAACGGAGCGCCAGCGCCACGAAGGCTCTTCATGCTTACGTTTCAGCAAATCATCCTGACGCTGCAGTCCTACTGGGACAAGCAGGGTTGCGCCCTGCTCCAGCCCATCGACATGGAAGTCGGTGCAGGCACGTCGCACGTGCACACGTTCCTGCGCGCGGTCGGCCCCGAGCCGTGGCGCGCCGCGTACGTACAGCCGTCGCGCCGCCCGAAGGACGGCCGCTACGGCGAGAACCCGAACCGCCTGCAGCACTACTACCAGTACCAGGTCGTGCTCAAGCCGGCACCGGAAAACATCCTCGACCTGTACCTCGGCTCGCTCGAGGCGCTCGGCTTCGACCTGCAGCAGAACGACGTGCGCTTCGTCGAGGACGACTGGGAAAACCCGACGCTCGGCGCGTGGGGCCTCGGCTGGGAAGTGTGGCTGAACGGGATGGAAGTCACGCAGTTCACGTATTTCCAGCAGGTCGGCGGCCTCGACTGCAAGCCGGTGCTCGGCGAGATCACGTACGGCCTCGAGCGCCTCGCGATGTACCTGCAGAAGGTCGAGAACGTGTACGACCTCGTGTGGACCGAGTGGGAAGAGCAAGGCCCGAACGGCCCCGAGCTGCGCCGCCTGTCGTACGGCGACGTCTACCACCAGAACGAGGTCGAGCAGTCGACCTACAACTTCGAGCACGCGAACGTCGACCTGCTGTTCACGTTCTTCAACAGCTACGAAGCGGAAGCGAAGAAGATGATCGACGCGCAGCTCGCGCTGCCCGCGTACGAGCTCGTGCTCAAGGCCGGCCACACGTTCAACCTGCTGGACGCGCGCGGCGCGATCTCGGTCACCGAACGCGCGGCGTACATCGGCCGCATCCGCGCGCTGTCGCGTCTCGTCGCACAGGCCTACTACGACTCGCGCGAGAAGCTCGGCTTCCCGATGCTCGGCAACCCGCCGGGCGTGCCGGGCCTCACCACCGACGCCCAGGACGCCGCCCAGCCGGCATGGGCGCCGCCGCTCAAGGTCGAACGCAAGATCGATCAGGACTGACGAGACGAGATTCAATCCAGACATGACGCACAATCATCCCGCCCCCCTGCTCGTCGAACTGCTGACTGAAGAGCTGCCGCCGAAGGCCCTCGCGCGCCTCGGCGACGCATTCGCCGAAGGCCTCGCGCAACGCCTCGCGGCACGCGACCTCGTCGACGGCGAACTCGTGTTCGAACGCTACGCCACGCCGCGCCGCCTCGCCGTCGTCGTGCAGAACGTGCGCGCCGTCGCACCTGAAAAGCAGGTCCGCGAAAAGGTCCTGCCCGTGTCGGTCGCGCTCGACGCCGAAGGCAAGCCGACCGCCCCGCTCGCGAAGAAGCTCGCGGCGCTCGGCCACCCGAACCTGTCGATCGCCGATCTCGAGCGCGCGCAGGACGGCAAGGCCGAAGCGTTCTTCATCAACTATTCGGCAGCCGGCGCGACGCTCGCCGACGGCCTGCAGGCCGCGCTCGACGAAACGCTCGAGAAGCTGCCGATCCCGAAGGTGATGACCTACCAGCGCCCGGACGGCTCCGACGTGAAGTTCGTGCGCCCGGTGCATCGCCTGACGGTGCTGCACGACGACCGCATCGTGCCCGTCACCGCATTCGGCGTCGACGCGGGCGACACGACGCTCGGCCACCGCTTCCTGTCCGACGGCCTCGTCGCGATCCAGCATGCACGCGCATACGCCGACACGCTGCGCGACAAGGGCCGCGTGATCGCGCACTTCGCCGATCGCCGCGAAACGATCCGCACGCAACTGAACGAACACGCGAACGGCGATACCGTCGTGATGCCCGAAGCGCTGCTCGACGAAGTGACGTCGCTGGTCGAATGGCCGGTCGTCTACCCGTGCCGCTTCGAGGACGAATTCCTGCAGGTTCCGCAGGAATGCCTGATCCTCACGATGCAGACGAACCAGAAGTATTTCGCGCTGACCGACGTCGGCGGCAAGCTGCGCTCGCGCTTCCTGATCGTGTCGAACATCGAGACGAAGACGCCGGGCGAGATCATCGAAGGCAACGAGCGCGTCGTGCGCCCGCGCCTCGCCGATGCGAAGTTCTTCTTCGAGCAGGACAAGAAGAAGCCGCTCGCCGACCGCGTGCCGCAGCTCGCGAACGTCGTGTATCACAACAAGCTCGGTTCGGCGCTCGCGCGCGTCGAGCGCCTCGAGGCGCTGGCCGGCGAGATCGCCCCCGCGATCGGCGCCGACGCCGCGCACGCGAAGCGCGCCGCGCGCCTCGCGAAGGCCGACCTGCTGACCGACATGGTCGGCGAGTTCCCGGAACTGCAGGGCACGATGGGCACGTACTACGCGCGCCACGACGGCGAAGCCGACGACGTCGCGCTCGCCTGCGCCGAGCACTACCAGCCGCGTTTCTCCGGCGACGCACTGCCGACCACGCCCGTGTCGACCGCCGTCGCGCTCGCCGACAAGCTCGAGACGATCGTCGGCATCTGGGGGATCGGCCTCGCGCCGACCGGCGAGAAGGATCCGTTCGCGCTGCGCCGCCACGCACTCGGCGTGCTGCGCCTGCTGCTCGAGAAGCAGCTGCCGCTCGATCTCGTGTCGCTGCTGCGCACGGCCCATGCGCGCTTCGAAGGCGTGCCGGGCGTGGCCGAATCGACCGACGCGATCCTCGCGTTCTTCATGGATCGCCTGCGCGGCCTGCTGCGCGAGCGCGGCTATTCGGCCGGCGAAATCGATGCGGTGCTGAGCCTGAACCCGACGCGCGTCGACGATCTCGTCGCGCGCCTCGACGCGGTGCGCGAATTCACGCACCTCGCGGAAGCCGAAGCGCTCGCGGCCGCGAACAAGCGGATCTCGAACATCCTGAAGAAGTCGGAGGGCGGCGCGAACGGTGCGGTGCAGCCGACGCTGCTCGTCGAGGCCGCCGAGAAGGCGCTGCACGAACAGCTCGCGGCCGTGACGCCGCACGTGCAGTCGCAGCTCGAGGCGCGTGCGTACACGGGCGCGCTGTCGGCGCTCGCCGCGCTGCGCGCACCGGTCGACACGTTCTTCAACGACGTGATGGTCAACGCGGAAGATCCGGCACTGCGCGCGAACCGTCTCGCGCTGCTGTCCGCGCTGCACCAGCAGATGAACTGCGTCGCCGACATCTCGAAGCTCGCCGCATAAGGGCCGCACGATGCCGACCAGCCCCAACCGAAAGCTCGTCGTCCTCGACCGGGACGGCGTGATCAACGTCGATTCGGATGCGTTCATCAAGACGCCCGACGAATGGATCGCGCTGCCCGGCGCCCTCGAGGCGATTGCCCGGCTCAACCACGCGGGGTATCGCGTGGTCGTCGCGACCAACCAGTCCGGCATCGGTCGCGGGCTGTTCGACATGGCCGCGCTCAACGAGATGCACCTGAAGATGCATCGCGCGGCGGCCGCGGTCGGCGCGCGGATCGACGCGGTGTTCTTCTGCCCGCACACGGCCGAGGATCACTGCGACTGCCGCAAGCCGAAACCCGGGATGATGCAGATGATCGCCGAGCGCTTCGAGATCGATCCCGATCACACGCCGGTGGTCGGCGATTCGCTGCGCGACCTGCAGGCCGGCGTCGCGGTCGGCTTCCAGCCGTACCTCGTGCTCACCGGCAAGGGCAAGAAGACGCTCGCCGCCGGCAACCTGCCGCCCGGCACGAAGGTCCACGACGACCTGCGCGCGTTCGCGCTCGATTTCCTTTCACACGAACACGAGTGATGCGGCCGCCGCGCGCATCCTCCCTAACGCCAGACTTACGCCGATGCGCTTCGTCCGCTCCCTGCTGCTGCTGATCTACTTCGTCGTGTACACGGTGCCGTACGCCACCGCGTGCTTCATCGCCTTTCCGTTCATGCGCGCCGACGCGCGCTACTGGATGGCGGCCGGCTGGTGCAAGTCCACGCTGTGGGTCGTGCGCTGGCTGAACGGCATCCGCTACCGGATCGAAGGCTACGAGAACCTGCCCGACGGCCCGGCCGTGCTGCTGTCGAAGCACCAGTCCGCATGGGAAACGCTCGCGTTTCCCGCGCTGATGCCGAAACCGCTCTGCTACGTGTTCAAGCGCGAGCTGCTGTACGTGCCGTTCTTCGGCTGGGCGCTCGGGCTGCTGCACATGGTCAACATCAACCGCAAGGAAGGCAAGAACGCGTTCACGTCGGTGATCCGCCAGGGCAAGAAGCGCCTGTCGGAAGGCGCATGGATGATCATGTTCCCGGAAGGCACGCGCACGCCGGTCGGCAAGCAGGGCAAGTACAAGACGGGGGGCGCGCGCTTCGCGATCGAAACCGGCGCACCCGTCGTACCGATCGCGCACAATGCAGGCCGGGTGTGGCCGCGCAACTCGTTCACGAAATTCCCGGGCGTCGTCACCGTGTCGATCGGCAAGCCGATTCCCAGCGAGGGGCTGACGCCCGATGCATTGAACTCGCAGGTCGAAGCATGGATCGAAGCGGAAATGCGCCGGATCGATCCGGATTCGTATCGCCAGGCGGGCAACGCCGGCACGCGCGATGCCGCGCGTGTCTGACGCCCCCGGGTGGCAGCCGTTGCGTACGACAAAAAGAAGCGAACTGATGAAACAGCGTCCGCGGCCACGGCCTGCCGTCGTGGCCCTCGATCATCGCCAGATGGATCTGCCGCTCTTCGACGGGCCGGCCGCCGCGCCGTCGGCGCCCGCTGCCCCGCCCGCGCCGACCGAAGCGGCCCCCGCTGCGCCCCTCGATCCGGGCCCCGCGCCCGACCGCTCGCGCGTGCGGACGTTCGCACTCGACAGCCGCGTGCTCGAATACCGCCTGAAGCGCTCGGCGCGCCGGACGATCGGCTTCACGATCGACGGCAGCGGGCTGTCGATCACCGCGCCGCGCTGGGTCACGCTCGCCGACATCGAAGCCGCGATCGCCGAGAAACAACGCTGGATCTTCGCGAAGCTCGCCGAGTGGAAGACGCGCACCGAGCAGCGCGCGCTGCCGCAGATCGACTGGCGCGACGGTGCGCAGCTGCCCTATCTCGGCAAGACGGTGACGATCGCGCTCGGCGCGGGCGCCGTCGCATTCGACGCCGATGCGTTACGGCTCTCGCTGCCGCTGCCCGTGCAGGCCGACATGCAGCAGATCAAGGATCGCGTGCAGGGCTGGCTGCAGGGCGAAGCCCGGCGAATCTTCGGTGAACGCCTCGCGGTGTACGCGGAGAAGCTCGGCGTCACGTATTCGATGTATGCGCTGTCGTCGGCCGCGACGCGCTGGGGCAGTTGCTCGAGCGACGGCAAGATCCGCCTGAACTGGCGGCTGATCCATTTCCCGATGTCGATCATCGACTACGTCGTCGCGCACGAGTTGTCGCACCTGCGCGAAATGAACCACAGCCCGGCCTTCTGGCAGACCGTCGAGTCGATCTTCCCCGAGTTCCGCGAAGCGCGCCACACGCTCAAGCATCACCCGCCCGAGCTGCTGCCGTCGCTTTGACGCGCACGGCTTCGCCGCCAACGAAAAAGGGCGATGCGGGTCACTCCGCATCGCCCTTTTTTGCCGCCGCGCACATCGCACGCCACGGCCCGGTTCATCCGGCGCTCAGTGCGCCTTTTTCTGAATGAACTCGATCTTGTAGCCGTCCGGATCCTCGACGAACGCGATCACGGTCGTGCCGTGCTTCATCGGGCCCGCTTCGCGCGTGACCTTGCCGCCTTGCGCCTTGATCCTGTCGCAGGCCGCGTACGCGTCGTCGACTTCCAGCGCCAGATGGCCGAAACCCGTGCCGAGGTCGTAGGACGGGGTATCCCAGTTATGGGTCAGTTCGATCACCGTGTTGTTGCTTTCATCGCCGTAGCCGACGAATGCGAGCGTGAACTTGCCTTCCGGATAGTCGTCGCGGCGCAGCACCTTCATGCCGAGCAATTCGGTGTAGAACTTGATCGAGCGGTCGAGATCGCCGACTCGCAGCATCGTATGCAGCAATCGCATGTGTTGTACTCCTGTGGGGACTTTCCAGAACCGGGAACTCTACCAGAGTCGGGTGAACTTCGCCGGGGGCGCCTAGCCGGGGGCGCCCAGCTCGGGGCGCCTGGCCGGGGACGCCCGGCGGGTAACGCCTGCCGGCGCAAGGGCAACGCGGAAAACAGCACGCCCCTGCTCGCCCGACTACCGAGCGGATCGGGTAACATCCTTCCACCTCGCACCAAAAGCGGGCATGCGACCCACCGCCCGAACGCGACCACCCACTCCCCCTACCGCCACACTGCCGTGCGACACCGCCGATTCGAGCGCGCCGGATGCGCCACCCTCCCGATCTCGCAGCCGCCGTACCGAACCGGCGAGGTTCGCCGATGAGTGCACTCGCTGCCCCCGTGCGCCGCGCGCTCGACATGCGCGCCGTCGGCCTGATGCTGCTGCTGTGCGCGATCTGGGGCTTCCAGCAGGTCGCGATCAAGAGCACGAACGCCGCGATCGCGCCGATGTTCCAGGCCGGACTGCGCTCGGTGATCGCGGCGGCGCTGCTGTGGGGCTGGGCCCGCTCGCGCGGTACGCCGCTGTTTCAGGCGGACGGCACGTTCGGCGCGGGCCTCGCGGCCGGCGCGCTGTTCGCCGGCGAATTCATCTGCGTGTTCTTCGGGCTGACGCTGACGAGCGCGTCGCACATGGCGATCTTCCTGTACACGGCGCCGTGCTTCACCGCGCTGGGCCTGCACCTGTTCGCACCCGGCGAACGGCTGCAACGCACGCAGTGGGCCGGCGTCGGCCTGGCATTCGCCGGCATCGCGCTCGCGTTCGCGGACGGCTTCCTGAAGCCGCGCGCCCCCGGCGCATCCGTGCTGGCCGGGCTCGCCGGCGACGCGCTCGGGATCCTCGGCGGCGCGATGTGGGCCGCGACGACCGTCGTCGTACGCTCGACGGCGCTCGCACGGGCGAGCGCGAGCAAGACGCTGTTCTACCAGCTCGCGGTATCGGCGGTCGTGCTGGTCGCGCTGGCCGCACTGTTCGGCCAGATGTCGTTCGCGCACGTCACGCCGGTCGCGGTCGCGAGCCTCGCGTATCAGTCGGTGATCGTCGCGTTCGTCAGCTACCTGTCGTGGTTCTGGCTGCTGACGCGCTACAGCGCATCACGACTGTCCGTGTTCACGTTCCTGTCGCCGCTGTTCGGCGTCGCGTTCGGCGTGCTGCTGCTCGGCGAATCCGTCGGCTGGCGCTTCATGTCGGCGGCCGCGCTCGTGCTGACGGGCATCGCGCTCGTCAACGCGCCGCCGCGTCGGCGCGCGTAACGACACCCGGTCGCGGCCCGGCATCGACGAATACGGCGCGGGGAAAATGAAAAAGGCTGCCCGCCAGGGCAGCCTCGTGAACCTCGAGCCGACGTGCGACGCGCGCATGACGCACGCGCTGCCGTTACTCCGCGGCCTTGCGCACCTTCGCCAGCGCCTGCGCCACGCCGACGTACTCGGCCACGCTCACATCCTCCGCACGGCGCGCGAGATCGAAGCCGAGCGCATCGAAATCGATCGTCGCGCGATAGTCGCCGAGCGTATTGCGCAGCATCTTGCGGCGCTGCGAGAACGCCGCGGTGACGATTTCGCCGAGCAGCCCGGGATCGACATCCGGCAGTTCGTGCGGCTCGTACGGAATCATCCGGACGATCGCCGAATCGACCTTCGGCGGCGGCTGGAACGATTCCGGCGGCACGTCGAGCATCTTTTCCATCACGTAGCGGTACTGCAGCATCACCGACAGACGCGAAAACGCCTTCGTGCCCGGCTCCGCGACCATCCGTTCGACGACTTCGTTCTGCAGCATGAAGTGCTGGTCGATGACCGCATCGGCGAACGTCATCAGGTGAAACAGCAGCGGGCTGGAAATGTTGTAAGGCAGGTTGCCGACGATCCGCAACGACGGCTTGTCGCCGGGTGCCGCGAGCGAGCGGAAGTCGAACGCGAGCGCGTCGCCTGCATGCAGTTCGAGCAGCGCGCCGAAGCGCTGCTGCAGGCGCCCGATCAGGTCGCGGTCGAGCTCGACCGCATGCAGCGGCGACTCGGGCGTCGCGAGGCGCGCGATCAGCGGCTCGGTCAGCGCGCCGAGCCCGGGGCCGATCTCGACCATGCGCTGGCCGCGCGCGGGGCCGATCGTCGCGACGATCGAGTCGATCACGCCGTGATCGACGAGGAAGTTCTGCCCGAAGCGCTTGCGCGCGAAATGGCCTTGGTGCTGTCTGCTGTTCGACATCGACTGAGTAAAACGAAAAATACGACGAATGAGGTAAAGCCGGGCCGCGTCAGGCGGTGCGGCGATGGCGCGCCATCGTGACGGCCGTGTCGAGCGCGGCGATCATGCTGCCCGGATCCGCGCGGCCCGTGCCGGCCAGATCGAGTGCCGTGCCGTGATCGACCGACGTCCGGATGATCGGCAGCCCGAGCGTCACGTTGATGCCCTCGCCGAACGTCGCGTACTTCAGCACGGGCAGGCCCTGGTCATGGAACATCGCGAGCACGCAATCGGCATCGGCGAGATGGCGCGGCTGGAACAGCGTGTCGGCCGGATACGGGCCGCGCGCGTCGATGCCCTGCGCGTTCGCGCGGGCCAGTGCCGGCGAGATCACGTCGATCTCCTCGCGGCCGAGATAACCGTTCTCGCCCGCGTGCGGGTTCAGGCCCGTCACGAGAATGCGCGGCGCGGCGAGACCGAAGTCGCGCCGCAGGTCGCGATCGATGATCGCGAGCGTCTCGACGAGCCCGTCGACCGTCAGTGCGGCCGACACGTCCTTCAGCGGCAGGTGCGTGGTCGCGAGCGCCACGCGCAGCGGCCGGTGGCCGGTACCGGCCAGCATCATCACGACACGCGGCGTATGCGTACGCTCCGCCAGGTACTCGGTATGGCCGGTGAACGGCACGCCCGCATCGTTGATCGTGCTCTTCTGCAACGGCGCGGTGACGATCGCGTCGTACCGGCCCGCCAGCGCGCCGTCGATCGCCGCGTCGAGCAGCCCGAGCACGTAAGGGCCGTTCGCCGCGTCCAGCCTGCCCGCCTGGGCGGGCACGGCGAGCGCGTGATGCGCGACCGACACCGGCCCGCTGCCGGCCAGCGTGGCCCGGTCGGCGCCGACGGCCGCCGCACGCGCGTCGAGCAGCGCCGCATCGCCGAGCACGGTGAAATGCGCGTCGGGCCAGCGCTGCGCGGCATCACGCAGCGCCTGCACGGTCAGTTCCGGGCCGACCCCCGCGGGTTCGCCGGTCGTGATCGCGATCTGCAGCGCGGGCGTGGTCATCGGAAGCTCGCTCAGTTCGCCGGGCCGACGCCGCCGATCTTGTACTGCACGTACGACGAATCGCGCAGCTCGCGCAGCCAGTCGGCATACGCCTGCTCGGCCTTGCGCTGGCCGATCGCCTGACGCGCGATATCCATCTGCTGCTGCACCGAACCTTCCGCTTCGCGGCGGCCCAGCACCTGGATCAGGTGATAGCCGTACTCGGTACGGATCGGCTGGCTGATCTGGCCGTCCTGCAGGTTGTTCATCGCGCGCTCGAATTCCGGCACGGTCTCGCCCGGACTGATCCAGCCGAGATCGCCGCCCTGCGACGCCGAACCGTCCTGCGAATACGTGCGCGCGAACTTCGCGAAATCGCCGCCGGCCTCGACCTGGTTGCGGATGTCGGCCAGTTGCTGGCGCGCCTGGCCTTCGGACTTGCCTTCGCCCACGCGCAACAGGATGTGGCGCACGTGCGTCTGGACGATCTTCGGTGCCGCGGCCGACGCGCCCTGGCTCTGGCGACGATCGACGAGACGCACGATCTCGAAGCCGTCCGGCACGCGGATCAGCGTCGGGTTGACCTGGCCCGGGCGCAGCTTCGATGCGGCGTCGACGACGTCGGCCGGCAGCGCGCTCGGCGACTTGAAGCCGAGGTCACCGCCCTTCTTCGCGTCGTTCGCTTCCGAATTGTTCTTCGCGAGCTTCTCGAAATCGGCACCCGACTTCGCCTGCTGCAGCAACGCGTCAGCCTTCTTCTGCGCGGCTTCGATGTCGGCCTGCGGCGCGTTGGTCGGTGCCTTGATGAAGATGTGCTGGAAGCGCAGGTCCTGCTGCTGCGACGCGTTCGGCCCGCGCTGGCTCGCGATGTAGTTCGCGACCTCGGCGTCCGACACGGTGATCTTGCCGTCGACCTCGCGCTCGCGCAGCTTCGACAGCATCAGTTCGGTGCGCGCATCGCTCGTGAAGATGCTCCAGGGCACGCCTTGCGCCTCGAGACGCGCGCGGTACTGGTCGAGCGTCATGCCGTTCGCCTGCGCGAGGCGCTGCAGCGTGGACTGTACCGTCGCGTCGTCGATGCGGATCCCGTCGTCCTTGGCCTTCTGCACCTGGATACGCTCGAGCACCATCTGGTTCAGCACCTGCGCGCGCAACTGGTCGGTCGGCGGCACGGGGGCGTTCTGCTGCTGCAGCCGGCGCGCGATCAGGCCGGCCCGCTGGTCGAGTTCGCGGCCGGTGATCACGTCGTTGTTGACGACCGCGACGACTTCGTCGGCGAGCTGCGCACCTTGCGAACCGAGCGCCTGCGCCGCGGCCGGCGCAGAGGCGAGCAGCGCGGCGGCCGCAGCGAGGCTGGACACGACTGCCGCGAAACGAAGGGTTTTCTTCATTGCCACTGGAACTCCATTGAAATCGTGCTGACCGGTGCAGACAAGCCGGCGTTACTCGTAGTTGCTGAAGCGGGACATCGGCGGCGGCGGCGGCGGCAGCGGCGTGTAGCCCGGCACCCCGGCGCGGAACGCGGACACGAGGCCGTTGTCGACGGTCGACAGGCCCTTGAGCGTGAGCTGCATCATGAAGCGCGTCGACGAATTCTGCTGTCCGGACGAATTGATGCCGTTCGCCGCCCGCTGCACCCCGACCCCGAGCGCCCAGCAATCCGCGTCGTATTGTAAGCCGACCAGACCGTCGACCACGCGATCGCCGGCGAGATCGTAGTTGAAGCGGCCGATCGCATACAGGCGGCGCGTGAGCGGCCATTGCGCGGACACCAGGAACTGGTTGATCGGCTGGTTGTCGAGCGTGGTGTTCGCCCGCGTATAGCGGTAGCCGACGTTGATCACGCGGCGCTCGCCCGGGCTGTAGCCGAAACCGACGCTCGACTTCACGAGCTGGTTGTTGTTCTGGTTGTACTGGAACGCCGTCTCGGACATGAAACCCGAACCGAGCTTCAGCGCGGCCCCGACGATCAGGTCCGAGTGGCGCGCCAGCACCGCACTCTGCCCGGCATTCAGCGTGACGCGCTGATCGGCGAAGTAGTACTGCTGCGCGATCACGAAACGCGCTCGCTCGTCGCCGGTGCGCGGATCGATGAAGCGCGAGGTCAGGCCGGCCGTGATGCGGTTCGCATCGGCGATCCGGTCGTTGCCGACGAACGTGTTCGGCTGGTAGATCTCCGCGAGGCCGAAGTCCGATTCCGCGGTGTCGAACAGCGGCGCGTTCGACTGGTCGCGATACGGCGTGTACACGTAGTACAGGCGCGGCTCGAGGGTCTGGATGAAATCCTGGCCGAACAGGCGCACCGAGCGGTCGAAGATCAGGCCCGAATCGAAGCTCACGGTCGGGATCGACTCGGTGAAGCGCTTCGGGCTGTTCGGCGTTTTCGACGACAGGTAGTTCAGGTCGTACGACGCGAAGTGGTACTGGACCTTCGGCACGACGAAGTAGCCGGGGCCGTACACGCCGTACGCGATGTACGGGTTGAAGACGATCCGGTCGCCTTCGGTCGCGTCGGCCGTCGTGATGCGGAACCGCGAATAGTCGGCTTCCGCGCCGAAGTCGAAGCCGCCGACGTTGTACTTCGTGTACTTCACGTTCAACTGCGGCTCGCGGCTGTACGGCGCGATCGACGGCGGCAGCGTCTGCCAGTGCTGGTAGCGCGCGAGCACCGACCACGGGCCGTTGTTGTACGTGAGGCCCGCTTCCTGCTGGTACAGCGTCTGCGTCCCGTTGATGAACTGGTTCGACGAACCCAGTTGCTCGGGATACAGATTGTCCGAGACCTTGTTGTAGTAGACGTAGCCGCCGAAACCGCCGCCGAAGTTCTGCTGGTGCTGCCAGTAGATCGCGTAGCGGTTGCGGTGCTCGAGCCGGTCATCCGGCAGGTAATTGGCCGTGAACGTGCCCGAATACGACGGCGACAGGTAGCGGAACGTCGCCTCGGTCATCACGCCGCGCCGCGAGATGATGCGCGGCGTGAGCGTCAGGTCGCGGTTCGGCGCGATGTTGAAGTAGTACGGCAGCGTCAGCTCGAAGCCGTTGCTCGAGTTCACCGAGAACGTCGGCGGCAGCAGGCCGCTGCGCCGCTCGCCCGACAGCGGGAACGTCATCCACGGGCTCGCGAAGATCGGCACGCCCTGGAAGAACAGCACGCCGTTGCGCGCGGTGCCTTCATCGGCGCCCGTATCGAAGTCGAAGCGGCTGCCCTTGATGTACCACGCGGGGTTCGTCGAGCACTGGCACGCGGTATAGGTACCGTTGACGAACACCGAGCGCTCGTTGTCGACCATGTCGACACGCTCCGCGCTGCCCGAGCCGCCCGTCACGTTGAAGTGATACTTCGGCGCCGTCATGAAGCCCTGGTTCGCCTCGATCTTCAGGTGCGCCTCGGGGCCCGCGAACGACGTGCCGGAATTGATCACCCTGACCTGGCCGTACGCATCGGCCATGTCGGTATCCTGATCGTAGTGGATCGCGTCGGCCTTCACGACGGCGTCACCGCGCCGCAGCTCGGCCGAACCCTTCGCGGCGAGATCCTGCTCGGCGGTGCCGCTCGTGTGGTCGGCGATCACGAAGGCGGCCGGCTTCGCGCCCTCCTTCAGCGGACGATCCTCGAGCTGGGGCGCGAGACGCAGATCCCACGGCGAGTCGAGCGGCTGCGGCTGCGCGGCCGCGCCCGACAGCTGCGCGTACGACACGGCCGGCACGAGGCCGGGCACGGCCAGGAGCGCGAGCGCGAGCCGCCGTTTGCGCGGCACCCCGTCACCGGGGAAAACATTCGGGAATAGCGGTTTGGGCGGCATCTATCGTTTGGCGAATCGCCCCTTGTCAGCCGCGCCGTCGCGGCACATTCGCGCACGGCGGGCCGCGCCGTCGCACCGCGACTGCGGCTGAGCGCAAACCGGGGAGGCGATCGGGTGGCGGCGCGACAGGCGGCGGGCCTGCACGGCGGAAAGCTGACGCGGGGTGCGTCAAAAAAGTCGTGGGGTATTATATGGCAAGACGTTCCCCCCTCCTCCGAGTTTCATGACGCCCCCATCCGCCGCATCCCAGCCCGACGCCCGCCTCGAAGCGCTCACCGCGTGGCTGCACCCGCTCGCCGAGCGCTACGCGCTCGACCTGTCGACCCTCGCGCCCGCATCGTCGGACGCCAGTTTCCGCCGCTATTTCCGGATTGCGTCGGCCACGAGCGCCGGCGGCACGCTGATCGCCGTCGACGCGCCGCCGCCCGAGAAGTGCCGCGAGTTCGTCCAGGTCGCGCAACTGCTCGCCGCGGCCGGCGACCATGTGCCGGACGTGCTGGCCCACGATTTCGACGCGGGTTTCATGCTCGTGACCGATCTCGGCCGCACGCCGTACATCTCGGTGCTCGATCCGGCCGACCCGGCCGCCGCGAAACCGCTGATGCGCGAAGCACTCGACGCGCTGATCCGCTTCCAGCTCACGTCGAAACCCGACGTGCTGCCGCCGTTCGACGAGGCGTTCCTGCGCCGCGAGATGGAGCTGATGCCCGAATGGTTCGTCGGCCGCCACCTCGGCAAGCCCGTCACCGACGCGATGCGTGGCACGCTCGACCGCACCTTCGCGCTGCTGGTCGCGAGCGCCCACGCACAGCCGCAGGGTTTCATGCTGCGCGACTTCATGCCGCGCAACCTGATGGTGTGCGAGCCGAACCCGGGCATCCTCGACTTCCAGGACGCCGTCTACGGGCCGCTGACGTACGACGTCGTGTCGCTGCTGCGCGACGCC
The DNA here is from genome assembly GCF_040545135.1 of Burkholderia sp. 572. Taxonomy (NCBI): domain Bacteria; kingdom Pseudomonadati; phylum Pseudomonadota; class Betaproteobacteria; order Burkholderiales; family Burkholderiaceae; genus Burkholderia; species Burkholderia sp. 572. Next base: position 178,368 of record NZ_JBEPLH010000012.1, on the reverse strand, counting down.
TTCATCAGCTGGGACGAGGAGTTCGAGCTCGACTGCTTCGCGTACTACTGGGAAAAGGCGAAAAAGGCCGGGCTGCCGGTCGATCCCGATTTCGGCGAGTTCTACCGCCAGCTCGAATGGATGGGGCTGCAGCGCCACATCAAGGTGCTCGGCCTGTTCGCGCGCATCAATTACCGCGACGGCAAGCCCCATTACCTGAACGACCTGCCGCGCTTCATCGCGTATGCGCGCAAGGTCGCGCTGCGCTACCGCCCGCTCGTGCCGTTCGCGAAGCTGCTCGACGAGCTCGAGGGCAACGCGCCGGCCGACGTGGGCTATACGTTCTGATCGTTCCGACTTTCCTGACACCCGGCCGAACATGAGCAACACCCTGACGACGGCGATGATCTTCGCCGCCGGGCGCGGCGAACGGATGCGCCCGCTCACCGACACCCGCCCGAAGCCGCTCCTCGAAGCGGGCGGCAAGCCGCTGATCGCGTGGCAGATCGAAGCGCTCGCACGCGCGGGTATCGAGACGATCGTGATCAACCACGCGTGGCTCGGCGAACAGATCGAGGCCGCGCTCGGCGACGGGTCGCGCTGGGGCGTACGGCTCGCGTACTCGGCCGAAGGCGAGGCACTGGAAACCGCGGGCGGCATCGCGCAGGCGTTGCCGCTGCTCGAGCGCGACGGACAACCGGCCGTGTTCGCGGCGGTCAGCGGCGACGTGTACTGCGCCTTCGACTACCGGACGCTCGCGCCGCGCGCCGCCCGGATGGCCGCGCTCGACGCGCCGGCGATGCACCTCGTGATGGTGCCGAACCCGCCGTTCCACCCGGCCGGCGACTTCGCGCTCGGCGACGACGGCCGCCTGGTGCTCGACGGCGCCGCGCGCTTCACGTTCGGCAACATCGGCCTGTACGACACGCGGATGTTCCGCGATCTCGCGCCCGGCACGCGGCGCGCGCTGACGCCGTACTATCGCGCGGCGATCGAAGCCGGCCGCGCGAGCGGCGAACTGTACGAAGGGTTTTGGGAGAACGTCGGCACGCCCGCGCAGCTCGGCGAGCTCGACGCGCGGCTGCGCGCCGCGGGCTGATCGTTTCGCGGCTGGGCGGCTGGGCGGCTGGGCGGCTGGGCGGCTGGGCGGCTGGGCGGCTGGGCGGCGGTTCGGCGGTTCGGCGGTTCGGCGGTTCGGCGGTTCGGCGGTTCGGCGGTTCGGCGGTTCGGCGGTTGATACCCCGACTTGTCAACGACCGCGCGACCGATCGGCGCCGGACCAAGCTCCAGGATCCGATGTCGCTGACGCTCCGCCGAGTCACCCGGCCCTGACGGCACCACACCGCCCGTTCCTGCCGCGCACCGCGCAATACCCGCGCCTACGCGGCCTCTGCCTCTTCCCCGCCCGCCGCCGCGCGCTGCTGCTGCAGCGCCCACATCTGCGCATACAACCCGTCGGCGCGCACGAGTTCGTCGTGCGTGCCCCGCTCGACGATCCGCCCGTGATCCATCACGAGGATCTGCTGCGCGTGCACGACCGTCGACAGCCGGTGCGCGATCACGAGCGTCGTGCGATGCCGCGCGATCTGGTCGAGCTCGTGCTGGATCGCCCGCTCCGAGCGCGAATCGAGCGCCGAAGTCGCCTCGTCGAACAGCAGCACCGGCGGATCCTTCAACAGCGTGCGCGCGATCGCGACGCGCTGCTTCTCGCCGCCCGACAGCTTCAGCCCGCGCTCGCCGACCGGCGTGTCATAACCCTTCGGCAAGCTTTCGATGAAATCGTGGATGTGCGCGGCGCGCGCGGCCGCGATCACCTCGTCGCGGGTCGCGCTCGGCCGGCCGTACGCGATGTTGTAGTAGATCGAGTCGTTGAACAGCACGGTGTCCTGCGGCACGATCCCGATCGACGCACGCAGCGAATCCTGCGTGACGTCGCGGATATCCTGGCCGTCGATCCGGATCGCGCCGCCCGCCTGCCGGTCGAGATCGTAGAAACGAAACAGCAGCCGCGACAGCGTCGACTTCCCGGAGCCGCTGTGGCCGACCACCGCGGTCGTCGTGCCCGCGTCGATCGTGAAGGACACGTCGTGCAGGATCGGCCGCGACGCCTCGTACGCGAAATTCACATGCTCGAAGCGCACCTGCGCGCCGGCGACCGCGAGCGGCCGCGCATCGGGCAGGTCGGCCACTTCCTTCGCGGCCGACAGCAGCCCGAACATCCGGTCCATGTCAGTGAGGCTCTGCTTCAGCTCGCGATAGACGACGCCAAGAAAGTTCAGCGGAATGTACAGCTGCAGCATGAACGTGTTGATCAGCACGAGATCGCCGAGCGTCAGCTTGCCCGCGAGCACGCCCTGCGTCGCGCGCCACAGGATGAACACGAGCCCCGTGCCGATGATCGCCTGCTGGCCGAAGTTCAGCACCGACAGCGAATTCTGCGAGCGGATCGCGGCCTTCCGGTAGCGCTTGAGGTTCTCGTCGTAGCGCTGCGCCTCCCACTCCTCGTTGCCGAAATACTTGACCGTCTCGTAGTTGATCAACGAATCGATCGCCCGTGAGTTCGCGCGCGAATCGAGTTCGTTCATCGTGCGGCGGAAATGCGTACGCCAGTTGGTGACCTTCACCGTGAACACGATGTACGTGACCAGCGCCGCGAACGTCACGTACGCGTAATAGGCCTCGTACTTGACCACGAAGAAGCCGAGCACGAGCCCGACCTCGACGAGCGTCGGCAGGATGCTGTACAGCGAATACGAGATCAGTTGCTGGATGCCGCGCGTGCCGCGCTCGATGTCGCGCGACATGCCGCCCGTCTGGCGTTCGAGATGGAACCGCAGCGACAGCCCGTGCAGGTGCCGGAACACCTGCAGCGCGAGCTGGCGCACCGCGCTCTCGGTGACCTTCGAGAACAGGATCTCGCGCAGCTCGGTGAACAGCGACGTCGACAGCCGCACGAGCGCATACGCGACGACCAGCAACCCGACGCCGCCCGCGAGCACGATGCCGGCCGACTGTTCGGCGCGGCCGAGCGCGGTGATCTGCTGGACGTAGGACAGGTGGTCGACGATGCGCTTCATCACGACCGGCACACCGAGGTTCGCGACCTTCGCGCCGATCAGGCAGCCGAGCGCGAGCGCGACGCGCCATTTGTAGGTGGTCAGGTACGGCAACAGCGACCGGATGGTCTGCCAGTCGTTGCGGGGCCCGGTCGAAGCCGGCGCGGGCTCGCCGGAAGCAGGAAATCGGCGCATGAGGGGAAGGATCGGCGGCGGTGCCGGGCGCGTGATCGGCGGCCGGCTCGCTCACTTTCTCGTACAATTTGCGAACGTTGTATTGTCGCAGAAGCCGCTTCGCGCCGCTGCCGGCGCCCTCGCCGGCCGGCCTGCGCGCGGCGGCATGTTTCTTACAGGATGAAAGCCCCCGCCATGACCGATTCGACCCTCGAACTCCCGCAAAAACAGCCCGCGCTGCGCGTCGTCCCGCAACCGCACGACGCGAACGTCCACGGCGACGTGTTCGGCGGCTGGATCATGTCGCAGGTCGACATCGCCGGCTCGATCCCCGCGAGCCAGCGCGCGAATGGTCGCGTCGCGACGGTCGCGGTCAACTCGTTCGTGTTCAAGCAGCCGGTGTTCGTCGGCGATCTGCTGAGCTTCTACGCGACCATCATGCGCACCGGCAACACGTCGATCACGGTCGACGTCGAGGTGTACGCGCAGCGCATGCGCCTGATGGGTGAAATCGTGAAGGTCACCGAAGCGACGCTCACCTACGTCGCGACCGGCCCCGACCGCAAGCCGCGGCAACTGCCGCCGCTCTGACGGACGAGCGCCGAACGGCGCTCCCCCTCCACCCGGCTGCGGCCACCTCAGTGCATGGCCGTCAGCCCGAACTCCCGCATCGCGGGCAGGAAATCGTGGTTCAGCTTCGGCTTGCGCGACAGCTTCACCAGCACGTAGCGCTGGAACGGCGCAAGCCGCTGCCACTGCGCAAGCCCGGGCGCCGTCAGTCCGGCCAGCGCGCTCTGCTGCACGAGCGACTCCGGCACGATGTCGGTGGCGCGCCAGGCCGGCTGCTCGTCCGGCTGGAACCACGAGGGTTCCAGATCCGCGTGCGTACGCAGCATTTCGAACAGCGCGTGATCGAAGTTGGGCTCGATCGCGGTGTCGTCGTCGGCCGGAAAGCGTGCGAGCAGCTTGCGGTCCTCGAGCGGCAGCAGTTGCCACTGTTCCAGCGAAATCCGCAGACCGAAACGGTCGAGATTGAAACGCACGATCATCGGGATGTACGTGAAGTTTTCCGACGATTCGTGTTCGAAGGCGAATAGCAGTGGAGCGTCGCTGAGTCCCATGATCGTTACCTGATGTGGCGGATGCCGGCGCGGCCGGCTTGCCTGGGGTATTTTAGAACCTCTGCGCGCGGGCGGCGGATACGAATGCCGCCGCCCGCGCGCCGAATCAACGGGAGTGCTCGTGAATCCGACCGAATCCGGTGAAATGCGCGACGAACCGCGCGGCGCGATCGAACTGTCCGTACGCCGCACGCGCGGCGGCGCGGTCGAAACCGCGCACGACTACGTGGGCCAGGAGTGGCCCGTCGCACTCGTCTTCAACGGCATCTCGCACGCGGTGATGATGTGTACGCCGTGCGACCTCGAAGCGTTCGCGGTCGGTTTCGCGATCTCGGAAGGGATCGTCGCGCGCGGCAGCGACATCAAGGACATCGAGGTGATCCTGCACGCCGACGCCCCGCTGCCGCATGCGGAAGTCCACCTGGAGGTCGTCCAGCAGGCGTTCGCCGCGCTGAAGGACCGGCGCCGCGCGCTCGCGGGGCGCACCGGCTGCGGCGTATGCGGGATCGAAAGCATCGACCTGCTCGACCTCGCGCCCGAGCGCGTGCCCGATACGGGCTTTCTCGCGCGCCTCGCCCCCGACGCGCTGACGCGCGCGGCGCAGGCGCTGCCGGCGCATCAGGCGCTCACACGGCTCACGGGCGGCCTGCACGCGGCCGCGTGGTGCGACGCAACAGGCGCGATCCGGATGGCGTTCGAGGACGTCGGCCGCCACAACGCGCTCGACAAGCTGATCGGCTCGCTCGTGCTGTCGCGCGCCGACGCGACCGACGGCTTCGTGTTCCTGTCGAGCCGCGCGAGCTACGAGCTCGTGCGCAAGGCCGCACGGGTCGGCATCCCGATGGTGGCGACGATCTCCGCGCCGTCGTCGCTCGCGATCGAAATCGCGAAAGCAGCCGGCCTGCGGCTCGTCAGCTTCTGCCGCGAAACCGGCCACGTCGACTACGGCACGGCCTGATCGCGTTCGCGGCGGCGCGCCGGCGAGCCATCGCCGGCGCGGCCTGCTCCGTCAGTCGAACTGACGGAAATCCGGCTTGCGCTTCTCGAAGAACGCCGTCATCGCCTCGCGCGCTTCGGGCGCGCGCAGCATCGCGGCAAAGTGGCCCGCCTCCTCGGCCATCCGCGCGGACGTCGCCACACCGCCCGTATCCTTCAGCAGCGCCTTCGTCACGCGCAGCGACGCCGCCGGCAGCGCCGCGAGCTTCGCCGCCTGCTTCGCCGCGAACGCGTCGAGCTCGGCCGCCGGCAGCACGCGGTTGACGATGCCGATCCGGTGCGCTTCCAGCGCGTCGAACGCCTCGCCGAGCAGCAGCTTCTCGGCGGCGACCTGATGGCCGGCCAGGCGCGGCAGCAGCACGCTCGACGCGGCTTCCGGGCACAGGCCGAGCTGCGCGAACGGCAGCGAGAACGTCGCGGTGTCGGCGGCGTACACCAGATCGCAGTGCAGCAGCATCGTCACGCCGACGCCGATTGCGAGGCCCGGCACGGTGGCCACGATCGGCTTGCTCGCGGTGCTGATCCGCGCAAGGAACTGGAACACCGGAGCGGTGTCGTCCTTCGGCGGCGCCTTCATGAAATCCTCGAGATCGTTCCCCGCGGTGAAATTGCCGTCGCTGCCGCGCAGCAGGATCACGCGGATCGCCTTGTCTTCCTGCGCGTCGGCGAGCGCATCGGCCATCGTCTGGTACATCGCCGCCGTCAGCGCGTTCTTCTTCGCCGGGCGCGAGATCGTGATCGTCATCACGCCTTCGGCGCGTTCCACTTGAATTTCAGCCACAACCGTCTCCTTTGACTTTCCTCTACCGGAACGAAAAAACGGTGCGCAAGCTTGTGGCCCGCGCACCGTCGTCGCTTTGCGTCGTGTCCTGCTTACAGGCGTTCGATGATGCCCGCGGCACCCATGCCGGTGCCGACGCACATCGTGACCATCCCGTACTTCAGGTTACGGCGGCGCAGGCCGTGCACGACGGTCGCCGCGCGGATCGCGCCGGTCGCGCCGAGCGGGTGGCCGAGTGCGATCGCGCCGCCCATCGGGTTGACCTTCGACGGGTCGAGGCCGAGATCGCGCATCACCGCCAGCGATTGCGCGGCGAACGCTTCGTTCAGCTCGATCCAGTCGAGATCGTCCTGCTTCAGGCCGGCAGCCTTCAGCGCGGCCGGAATCGCTTCCTTCGGGCCGATGCCCATGATTTCCGGCGGCACGCCACGCACCGCGAAGCTCACGAAGCGCGCGAGCGGCGTCAGGTTGAATTCCTTCAGCACCTTCTCCGACACGACGAGCAGCGCACCCGCGCCGTCCGACGTCTGCGAGCTGTTGCCGGCCGTGACCGAGCCCTTGTTCGCGAATACCGTGCGCAGCTTCGCGAGGCCTTCGAGCGACGTGTCCGCGCGCGGACCTTCGTCGAGCTTGATCTCGCGCGTCTTCACGTCGACTTCGCCGGTCGCGAGGTTCGGGAAACGCTCGGTGATCGTGTACGCGGCGATCTCGTCGTTGAACTCGCCGGCCTGCTGCGCGGCAAGCGCCTTGCGGTGCGATTCGACCGAGAACGCGTCCTGGTCTTCGCGGCTCACCTTCCACTGCTCGGCGACGCGCTCGGCCGTCAGGCCCATCCCGTATGCGATGCCGAAGTCTTCATTGCGATCGAAGATGTGCGGCGACATCGACGGCTTGTTGCCCATCATCGGCACCATGCTCATCGATTCGCAACCGCCCGCGAAGATCGCGTCCGATTCGCCGACGCGGATGCGGTCGGCCGCCATCGCGAGCGCCGTGATGCCCGACGCGCAGAAGCGGTTGACCGTCACGCCGCCGACCGTCTGCGGCAGGCCCGCGAGCAGCGCGCCCATCCGCGCGACGTTCAGGCCCTGTTCGGCTTCCGGAATCGCGCAGCCGATGATCGCGTCCTCGATCAGCTTCGTGTCGAAGCCCGGCACCTGCGCAACCGCCGACTTGATCGCGTGGACCAGCAGCTCGTCCGGGCGCGTGTTCTTGAAGACACCGCGCGGGGCCTTGCCGATCGGCGTGCGGCTGGCGGCGACGATGTATGCGTCTTGCAATTGTTTGCTCATTTGAGACTCCTTGCCTTATCGCTCGCTCAGTTACGCACCGGCTTGCCGGTCTGCAACATGCCCATGATCCGTTCCTGCGTCTTCTGCGTGCCGAGCAGCTCGACGAACGCGCGGCGCTCCAGCGCGAGCAGCCACTGCTCGTCGACGAGGCTGCCGGCTTCGACGTCGCCGCCGCACACGGCTTCGGCGATGCGGCTCGCGATCAGGTAGTCGTGGTCGCTGATGAAGCGGCCGTCACGCATGTTGACGAGCGATGCCTTGATCGTCGCGATCGCCGAGCGGCCCGCGACCGGCACGTCCTTCGCACGCAGCGGTGCGCGGTAGCCGGTGGCGGCCAGCGCACGCGCTTCCTTCTTCGCGGTGTCGAGCAGTTCGAACACGTTGAAGACGATCGTGTCGGACGGCTTCACGTAGCCCATCGCACGTGCATCGTGCGCGGAGGCCGAGACCTTCGCCATCGCCGCGTTCTCGAACGACTTCGTGACGAACTTCAGGATGTCGGTGGTCGCGTTCGCGGCCGTCGCGGCGTCCGCTGCGCGCAGCGCCGCTTCCTTCAGGCCGCCGCCCGCCGGCACGAGGCCGACACCCACTTCGACGAGGCCGATGTAGCTCTCGACGTGAACGACGCGCTTCGCGCTGTGCAGCATCAGCTCGCACCCGCCGCCGAGCGCGATGCCCGACACGGCCGCGACGACCGGCACGTTCGCGTACTTCACGCGCAGCATGCCTTCCTGGAACTTCTTCACGAACGGCTCGATCCCCTTCGCGCCGCCCATCATGAACGCGGGCATCGCCTCTTCGAGGTTCGCGCCGGCCGAGAACGGGCCGCCCGGCGTGCCGAGCTTCAGCGACGTCGGCTGCCAGATCACCACGCCCTTGTAGTCTTTCTCCGCGAGTTCGATCGCCTGCACGAGGCCGTCGATCACGCTCGGTCCGATCGTGTTCATCTTCGACTTGAACGACACGATCACGACGTCGTCTTCACCCGCACGATCGTCGACCCATGCGCGCACCGCGTCGGTCTCGAACAGCGTCTTGCCGTACGTCTTCGGATCGGCGCCCGCTTCGCCGAGCAGCGGCGCGCGGAATACCTGCTTGTCGTAGACCGCGAGGTCCGAACGCGGCACGAAGCGCTTCGCAGCCGGTGCCCACGAGCCTTCGGCCGTGTGCACGCCGCCCTTCTCGGCAACCGCGCCTTCGAGCACCCACGACGGCAGCGGCACGTTCGCGAGCGCCTTGCCGGCCGCGATGTCTTCCTGCACCCACTCGGCGACCTGCTTCCAGCCGGCGGCCTGCCAGCCTTCGAACGGGCCTTCGTTCCAGCCGAAGCCCCAGCGGATCGCGAGGTCGACGTCGCGCGCATTGTCGGCGATCGATTCGAGATGCACGCCGATGTAGTGGAACACGTCGCGGAAGATCGACCACAGGAACTGCGCGTGCGGATGGTCCGTTTCGCGCAGCAGCTTCAGGCGTTCCGCCGGCGGGCGCTTCAGGATACGGCCGACCGTTTCGTCAGCCTTCGCGCCCGAGTCGACATAGGTGCCCGTCTTCGCGTCGAGCACCTTGATCGCCTTGCCTTCCTTCTTGTAGAAACCGCCGCCCGTCTTCTGGCCGAGCGCGCCCTGCTTCACCAGTTCGGCGAGCACGGCGGGCGTCTGGTAGACCGGGAAGAACGGATCGTCGGCGAGGTTGTCCTGCATCGTCTTGATCACGTGCGCCATCGTGTCGAGGCCGACCACGTCCGCGGTGCGGAACGTCGCCGACTTCGCGCGGCCGAGGCGGCTGCCCGTCAGGTCGTCGACTTCGTCGAAGCGCAGGCCGAACTTCGCGGCCTCGGTGATCACCGCGAGGATCGAAAAGATGCCGACGCGGTTCGCGATGAAGTTCGGCGTGTCCTTCGCGCGCACGACGCCCTTGCCGACGATGCTCGTCAGGAAGGTTTCGAGCTGGTCGAGGATCTCCGGACGCGTATGCGCGGTCGGGATCAACTCGACGAGGTGCATGTAGCGCGGCGGGTTGAAGAAGTGCACGCCGCAGAAGCGCGACTTCAGCTCGTCCGAGAAACCTTCGGACAGCTTCGTGATCGACAGGCCCGACGTGTTGGTCGCGAAAATCGCGTTCGGCGCGATGTGCGGCGCGACCTTCTTGTACAGGTCGTGCTTCCAGTCCATCCGCTCGGCGATCGCTTCGATCACGACGTCGCACTCGGCGAGCTTCGCGATGTCGTCTTCGTAGTTCGCGGCTTCGAGGTATTTCGCGTCGTCCTTCACGCCGAACGGCGCGGGCGACAGCTTCTTCAGGTTCTCGATCGCCTTCAGCGCGATCGCGTTTTTCGGGCCTTCCTTGGCCGGCAGGTCGAACAGCAGCACCGGCACGCGCGCGTTGATGAGGTGCGCGGCGATCTGCGCGCCCATCACGCCGGCGCCCAGCACGGCGACCTTGCGAATCAGGAAATTGCTCACGGGATGTCTCCGGATAGTGTCGTGCAGCGCGGAGGTTGGGGCTGCACGGAGAAGTGAGTACCAGGAACCGATGCATCCGGGCGGCGCGCCTCGCGCCCCGCCCGGACTCGCGTCAGAACAGCGATTCGTCGACTTCCATCATCGTCTTCGAACCGGCGCGTGCGGCGCGGATCGTCGACGCCGTCTCGGGCAGCAGGCGCGCGAAGTAGAAGCGGGCCGTCGCGAGCTTCGACTTGTAGAACGGATCGCCCGACGCTTCGTTGTCGAGGGCGAGGCGTGCCATGCGCGCCCAGAAGTACGAGAACACCAGGTGGCCGACGGTGCGCAGGTACGGCACGGCGGCGGCACCGACTTCGTCGGGGTTCTGCATCGCCTTCATGCCGATTTCCATCGTCAGCTTCTGTACCTTGTCGCCGATGTCGGCGAGCGGGTTGATGAACTCGGCCATTTCCGGCTTCACGCCTTCGGCTTCCGCGAATTCCGTCACGAGCTTGCCGAACTTCTTCAGCTTCGCGCCCATGTCGCCGAGCACCTTGCGGCCCAGCAGGTCGAGCGACTGGATCGAGTTCGTGCCTTCGTAGATCATGTTGATCCGCGCGTCGCGCACGTACTGCTCCATGCCCCACTCGGAGATGAAGCCGTGGCCGCCGTAGATCTGCATCGCGTGGTTGGTCGACTCGAACGCGTTGTCGGTCAGGAACGCCTTGATGATCGGCGTGAGCAGCGCGACGAGATCGGCCGCCTCCTTGCGCACCGCTTCGTCGGCGTGCGACAGCTCCTTGTCGATCTGCAGCGCGGACCAGTACGTGAACGCGCGCGCGCCTTCGGCATAGGCCTTCTGCGTGAGCAGCATGCGACGCACGTCCGGGTGCACGATGATCGGGTCGGCCGGCTTGTCCGGTGCCTTCGGGCCCGTCAGCGAACGCATCTGCAGGCGTTCCTTCGCGTACGTGAGCGAGTTCTGGTACGCGACTTCCGTGAGGCCGAGGCCCTGCATGCCGACGCCGAGACGCGCGGCATTCATCATCACGAACATCGCGTTCAAGCCCTTGTTCGGCTCGCCGACCATCCAGCCCTTCGCGCCGTCGAGGTTCATCACGCACGTCGAGTTGCCGTGGATGCCCATCTTGTGCTCGATCGAGCCGCACTTGATGCCGTTGCGCTCGCCCGGCTCGCCCGACGCGTCCGGAATGAACTTCGGCACGATGAACAGCGAGATCCCCTTCGTGCCCTGCGGCGCGTCCGGCAGGCGCGCGAGCACGAGGTGGATGATGTTCTTCGACATGTCGTGCTCGCCGCTCGAGATGAAGATCTTCGTGCCGCTGATCGAGTACGAGCCGTCGCCGTTCGGTTCGGCCTTGGTGCGCAGGATGCCGAGGTCGGTGCCGCAGTGCGGCTCGGTCAGGCACATCGTGCCCGTCCATTCGCCCGACACGAGCTTCGGCAGGTATTGCTTCTGGAGTTCCGGCGCGCCGTGCGCGTGCAGGCATTCGTACGCGCCGTGCGACAGGCCCGGATACATCGTCCATGCCTGGTTCGCCGAATTCAGCATTTCGTAGAGCGCGTTGTTCACGAACGCGGGCAGGCCCTGGCCGCCGTAGTCCGGATCGCAGCCGAGCGCCGGCCAGCCGGCCTCGACGTATTGCTGGTAGGCCTCCTTGAAGCCGGTCGGGGTCTTCACGACGCCGTCGCCTTCATACGTGCAACCTTCGCGGTCGCCGACCTGGTTCAGCGGGAACAGTACCTCGGAGCAGAACTTGCCCGCTTCCTCGAGGACCTGGTTGATCGTGTCGGCGTCGAGGTCCGCATGCTTGGGCATTTGCTTGACTTCGGCTTCGACGTTCAGAAGCTCGTGCAACACGAATTGCATGTCGCGCAGCGGCGCGGCGTACTGTCCCATGACTCTCTCCAAAGGTGGGCAAAACGGCTCGAGCTCCTGGCGGGCGGATCACGCGCCGCTAACGGCTCTCGCTCTGATACGAAACAATCGTCTTTTCCAGCGCGGCCCACGTGAGGCGCACGGCATCCGGCGAATGCAGGAAACGTGCGTCGTGATGCAGGCCGAGCGTGAAGCTGTACAACTCGAAGAGCATCAGGTCCGGATCGGTATCCGCACGCAGATGGCCTTCTTCCTTCGCCTGCGAAATGGCCCGCAGCATCGCGGCACGCCAGGCCGTCACGCTCGCGATCAACTGCTCGCGCACGGGGCTGTCAGGCCGGTCGTCGTACTCGACGGCCCCGCTGATGTAGATGCATCCGGTCGTCACCTCCTGGATGCGCTTCTCCGTCCAGCGGGCCAGCATCGCCCGAAGGCGCGGCAAGCCTCGCGGCTCGCGCAGGCTCGGAAAGAACACCTCGTTTTCGAAACGATGGTGATACTCGCGGACGACCTCGACCTGCAGGTCCTCGCGCGATCCGAAGTGCGCGAACACGCCGCTCTTGCTCATCTGCATGCGCTCGGCCAGCAGGCCGATCGTCAGCCCCTCCAGCCCGTCACGGCTGGCGAGGTCCAAAGCAGCTTCAAGTATCGCGGCACGCGTCTGTTCGCCTTTTCGCATAGCTATTTCTGTAACCGTTCGGGGGTTCGAATAAAATCGAACGGCCGTACTATTATTGAGTGCGGCCGCTCGCGAAACAAGGAAATTATTAGAAACCGGTGTCTAACCGAGCCGCTATTTTGCGCGATTCCGGCGGGACCGGAGCGGCTTTTCCGCACGAACGTGCGGACAGATTTTTGAAGCGAACGCTTAGTCTGCGTCAGTCGTAACCACCGACCGTCAGCGCCTTCATCACGACACGATACGCCGTATAGGCGAGCCAGTTCAGCATGCGCTCGATGCGCGGGCGCGCGGCGAATCGGGCGGGGTCGATTTCCCGGCCGTCGGCAAACGCGGCCGCGATCGCGTCGCGCAGTTCGTTCGTGACAGCATCGTAGCGCACCAGCACGACATTCGCCTCATTGTTCAACATCAGGCTCAGCGCGTCCAGATTCGACGAACCGACCGTCGCCCAGTTGTCGTCGATCACGGCCACCTTGCCGTGCAGCATCGTCTTGTCGTACTCGGCCACGCGCACGCCCGCGCGCAGCAGCGCGTGATACAGGAACGGCACGGCCGTATCGAGTGCCGCGAATTCCTTGCGGCCGATCAGGATCCGCACGTCGACGCCGCGCCGCGCGGCGCCCGCCAGCGCACGGCGCAGCTTTCGCCCCGGCATGAAGTACGGATTGGCCAGCAGGATCCGCTGGCGTGCCTGGCCGATCGCCGCGAGATACGCCTTCTCGATCGCGCGACGGTTCACGACGTTGTCGCGCGCGACGAACGCGACGCTCGGCTCCGTCACGACCCGCAGCGCGCCGGCCTTGATCCAGCGATGGCTGCGCATCCAGCGCCGGAACATGTCGGGGAACGCTTCCCCGCCATGCAGCCCGGCTGCGTATTGCGCATACGGCTTGTGACCGAACATGATCCGGTGCCACTGCAATTCGAACGCGGCGCGCACGTCCGACACCGCGGGCCCCGCCATCTCGACCGCGAAATCCCAGCGCGGAAACGGCAGCGTCGCGCCGCCCTGCGCGTAGTCGTCGACGATATTGATGCCGCCGCAGAATGCAACCGCGTGATCGATCACCGCGAGCTTGCGATGCGTGCGCGAGAAGCCGAAGCGGCCGAACAGGAAACGGTTGTAGATGCAGTGCTCGACGCCGGCCGCCACCCACGTGTCGAACAGCGGCAGGCGCGCGGTGCCGATGCCGTCGGTGATCACGCGCACGCGCACGCCGCGCTGCGCCGCGCGGATCAGCGCGTCCGACACCGGCCGGCCGGCCGCGTCGTCGCAGAAGATGTAGGTTTCGAGCATCACCTGCTCGCGGGCGGCATCGATCCGCTCGATCAGTGCCCGGAAGAATGCGCCGCCGCCCTCGCACAGCCGCACGGTGTTGCCCGACGTAAAGGCGAGCCGCGACGCGGAACCGCGTTCCTGCAGGAACATCTGCCGCAATTGCGCGAAGCGCTTGCGGGCTTCCGCCGTCATGCGGACGAGCCGTGCGGCGCGCGCGAGAGTGCCACGCGCGCGGGCAATTGCAGGATCGCCTCGGCATTCGACGGCGAGAAGCAGCGCGCGGCCGCCTCGCGGAACGGCAGCCACGCATGGTCGACGTGCTCGCGCGGCGACAGCGTCACGTCGACGCGATGCGGCACGCACAGGCCGAACCAGTGTTCGGTGTTGCGCGTGACGCCCGGCGCATAGCGGTGCAGGTATTGCGGATAGATCGTGTACTCGATCCGGTGGCGCCAGTCGACGAGCGCGCTGGCCGGCACATCCGCGGTGCCGACCGCAATGCCGGTTTCCTCGGCCACTTCGCGCGCGGCGGTGACCGCGAGCGGCTCGTCGAGCGCGTCCTTCGAGCCGGTCACCGATTGCCAGAAATCGGGCTGGTCGGCACGCTTGATCACGAGCACATCGAGGTCGGGCGTGTAGATCACGACAAGAACGGATTCGGGGATTTTCGGCGGCTTCGTCATCTTTGTTTCATGCAGCACGGGGCCGCGCGCCGGGCACAGGCTCCGAACGGGCGGCAAGTGCTGCGACTGTACCGCAAAAAACGAAAAAGGCGCATCGCTGCGCCTTTTTCATGAGCGTCGTGTGCGCGCGAACGCACACACGACCGGATGCGAAGCGCGTTACGCCTTCGGCTGTTCCGGCTGACGCAGGCGGATGTGCAGTTCGCGCAGCTGACGCTCGTCGACCGGGCTCGGTGCCTGCGTGAGCAGATCCTGCGCACGCTGCGTCTTCGGGAACGCGATCACGTCGCGGATCGAATCGGCGCCGGCCATCATCGTGACGATGCGGTCGAGACCGAACGCGATACCGCCGTGCGGCGGCGCGCCGTACTGCAGTGCATCCAGCAGGAAGCCGAACTTGAGCTGAGCCTCTTCCGCACCGATCTTCAGCGCACGGAACACCTTGCTCTGCACTTCCTCCTGATAGATACGCACCGAGCCGCCGCCGATTTCCCAGCCGTTCAGCACCATGTCGTAGGCCTTCGCGAGGCAGCGGCCCGGGTCGGTCTCGAGGTACTCGAGGTGCTCGTCCTTCGGGCTCGTGAACGGGTGGTGCGCAGCGACGTAGCGCGCATCTTCGTCGTCGTATTCGAACATCGGGAAGTCGACGACCCACAGCGGCTTCCAGCCGGCCTGGACCAGACCGTTCGCCTTGCCGAACTCCGAATGGCCGATCTTCAGGCGCAGCGCGCCGAGGCTGTCGTTGACGACCTTCGCGCGGTCGGCCGCGAAGAAGATGATGTCGCCGTCTTCAGCGCCGGTGCGCTCGAGGATCGCCGCGATCGACGCGTCGTGCAGGTTCTTGACGATCGGGCTCTGCAGGCCGTCACGGCCCTTCGCCTTCTCGTTGACCTTGATCCATGCGAGGCCCTTCGCGCCGTAGATGCGCACGAATTCGGTGTAGCCGTCGATGTCGCCGCGCGACAGCTCGCCGCCCTTCGGCACGCGCAGCGCCGCGACACGGCCGTCCTTCGCGTTGGCCGGCGTGCTGAACACCTTGAAGTCGACGTCCTTCATCGCGTCGGTCAGCTCGGTGAATTCGAGCTGCACGCGCAGGTCCGGCTTGTCCGAACCGAAACGCGCCATCGCTTCCGAGTACGGCATCACCGGGAATTTCGCGTCGAGTTCGACGTCGATCGTCGTCTTGAAGATGTGACGGATCATGTCTTCGAACAGGTCACGGATTTCCTGCTCGCCGAGGAACGACGTTTCGCAGTCGATCTGCGTGAATTCCGGCTGACGGTCGGCACGGAGGTCTTCGTCGCGGAAGCACTTGGTGATCTGGTAGTAACGGTCGAAGTTCGCGACCATCAGCAGCTGCTTGAACAGCTGCGGCGACTGCGGCAGCGCGAAGAACTGGCCCGCGTTCACGCGCGACGGCACGAGGTAGTCGCGTGCGCCTTCCGGCGTGCTCTTCGTCAGCATCGGCGTTTCGATGTCGATGAAGCCCTGCTCGTCGAGGTACTTGCGCGCTTCGATCGCGACGCGGTAGCGCAGGCGCAGGTTGTGCTGCATCTGCGGGCGGCGCAGGTCGAGCACGCGGTGCGTGAGGCGCGTCGTTTCCGACAGGTTGTCGTCGTCGAGCTGGAACGGCGGCGTGACCGACGCGTTCAGCACGTTCAGTTCGTGACACAGCACTTCGATCTTGCCGCTCTTCAGGCCGGCGTTGACCGTACCGTCCGGACGGTTGCGCACGAGGCCCTTGATCTGCACGCAGAACTCGTTGCGCACGCCTTCGGCGGTCGCGAACATTTCCGCGCGATCCGGGTCGCACACCACCTGCACGAGGCCTTCACGATCGCGCAGGTCGATGAAGATCACACCGCCGTGATCGCGGCGGCGCTGCACCCAGCCGCACAGCGACACGGTTTGGCCCAGCAGGTGTTCGGTCACGAGACCGCAGTATTCAGTACGCATCGACATGATGTTTGCTTTCGTTCGGTTTGATCAACGGGTGCCGCAACGCGCGGCCCGGGCGATGATTCTTTACTTACAGCGGCGGCTCGACGGGGCGGCGCGCAGGCGCCGGAACCGGCGCCGGGGGCGCCACCACGCCCATCGAGACGATGTACTTGAGCGCGGCATCGACCGACATGTCGAGTTCGATGACTTCGCTCTTCGGCAGCATCAGGAAGAAGCCCGACGTCGGGTTCGGCGTCGTCGGAATATAGACGCTCACGTATTCTTCCGTCAGATGATTGAGCACGTCGCCGCCCGGCGTGCCGGTCAGAAACGCGATCGTATACGAGCCGCGGCGCGGGTATTCGATCAGCAGCGCCTTGCGGAACGCATTGCCGCTGCTCGACAGCAGCGTGTCCGACACCTGCTTGACGCTCGTGTAGATCGGCCCGACGACCGGGATGTGACGCACCACGGCGTTCCACCACGTGACGAGCTTCTGGCCGATGAAGTTCCGCGTGGCCAGCCCGACGACGAAGATGAACGCGAGCGTCAGCACCGCGCCGATCCCCGGCAAGTGGAAGCCGAGCATCCGCTCGGGCTGCCACGATTCGGGCAGCAGCAGCAGTGTCTGGTCCATCGTGCCGATGATGAGACCGAGCACCCACAGCGTGATCGCGAGCGGGACGAGAACCAGCAGGCCGGTCAGAAACACCGATTTCAGGGTCGTCTTTTTCATCATCTGCCGTCAATGAACCGCGCCGGCGGCGCGGGTTGGTCGCAGCCCGGCCGGGCCGCGACGGTCAACTGCTGGCGGCGGGCGCGGCTGCCGGGGCAGGCGCAGCGCTCGTCGTCGTGCTTTCGGAACTGCTCGATGCCGCCGGCGCGGCCGCGGCGGGCGCGGCTTCCGCCGGTGCAGCCGGCGCTGCGTCGCCCGACGCCGTCGCCGGCGCGCTGGTGCCGCCCGAACCGCCGCGGAAATCGGTGACATACCAACCCGAACCCTTCAGCTGGAAGCCCGCCGCAGTGACCTGCTTGCGAAATGCATCCTTCCCGCATTCCGGGCACTGCGACAGCGGCGCATCGCTCATCTTCTGGAGCACGTCCTTCGCGAAGCCACACGCTTCGCATCGATAGGCGTAGATCGGCATGATATTTTTCCCGCGGAAACTGGAAACGGCTTGCAAAACCTTGAATTATAGCTGAAACCCCGCCGCGCTCCGGCAATGGCCGCGACACCCGCGCATCAGCGGCGGCGCCACGTCAGCCAGCGCTCGTGACCTTCGAACACGGGCAGCGAATCGGTCACGGGCAAATCCTCGATCAGTTCGAAGTGCGGCGTGAGCAGCGCATCGAGTTCGGCGCGCTCGATTCCGAACGGCGGCCCCTTCGGTTTCGCCATCAGGAAGAAATAACCTGCCAGCAATCCGTCCACGGGCAGCAGCTCGGCCATGCGTGCCGCGTAGCCGGCGCGCATGGCCGGCGGCAGCGCGCACAGGAACGCGCGCTCGTACACCCACTGCACGTCGAACGGCGGCCGGTACGAAAAGAAATCGGCCTGCTCGACGACTTCCGCGTGCGCGCCGAGCTGCGCTTTCGCAACTACCACTGCCTGCGCGGAGAAATCGATCGCACGCACGGGCCAGCCGGCCTGCGCGAGCCACCCGGCCTCCTGCGCACTGCCGCAGCCGGGAATCAGCACCGCGCACGGCTCGAGCCGGTGCGCGAACACGCGAAACCCGTCGGGCACGCCACCGAATTCCCACGGCGTCACGCCACGCGCGAAACGTTCGTCCCAGAACGATGCATTGCCGGGATCGCGCGTCGTGAAATCGGCGGCTGCCGGTGTAGCCGGTTGCTTCGGATCGGACATCGCCCTGCTCCTTTCGGTCATGTGCCGTACGCGAGCGCGAGCAGCACGCGCGCGACGAGCGCCCCGACGCCGACGGCGAGACCGAAGATCAGCAACGCCTGCAGCAGCCGGTTCGTCCGCTTCTGCTCGACGAGAATCTGGCGCATCAGGTCCTCGCTCGCCGCGCGCGGCGCGTCGTGGCGCGCCGCCATCGCATGATGGATCAGGCGCGGCAGTTGCGGCAGCGTCTTGCTCCACTGCGGCGCTTCGACCTTGAAGCGCTCGTACCAGCCGCGCAGGCCGATCTGCTCGGTCATCCAGCGCTCGAGGTACGGCTTCGCGGTCTTCCACAGGTCGAGCTCGGGGTCGAGCGAGCGGCCGAGCCCCTCGACGTTCAGCATCGTCTTCTGCAGCAGCACGAGCTGCGGCTGGATCTCGACGTTGAAGCGGCGCGACGTCGAGAACAGGCGCATCAGCACCTGACCGAGCGAGATGTCCTTCAGCGCGCGATCGAAATACGGCTCGCACACCGCTCGGATCGCGCTTTCGAGCTCCTCGACGCGCGTCTCGGGCGGCACCCAGCCCGATTCGAGATGGAGCGTCGCGACGCGGTGGTAGTCGCGCTTGAAGAACGCCAGGAAGTTCTGCGCGAGGTAGTTCTTGTCGAAATCGGACAGCGCGCCGACGATCCCGAAATCGAGCGCGACGTAGCGGCCGAAGGTGTTCGGATCGAGACTCACCTGGATGTTGCCAGGGTGCATGTCCGCATGGAAGAAGCCGTCGCGGAACACCTGCGTGAAGAAGATCTCGACGCCTTCGCGCGCAAGCTTCTTGATGTCGACACCGGCCGAACGCAGCGTCTCGACCTGGCTGATCGGCACGCCGGTCATGCGCTCCATCACGAGCACCTGCGACGTCGAGAAATCCCAGAACATCTCGGGCACGAGCAGCAGGTCGAGGCCCGCGAAGTTGCGGCGCAGCTGGCTGCCGTTGGCGGCCTCGCGCATCAGGTCGAGCTCGTCGTGCAGGTACTTGTCGAACTCGGCGACGACCTCGCGCGGCTTCAGGCGCCGGCCGTCGGCCCACATGCGCTCGGTCCAGATCGCGATGTCGCGCATCAGCGCGAGGTCGGAATCGATCACGGACAGCATGTTCGGGCGCAGCACCTTGACGGCGACGGCCTTGCCCGCGTGCTGGCCCTGCTTGAGCTTCGCGAAATGCACCTGCGCGATCGACGCGCTCGCGACCGGTTCGCGCTCGAATTCGTCGAACAGCTCGTCGACCGGCGCACCGAGCGACTTCTCGATGATCCCGATCGCGACCGCCGAATCGAACGGCGGCACCTGATCCTGCAGCTTCGCGAGTTCGTTCGCGAAATCGACCGACAGCAGGTCGCGGCGCGTCGACAGCACCTGGCCGAACTTGACGAAGATCGGGCCGAGGCTTTCGAGCGCATGGCGCAGCCGCACCGCCGGCGGATCGGAATAACGGCGACCGATCGTCGTGATCCGCAGCAGCAGCTTCACGCGCCGGTCGTCGATCCGGGACAGCATCACTTCGTCGAGACCAAAGCGGATGACGGTGTAGACAATCTTGATGAAACGGAAAATGCGCATGCCCTGCGGCCCTCAGTGCGCGCCGCGCGGGCCGGAACCCGTGCGCGCGCCGATTTTTTGTTCGAGTCGCTCGACCCGCTTTTCGACCCGCGCGAGCGCATCGCGTGCGCGCGCCAGTTCGGCGTCGAAGCCGCCGAGCGACGCGCGCCGGACGACTTGCGGGTTCTCGTCGAGCCAGTATTCGGCAACGGAATCGAGCACGTTGCGGCCGGTACGTCGCGCGCGCGCACCGGCGTCGCGCACGACCGTCGCGATCCGGTATGCCGCCGCGTCGCCGACCAGCTTCGCGAGATCTTCTTCAGGTTCCCAGCGCAAGTGCTCGGCCAGCTTCGCGATCTGCGTCGCGAACTCCGCATCGCCCTCGATCTTCACGTGCTTCATCACGGCCGCCTGGCCGCCCTGCAGGAACGCGGCGACCGTGTCGCCCGCGAGCGCGATCGACACGTCGACCTGTTGCGCATCGTGCGCGTCGACGGCCGACAGATAGCCGTCGGGCTGCACCAGCAGCGTGAGCGTGACGGGAGGCACGTCGATCCGGGCAGTCTTGCCCGCATACGGAATCAGGCGGTCGCGCGCCCACGATTCGCGGGCGAGCAGGTGATTGACAGCAGCAGCAAAAGGCTTGGCGGCAAAGGTCATCGGGCTGGGAAAGAAAAAACCCGCGCAGGCCGGGCGCCCACGCGGGTTTCTATTGTAACGTCGGATCGTCGGCAGGCCGTGCCTGACCGCACACCCGGGCGGCAAGCGGTCGCAGTGCGGCGGCCGTTGCCCGGGTGTCCGGCGGCGTGGCCGCCGGACACGCTCAGTGCGTGTTGATCTGCTGGATGCCCGCGAGCAGCCAGCCCTGACTGCCCGACTTCGACAGGTTCCACACCTCGTCGAACGGCGCGGCCGACGCATTCGCCGATTCGCGGATCAGCCCATGGAAACGCACGCTCGCCGACTGCTCGATGCCGCGATCCTCGATCGCGACCAGTTCCGCGTCGAGCTGCACGACGTCGGTCTGGTTCGACTCGTTGCCGCGCGAATCGAGGTCGATCTTGATCTCGGCGAACATTTCGGGCGTCGTGAACTCGCGGATGTCGGCCAGGTTGCCCTGGTCCCACGCAGCCTGCAGGCGCACGAAATAAACCTTCGAGCTGCGCAGGAACGCTTCGGTGTCGAAGCCGGCCGGCACCTGGAGCGGTGCTGCCGCCGCCGCTGCCGCGCCTGCGCCCGCGGCACCGCCGCCGAACACGCCTTGCGCTTCGTTCGCGTAGCTGCTGCCGCTACCCGCATAGTTGCTGCCGGTGCCGCCCTGCTGGAACGACGGGCTCTGCGAGTAGCCGCCCGACGACGACGCCGAGCCGCCGACCGAGTATGCCGGCTCCTGCGGACGACGGCGGTTCATGAACTTGCGGATCAGCCAGATGCCGACCATCGCGAGCAGCGCGATCACGATGACGTTCGCCATCATGCTCGCGAATGCGCCGCCCAGGCCGAAGTGCGACAGCAGCGCCGCGATGCCGAGGCCGGCCGCGAGGCCGGCGATCGGCCCGAGCCAGCGCGAGCGGTTGGGCTGCGCGGCCGGCGCGGGCGCGGCCGGGTTCGCACGCTGCGCCTGCGACGGCGCGGCCTGCTGCATCGGCTGCTGCGCAGGCGGCGTGGCCTGACGCTGCGTGACGGTGGAATTCTGGCGGCCGATGCTGCGCCCGCCGCCCATGCGCTTGGCTTCAGCGTCGAGCGATGCGAACGTGCCGGCCGTGAGCAGGCCGACCATCAGCAGTGTGCCGACTCGTCGAGCCCACGGCTTCGACGGCTTGCTACGGTTGAACAACGAACGCGTTTCGGACATCAGCTTCTCCAGATGTAAGACAAATGTATGGAAAGAGCCCCTTAGTACTTGGCTCCCATGTGTAAAGCTACCACGCCACCTGACAAATTGTAATATTTGACGGCATCGAGGCCCGCTTGTTCCATCATCGTCTTCAGCGTGTCCTGATCGGGGTGCATCCGAATAGATTCAGCAAGATACCGGTAACTTTCAGCATCTTTCGCGAACTTGTCGCCAAGCCACGGTAATACTTTGAAAGAATACAGATCGTACGCCTTTTTCAGCGGATCCCAGACTTTCGAGAATTCCAGCACCATCACGCGGCCGCCCGGCTTCGTCACGCGGCGCATCTCCGCCAGCGCGGCATCCTTGTGCGTCATGTTGCGCAGCCCGAACGCGACCGTGACCAGATCGAAGTAGTTGTCCGGAAAGGGGATTTTCTCCGCGTCGCACAGCAGCGACGGCGTCACGATGCCCTTGTCGAGCAGCCGGTCGCGACCGACGCGCAGCATCGATTCGTTGATGTCCGTGTGCCAGACCTCGCCCGTCGGCCCGGCTGCCTTCGCGAACGCCTTGGTCAGGTCGCCGGTGCCGGCCGCGATGTCGAGCACCTTGAAGCCGGGACGCACGTTCGCCTGCGCGATCGTGAACGCCTTCCACGCGCGGTGCATGCCCGCCGACATCAGGTCGTTCATCAGATCGTAGTTGCTCGCGACCGAATGGAACACACCCGCCACTTTCTTCGCTTTTTCGTTTTCCTCGACGCTTTCGAAGCCGAAGTGGGTTTTGCTCATCGCGTTGATCCTCAGTAAATGGCAAGACGGCGCCGAGCGGGCGCCGTCGAATTTCAGTGGCAGTGGCCGTGCGACGCGGAGGCCGCCTGCATCGGGGCGTCGCGCTCGACGCCCGCCGCCTTCAGTTTGTCGAAATAGTCGCGCCACAGCGCGTCCTGCTGCGTGGCCAGCTCGTACAGCAGGTCCCAAGAGTAGATGCCGGTCGAATGGCCGTCGGAAAACGTCGGCTGCAGCGCGTAGTTGCCAACGCCCTCGAGCGCGGTGATCGTCACCTCGCGCTTGCCGGTCTGCAGCGTCTCCTGGCCGGGCCCGTGGCCGCGCACCTCGGCCGACGGCGAATACACGCGCATCAGCTCGAACGGAATCCGGTAGCTTTCACCGTTCGGGTACTGCAATTCGAGCACGCGCGATACCGCGTGCACGACGACGCCGGACGGAATCGGCGTCGTGGAAGTCAAACCGCTCATGGCTGCCTCGAATCGGTCATGCGTTGAATTTCCTCGCGCACCGCATTGTGCAGCAGCGAGGCCTGCGCCGCGCGCGTGCGCAGCAGCGCCTCGGACACGCTGCGCTGGCGCGGCGCCCAGACGGGCTGCGGGAAGTGGGCGTCGTTGGAAAAGCGCGGGATCACGTGCCAGTGCACGTGCGGCACCATGTTGCCGAGGCTCGCGAGATTCACCTTGTTCGGCTGCATCACGCGGCGCACGGCCCGCTCGACCGCGTAGACCACGCGCATCAGGTGGGCCCGCTCGGGCTCGCCGAGATCGGAGAATTCCGCTACGTGCGTGCCCCAGATCACCCGGCAGAAGCCCGGATACTCGTGCTCGCCCGTCGCGAGGACGACGCGCAGCGCATCGTCCTGCCAGAGCACCTCGCCGCCGTCTTCACGGCAAAACACGCATTCCATCGTCGCTCCCATGTGGACGGGCGCCGGCATTGCCGCGCCGGCGCCCGCTCATCCCCAGCCCGGTCGGGCGGTCGTCATGCCCGCATTAGACCAGCACGCGCTCGATCCCGCCATTGTTCGCGCGTGCGACATAATCGGCCATCCAGTTCTCGCCGAGCACCTGGCGCGCGATTTCGACCACGATGTAGTCGGCTTCGAGGTTCGCATCCTCGCCGTAGCGCGACAGGCCCTGCAGGCATGACGGGCAGCTCGTCAGGATCTTCACGTCCGGGCCGTTCGCGGCCGCGGCGGCTGGCGCCGGCGCAGCGCCGGCCACCACGGGAATCGCACGCAGCTTCGCGGCGCCCTTGCGGATCTCCTCTTCCTTGCGGAAGCGGACCTGCGTGGAGATATCCGGCCGCGTGACCGCCAGCGTGCCCGACTCACCGCAGCAACGATCGTTCTTCTCGATCTTGTAGCCGTCCTTCTCCGCGCCCATCAGCTCGTTGACGAGCCTCACCGGGTCCATCGTCTTGATCGGCGTATGGCACGGGTCGTGATACATGTAGCGCGTGCCCGTCACGCCGTCGAGCTTCATCCCCTTCTCGAGCAGGAACTCGTGGATGTCGATGATCCGGCAGCCCGGGAAGATCTTGTCGAATTCATAGCCGGCGAGCTGGTCGTAGCAGGTGCCGCACGACACGACCACCGTCTTGATATCGAGGTAGTTCAGCGTGTTCGCGACCCGGTGGAACAGCACGCGGTTGTCGGTGACGATCTTCTCGGCCTTGTCGTACTGGCCCGAGCCGCGCTGCGGATAGCCGCAGCACAGGTAGCCCGGCGGCAGCACGGTCTGCACGCCGGCCTCCCACAGCATCGCCTGCGTCGCGAGGCCGACCTGCGAGAACAAACGCTCGGAGCCGCAACCCGGGAAGTAGAACACCGCTTCCGAATCGACGGTCGTCGACTTCGGGTTGCGGATGATCGGCACGATCTTGTTGTCCTCGATGTCGAGCAGCGCGCGTGCCGTCTTCTTCGGCAGGTTGCCCGGCATCTTCTTGTTGACGAAGTGGATCACCTGCTCGACGACGGGCGGCTTGCCCACCGTCGCCGGCGGGTGCTGCGTCTGCTTCTTCACGACGTTCTTCAGCATGTCGTTCGCGAAGCGCTGCACCTTGTAGCCGACGCCCATCATCACGCTGCGCGCGGCATTGATCGTCTGCGGGTTGGTCGCGTTCAGGAAGAACATGCCCGCCGCATTGCCGGCGTTGAATTTCTTCTTGCCCATCTTGCGCAACAGGTTGCGCATGTTCATCGTGACGTCGCCGAAATCGATCTTCACCGGGCACGGCGTCGCGCACTTGTGGCACACCGTGCAGTGGTCGGCCACGTCGTTGAACTCGTCCCAGTGCTTGATCGACACGCCGCGGCGCGTCTGTTCCTCATACAGGAACGCCTCGACCAGCAGCGACGTCGCGAGGATCTTGTTACGCGGGCTGTACAGCAGGTTTGCGCGCGGCACGTGCGTCGCGCACACCGGCTTGCACTTGCCGCAGCGCAGGCAGTCCTTCACCGAATCGGCGATCGCGCCGATGTCGGACTGCTTCATGATCAGCGACTCGTACCCCATCAGCCCGAAGCTCGGCGTATAGGCGTTGCGCAGATCGGCGCCTTCGAGCAGCTTGCCCTTGTTGAAACGGCCGTTCGGGTCGACGCGCTGCTTGTACGCGCGGAATTCGGCGATCTCGTCGTCGGTCAGGAACTCGAGCTTCGTGATGCCGATGCCGTGCTCGCCGGAAATCACGCCGTCGAGCGAACGCGCGAGCGTCATGATGCGCGCGACCGCCGCGTGGGCGTCCTGCAGCATCTCGTAGTTGTCGGAGTTGACCGGCAGGTTGGTGTGGACGTTGCCGTCGCCCGCGTGCATGTGCAGCGCGACGAACACGCGGCCGCGCAGCACCTGCTTGTGGATCGCCTGCGCTTCGTCGAGGATCTGCTTGAACGCGCCGCCGTTGAAGATCGCGCGCAGCTCCGCGCGGATCTCCTGCTTCCACGAGATGCGCACCGTGCGGTCCTGCGTGACGTGGAACACGGTCGCGCCCGGCTGATCGTCCGCGCGATCGGCGAACTTCTCGGCCAGCGCCTCGTAACCGAGTTGCACGAGGTAGTGCTGCGCCTCGCGCAGCGGCTGGTCGAGGCGGTCGCGCACGAACTCCCAGCGCGCGCGCACGCGCTTGAGCAGCTCCAGTGCCTGCTGGACGCGATCCTCGAGCAGTTCGGCGCTCGGGATCTCGTTCGCGTCGTCGGTCTTGCCGAGCGGCAGGTTGCCGCCGCGGAAAAACGCTTCCAGCGCGTCGACCAGCTGCAGCTTGTTCTTCAGCGACAGCTCGATGTTGATCCGCTCGATGCCGTCGGTGTACTCGCCCATCCGGTTCAACGGGATGACGACGTCTTCGTTGATCTTGAACGCGTTCGTATGCTTCGCGATCGCGGCCGTGCGGCTGCGGTCGAGCCAGAAGCGCTTGCGCGCCTCCGCGCTGATCGCGACGAAGCCTTCGCCGCTCTTGCCGTTCGCCATCCGGATCACTTCGGACGTCGCGTGCGCGACCGCGTCGGCGTCATCGCCGACGATGTCGCCGATCAGCACCATCTTGGGAAATGCGTTGCGCTTGCTCTTGGTCGCGTAGCCGACCGCGCGCAGGTAGCGCTCGTCGAGGTGCTCGAGGCCCGCGAGGATCGCGCCGCCCTGCTTCGACGTCTCGAACAGGTAGTCCTTGATCTCGACGATGCTCGGGATCGCCTCGCGCGCCTGGCCGAAGAATTCCAGGCAGACGGTGCGGGTGTGCGCCGGCATCTTGTGCAGCACCCAGCGCGCGGACGTGATGAGCCCGTCGCAGCCTTCCTTCTGCACCCCCGGCAGGCCGGCCAGGAACTTGTCGGTCACGTCCTTGCCGAGGCCTTCCTTGCGGAACCGGCGGCCCTCGATCTCGAGCATCTCGCTCTTCAGCAGCTTCTCGCCCGGCGCATATGCGCCGTCGAACCACTTCAGCTCGAAACGCGCGACCGCGATGTCGTGGATCTTGCCCTGGTTGTGCTCGTGGCGCGTGACTTCGAGCCAGTTGCCGTCCGGGTCGACCATCCGCCACCAGGCCAGGTTGTCGAGCGCGGTGCCCCACAGCACGGCCTTCTTGCCGCCCGCGTTCATCGCGACGTTGCCGCCGATGCACGATGCGTCGAGCGAGGTCGGATCGACCGCGAACACGTAGCCGGCCGCTTCCGCGGCTTCCGTCACGCGGCGCGTGACGACGCCCGCGCCGGAGAAGATCGTCGGCACCTTGTGCGCGACGCCCGGCAGCTCGGTCAGCTCGACCGCGCCGAGCTGCTCGAGCTTCTCGGTGTTGATCACCGCGGAGAACGGCGTGAGCGGCACCGCGCCGCCCGTGTAGCCGGTGCCGCCGCCGCGCGGGATCACGGTCAGGCCGAGCTCGAAGCAGGCCTTGATCAGGCCGGCGATCTCGGCTTCGGTATCGGGGGTGAGCACGACGAATGGGTATTCGACCCGCCAGTCGGTCGCGTCGGTCACGTGCGACACGCGCGACAGTCCGTCGAAACGGATGTTGTCCTTCTGCGTGCAGCGGCCGAGCGCCTTGGTCGCGCGGCGGCGCAGGTCGGCCATCTTCTCGAATTCGTCGGCGAACTCGTTGACCGCGCGCTGCGCGGCGGTTTCGAGCATCTCGACGCGCGATGCGCGTTCGCGGCCCGCGTCGTCGCGGTGCTCGGTGAGATCCGCGCTGCGGCGCTTGCCGATTTCGGTCAGCCGGTGGTTCAGCGCCTCGATCAGCAGCGCGCGGCGCTTCGGGTTGTCGAGCAGGTCGTCCTGCAGGTACGGATTGCGGCGCACGACCCAGATGTCGCCGAGCACTTCATACAGCATCCGTGCCGAGCGGCCCGTACGGCGCTCGGCGCGCAGCTCGTCGAGCACCGACCACGCCTCTTCGCCGAGCAGGCGGATCACGATCTCGCGATCCGAGAAGGACGTGTAGTTGTAGGGAATCTCGCGCAACCGGGGCGCGGGGTCGGCGGCGACGGCGGCTGCCGCGCCATGCGGATCGAAAACTTGTGGTGCGTTCATGTTCGGACGACTCGGAGGGCCGATACACCGTGCACGGGCGTCGGCAAGCGCGTGGGCGCAATCTTGGGGAAATCTGTTCTGTTACCAGGCGCGCGGCTGTCCTTCATGGGGCCGGAGCGGGCGGAGATTCGCCCCTCCTGGCCGGCGACAGGGCCTGGCGGCACTCGATCATCAGCACGATCGCGCGCGGCGCGCATGCCGTTCCGCCGCGGGGCTGGCTGCGCGCGGCGTCGGCTTCAACGGTGCGATCCGAGGGTGCCTCTGCATCTTCCGAATCCTTGATTCAAAACGGAATTCTAACCCATGATCGGGCCACGCGTGACACGTCGGACAGGTCGTGGGGCTATCGCCGCGAGCCGCGCCAGGCCTGGCTCGGCGCGATTTCACGCGGTCATTCGCCGTCCGTCCGGTCGGTAACCACGCGGTTAAGCCGGTAAAAAAGGCCGCGCAACGTCGCCGACGCATCGTCCGCACGGCCCCGCGGGCGTGCGCCCGGCATGCCGCTTGCGTACAGGCGGACCCTTGGCGCTATCATTGATTCTTTACCGTCTGCTACCGCACTGCACGCGAGCGCCCATGGCATCCCACGATTACCTGAAGAAAATCCTCACCGCGCGCGTCTACGACGTCGCGATCGAGACGGAACTCGAATCCGCCCGCAACCTGTCCGCCCGGCTGCGCAACGCCGTCTACCTCAAGCGCGAGGACAACCAGCCGGTGTTCTCGTTCAAGCTGCGCGGCGCGTACAACAAGATGGCGCACATTCCGGCGGACGCGCTCGCCCGCGGCGTGATTACGGCATCGGCCGGCAACCATGCGCAGGGTGTCGCGTTCTCGGCGGCCCGGATGGGCGTCAAGGCGGTGATCGTCGTGCCCGTCACGACGCCGCAGGTGAAGGTCGATGCGGTGCGCGCGCACGGCGGCCCGAGCGTCGAGGTGATCCAGGCCGGGGAGTCGTACAGCGACGCGTATGCATACGCGGTCAAGGTGCAGGAGGAGCGCGGCCTCACGTTCGTCCATCCGTTCGACGATCCGTACGTGATCGCCGGCCAGGGCACGATCGCGATGGAGATCCTGCGCCAGCACCAGGGCCCGATCCACGCGATCTTCGTGCCGATCGGCGGCGGCGGGCTCGCGTCCGGCGTCGCGGCCTACGTGAAGGCGGTGCGACCGGAGATCAAGGTGATCGGCGTGCAGGCCGAGGATTCGTGCGCGATGGCGCAGTCGCTCGACGCGGGCAAGCGCGTCGAGCTGAGCGAGGTCGGCCTGTTCGCGGACGGCACCGCCGTGAAGCTGGTCGGCGAGGAAACCTTCCGGCTCTGCAGCGAATACCTCGACGGCGTCCTGACGGTGAACACCGATGCGCTGTGCGCGGCGATCAAGGACGTCTTCCAGGACACGCGCAGCGTGCTCGAGCCGTCCGGCGCGCTCGCGGTCGCGGGCGCGAAGCTCTACGCGGAACGCGAAGGCATCGAGAACCAGACGCTCGTCGCGGTCACGTCCGGCGCGAACATGAACTTCGACCGGATGCGCTTCGTCGCCGAGCGCGCGGAAGTGGGCGAGGCGCGCGAAGCCGTGTTCGCGGTCACGATCCCCGAGGAACGCGGCAGCTTCAAGCGGTTCTGCTCGCTCGTCGGCGACCGCAACGTCACCGAGTTCAACTACCGGATCGCCGATGCACAGGCCGCGCACATCTTCGTCGGGGTGCAGATCAAGCGCCGCGGCGAATCGGCCGAGATCGCCGCGAACTTCGAATCGCACGGCTTCAAGTCCGTCGACCTGACGCACGACGAGCTGTCGAAGGAACACATCCGCTACATGGTCGGCGGCCGTTCGCCGCTCGCGCTCGACGAGCGCCTGTTCCGCTTCGAGTTCCCGGAACGGCCGGGCGCGCTGATGAAGTTCCTGTCGTCGATGGCGCCGGACTGGAACATCAGCCTGTTCCATTACCGCAACCAGGGCGCGGACTACAGCTCGATCCTCGTCGGGCTGCAGGTGCCGCAGGCCGATCGCGCCGAATTCGAACGCTTCCTCGCGGCACTCGGCTATCCGTATGTCGAGGAGAGCGCCAACCCGGCCTACCGCCTCTTCCTGTCGTAAAGGCGTCACGCATGAATCCCGAACATTCCCCGCTCGGCAAGGCCACCGTCTACGCGGCCCAGTACGACGCGTCGCTGCTGTTCCCGATCCCGCGCGCCGGCGCGCGCGAGCAGCTCGGCATCGCGTCGGCGCTGCCGTTCTTCGGCACCGACATCTGGAACGCATACGAGCTGTCCTGGCTCAACGCGCGCGGCAAGCCGCAAATCGCGGTTGCGACCTTCTACGTGCCGGCCGAATCGCCGAACATCGTCGAGTCGAAGTCGTTCAAGCTGTATCTCGGCTCGTTCGCGCAGACGAAATTCGACTCGATCGACGCGGTGCGCGACACGCTGAAGCGCGACGTGTCGGCCGCGTGCGGGGCGAGCGTCGCCGTGCAGCTCGTGTCGCCGCACGATTTCGGCAAGCTCGAAATGGACGAACTCGACGGGCTGTCGCTCGACCGGCTCGACCTCGACACCGACGTGTACGAACCCGATCCGTCGCTGCTGTCGGCGGCCGTCGACGAAGCGCCGGTCGAGGAGACGCTCGTGTCCGACCTGCTGCGCTCGAACTGCCCGGTCACCGGCCAGCCCGACTGGGGCAGCGTGCAGATTCACTACGTCGGGCCACAGATCGACCACGCGGGCCTGCTGCGCTACATCATCTCGTTCCGCAACCACACGGGCTTTCACGAGCAGTGCGTCGAGCGGATCTTCCTCGACATCCTGCACGCGTGCAAACCGGTGAAGCTCGCGGTGTATGCACGCTATACGCGCCGCGGCGGGCTCGACATCAACCCGTTCCGCACGAACTACAACCAGCCGATGCCGGACAACGCGCGCAACGCGCGGCAGTGACGGCGGCGGGTGGCCGCCGCAGGCTGTAGCGGCATGGCGACGCAGCGGCGAGCCCCAAACGAAAGAGCCCGGTTGCGAACCAACCGGGCTCTTTTCCTGCGCGCGGGGAAGCTCGGCCGCGTTATTTCGCGTCCGTTTCCGACACACAAAACACACGACACCTTTATCAAATAACTTCTGTTTGACATGCCGCGCTTGGCTTATCGAATAAGAATGCCTTTTTATCAATATATTTTCCGATAATCGACGTGACCATTCGACGCCGCGACTCCTCGAAGCTTATTGTCGATATACTCCGAAGCTTCCATATCCCCTGTATTTTTGAGCTCTGCTGAAATATTTTTTTACTACGCTACATTTCCCGCCCCAGGTGGATCACAAGCCATCAGATTGGCAACACCTAAATTCCCAGAGATTGCTTCACAAATATAAATATGGAATGGTTTGCTTTTTGAATTCTCATATTCCTTCCAGAGTGTGCCTGCATCTTCAAATTGATATCGGAGCATGGGGGTGTTTGCATCTTCGGCCAGCCCATGCACCGTCCAGCGGTCACCTTGCCTTCCCCACTCCCCTGCACACAACTCACCAGCTTGGTTACTGAGAATGCAACCCGTCCTCGTCTCCAATACAGGGCAATATTGTCTATTCTGCACCTCTGGCGCCCCATGCAGCCCAGGATTTACAATACCGACTCTAAGAACATCAACTACTACATATTTACCAGTGGGAGACACTACGATGGGATAAAAATTTCCAAATATCCCCCCCCGAAGATGTCAGCGCTTCCATTTGGAAAAGATTGAATTTCTCGCCCTTCACGTTTGAGTACGTTGCCATTTTCCAGCCAGACCCAAAGGTTTTTTGCACGTTAGCTGTCAGCGACGACGAAAATTGAAGCGCAGCACCTCCTGAAAATTGATTACGATCTAAGCCCGCACGACACTCAATGACACTCAACGCGAATGCCACCAATAAACATTGTACCAATGCACGCCGAATAAAATTCAATTGTCACCTCCTTTAAGAAAGGCCACTCTTGATTGAAGAATATTTTGCAGACACCACACTGGCACCATTAATTTTCGCCATTTCCAGAGCGAGACCATTTATTTCCAGTATTTTATGCTCATACGCGGAGCTGCTTTCGCCCCATTCATTCGGGTTTTTCGAAATCGTTGGATGACGGGCGAAGAACTTGTCGAATGTCTTGCCGATATCCCGCCCAACATGCGCCGGGCGATTCACACTTTGATCGAGCGCCGTTGCTCGACCAAGATCCGAAATGAAGTACTCACTAACAGGGTGATCATAATGAGGTGGTGCGATCGGAAAAACCACGTTTCTTAATCGATCAATGAAATCCATCAGCAGTGCGTCGAGCGGATCTTCCTCGACAACCTATGACCTGAGGCGTTTCTTGTAGCCATTTGGCAAGTGAGTTCTCTTTTATCCTAGAGGCAAGGAGAACTCGATGAAGAAGCGATTTACCGACGAGCAGATCATCCACATCTTGCGAGAGGCCGAGAGCCGGGACGAGCCGGTGAAGGATCTGTGCAAGCGCCACAATATCTCGGAACAGACGTTCTATCGTTGGCGCAACAAGTTCGGCGGGATGGACGTGGCCGACGCGCGCCGGCTCAAGGATCTGGAATCGGAGAACGAGCGGCTCAAGCGCCTGATCGCTGAGCAATTGCTGGTGATCGACGGCCTGAAGGAATTCAGCCGAAAAAAATGAGCACCCCGACGGGCCGGCGCGAAGCGCTGGAAGTCCTGACTCGGCGGGGTCTCTCGCAACGCAAGGCAAGTTGTTATCTGGGGCTGAGTCGCCGGGTGGCAACCTATACGCTCAAGCAACCGGAGAAGGATCGGAGCCTGGGCGAGCGACTGATTGCGGACGCTCAGGAAGTGCCGCGCTTCGGCTACCGGCGGATGTCGGCCTGGCTAGCGATGGGCGAATCGCGCGTGCGGCGAATGTGGCGAGCCTTGCAGCTCAACATTCCGCGGCGGCGTCCTCGCCGTCGTCGTTGTGGCAACGACATTCGCCTGCCCGGTGCGATACAACCCAATTCGGTATGGAGCTACGACTTTGTGCACGACCAGTTGGTGGATGGGCGGGCGTTGAAGATGCTTTGCGTGATCGATGAATACACCCGCGAGTGCCTGGCGATCGAGGTCGGCGCCAGCTTGCGGTCGCAGGATGTGATTCTGACGTTGTCGCGACTGATGCGCCTGTACGGCAAACCCGCGTTCGTTCGGTCCGACAACGGCGCCGAATTTACCGCTGCCAGGGTCATGCGCTGGCTGCGGGACGCGGCCATCGGTCCGGCCTTCATCGCGCCCGGCAGTCCGTGGCAAAACGGCTTCGTCGAGAGCTTCAACGGCAAGCTGCGTGACGAATTGCTGAACCGGGAATGGTTCCGCAGTCGTGCCGAGGCAAAGGTGCTCATCGAACGATGGCGGCAGTTCTACAACGAGCGCCGGCCCCATAGCGCACATCGCTATCAACCTCCCGCCACGGTCCGTCGAGCCTGGCTGGATTCCGATAATATCGACGCGAGACTCACTGCCTGATTGGCTACAAAATTCCGCCGCAGGTCACCTACATGCGTGCAAACCGGTGAAGCTCGCGGTGTACGCGCGCGATAAACGTCGCGGCGGGCTCGACATCAACCCGTTCCGCATGAACTACAACCACCGATGCCGGGTGACGGTGGGAGGCGAACGCCGCTCAAATGGCCCGCAGGCTAACATTCTCTGCCCTCCAAATCTCAATGCACATGCGCTCTTCGGGCTGTAGTTGTCGGTTACTTCGTTATTGTCATTCACATCACCTTACCGGATGGTAAGGTGATGCGCTTCAGATTTGAGGCTGCCTAGTTCTTCGGCACTAGCGAGTGACGCCGTAGCGGCGCCAATGATCAACATCAAGAATGCCAGTTGCTTACTTACCATGTTGATCGAGCCCGTCAACGGAGTCTGTCACTCCATACTCCAATCCGCGTCGCGTAGTATTACCGAATGGTTTATATGCACTGCCTTTGCAAATTTTGTCGAAGACAATTTTCCCATCCTTTTCGACGTAAACCTCCCCTGGTACGAGCGCATTTGAAACTACGTAGGTATAACGTCCGCTCACGAACTTCAGGTGGCTTCCTAGACCATCCGGCAATCTCGAAACGTCTACGATGGAAATTTTTCCGCGAGGAGGTAGAAGTTTGCCGGGGAATCTATATTCAACATAGCCATGCGTACCGAAACGATACTGCACATATCCGTGATCAGGAGAAATGTTATCAGCTGCGCAAACAGATGCTATCTTATTTGAATCTTGCAATTCACAGCCAAAATACTCGACCTCGCCTTGATGACAGAGACTTGTCGCCCCAATAAAACTGGCGGCTTTGGCCAACACCAAAAAATTAGCAACTGTGATTATAAGAAAGATGGTCTTCCTTATAGATTTTTTCATGCAAGACCTCCCCATTTGTGGATTTCCGCGAAATTTTCCCTTCTGCCACCAATACTTTCCGCCTTCATCTTATTACGCTTTCCTTTGAACAATCCGGGATTTATCACCTTGCTGATAGAATCAACGACATCGTGAGCATCACCTTTGTCCGCGAGGCTATATAGACCATGGGTAACCCAAAAGAAACATGCTGATCGGACGGCATACTTGACCTGCCCGACGCTTTCAGGGTCTGCCTCGAAATCCGCCGCCGCCTCTTTGGGCCACGCATAGGCATTTTCTTTATGCCACTTCGTGAAGCGATGGTACCCACCTCGATGCGTCAGCTGAATCATGCCTCGACCGCGATAACGGTAACCGTCACCACTTTCTGGCTCTCCGTTACCATCCCGGCCCGCGTAAACTCGGTTGGCGATAGCTTCCTCGTTAGCCGGATGGTCTTTTGTCCTTCCATATTCTTTTGCCTCTTCCGGATGTTCTGAGAAATAGGAAAACGTTCCGGTAGTAAGAGCCTCGGCAGCATAATTTAGACTTTCGTTGTGTAGCAACAAGGTTGATCCTGTTTCTTGCTTTACCTGAGCAAAGAAATGCTCCCTTCTGGAAATATTATCCAGTTTATACAACGTGATGTGCACGTTCAGCTCATCAATAACTTCCTGAAGCGTGTTCTCTGACGCATTGGGAAATATATGCTTGAGCATTGACAACGTGAATTGGAATTTTGATGCAAAATTCGCGATCGAGCTGATCGGATTGACATGAAAAACCCCCGGCTCCGGAAAACCCGGTACGCCGGCCTTCACCTCACCCCACCACGCAAGCTTCTCAATCCGCTTCTGCTCTTCCTCGTGTTGCGGCTTTGACCCCGTCTGCTTCTCCAGTTCGGCGATCAGTTGCTTCCATTTCGACGGGTTCGCCCACTCGCTCTCATGCTTAACAATCAGCCGGGACGCAGCCTGCATCAACCAGGGATGTCCTCCACGCTCGGTCCGCGACAGCGCGCATAGCTCATCAGCTGCATGCTTACCATCGCCCTTGGTAAACAGGGCGTCATACACCTTAAGCATCAACGGACTGAGCTTCGAACGCGAAGCAAGATCGTCAACATTGGCGCCGCTCGCATAATCAACCCACGCCTGCGTTGTCGCAAAGATCGTATGCGCCGGATCATGGGCATCCGCGAGGCACTCGAAATCAATCCACTTCTGTGCGAATTCTCGGGTCACCTGGCCGCCCGCGTGGTTGAAGTCACACACCCAACCGTCAATCGGTTGACCTTGCGCATTCACACCGTCAACGTGCCACCAGTTCACCGGATAGCCCGGATTGGGATTCGGGCGCGGCTCGGCTACTCGTCGCTCCGGGTCACGCGCCAGTTCGGCAAGCGAATACACCTGAACGACGTCCGTTTTTCTCAACTGTGGGTCAACACCAGGGATAAATTTTTTCTTGTCTTGAGTACGTTGATACAGCACCGTGCCCGGCGCGATCCGCAGGATCGTCGGCTCGGATGGCAGACCAAGTGCCATCCAGTCCTCCTTGTTCGGACCGTGTTGATTGACCCATGCACGCCCTTTTTCGAGGAACGCCTAGATGCTGTCATCGCAGAAGACTTCGATGTGTGCCATTCGGGTTCCCGAACTACACTCGTTCAGAGAGTCGTAGCGCCCCAAGTGCCCAATCAGGTCTCCTGCCTTGACTGGAATGCCTGGCATGTCGCCTGCCGCGCCTTGGCCCGTCGTTACGACGACCCGATCAAATATAGAGTCCTCAACAGTCTCTTCGGCAACCGGGCCACCGTTTTCCTGCCCGAGAAAGACCCACTTACCGATCGCACTCGACGGCTCGACGTATTCACCTGCTTTCTGTGGGTATAGTGATGTCCCACGAAGATCCGTCAACTGTCCCCACGGCTTTCCGCTCTTCGTCTCAATCTTTCCGATGCCGACGTTGGCTCCCTGCGGCAGAATCGCGATGGGGCTACCGCCCGGAGTCTTGCGAATACGGAGCCCCTGCTGTGCCGGATCGGGAGCCTGCCCGCTTCGGCCTGACGATTGCTTGTCCTGCGCATACTGCGTCACCAGCCATTGCCGCGGCCAATACGACGGCTTTTCCCGCTTCGGGAAGTTTGCGTAGTCTTCCCATGACATCAGGTGCATGTATAGACTGTAAAACGTCAGCTTCGTGTCCCGTGGAAACTCCATCGTGTGCCGTACCAGCGCGAAGCCCGTGCTATACGGCGCCTCGTAAGGTGATCCGCCGTCGACTTCGGCAATCTCGCTGATCGGATAAGTCTTATTGGCACGAAAC
The DNA here is from genome assembly GCF_040545135.1 of Burkholderia sp. 572. NCBI lineage: Bacteria > Pseudomonadati > Pseudomonadota > Betaproteobacteria > Burkholderiales > Burkholderiaceae > Burkholderia > Burkholderia sp. 572. The sequence continues at coordinate 142,235 of NZ_JBEPLH010000012.1, read as the reverse complement.
GCGATCAACACGCCATCGGCAATGCACCGCAATCCCGCATCGAGATCCAGGGCCTGTCCGGCACCCGCCTCCGTAACGTGAATCCCCCCGTGCCACATACCCTTGCGGCTGACGAGATACGCGCCGGTCGGCTCACGTTCGGCAAGCAGCCGGCAAATCTCACGCTCATCGGTAAATCGTGAAGATGTCTCGGATTTGCTTTGTCCGTTGCGCAGGAAAGGAAAGGCAAACGGCAATTGCTTGAGGCCGGCAACGGCAGCCTCAAGAGTTGGCGATGCCTTGTTTGGTGCGGGCTTGTTGGTCACGATCCGACTTATCCAGAGGGTTTTTATCGTGACAAGACCATACAATGCGATCCCGGATCTGGCTTACCCAAAATTGTCGACGCTATTCTTGAACAACATCCCAACCCCGGTTTGTTCCGCCAAACGAAAGCGTCGCACCTTCCCTACGACGAAGAACGGCTTTGTTACAAACCGCAAAATTCCAGCATCAACCGCAACCGACAAGTAATCAATCGAACCCTGCCTCAACGCAACGGGGCCGGCGCACGCCAATGCACCAGCCCCGTTGAACAACGATTCTCCGCGCGGCCGCGTTACTTCGCCGGCGCCTTGTACGCGATGCAGTCGACCTCGACCTTGCAGTCGATGACCATGCTCGACTGCACGCACGCGCGTGCCGGCGGATGCTCGCCGAAGTACGACACGAACACCTTGTTGAACGACGCGAAATCGCGTGCGTCGTCGAGCCACACGCCGCAGCGCACGACGTGCTCGAGGCCGTAGCCGGCTTCCTTCAGGATCGCGATCACGTTCTCGATCGTCTGCTTCGACTGCGTGACGATCCCGCCTTCGACGACCTCGCCGTTCACCATCGGCGTCTGGCCCGACACGTACAGCCAGCCGTCGGCCTCGACCGCGCGTGCGAACGGCATTACCTGGCCGCCCGTCCCCTTCGCTTCGCCTACGCCATATCGCTTCATCGTTTCACTCCTTGTTTGTCGACCGCCTCGACGCTTCAGCGCCGGCGCCGGTCCCATGCAACGCACGGTTGCGGATGCGCGCACCGACGACGGCGCGCGCGGCAGATCAGAACGACAACCGCGTTCAGAACGCGGCGTCGGCACTCGCCGGCACACGCTCGCCGCGTGCGACGAAGCCGCCGGCACGCTCGCCGGTCGGCTGGCCATTTTCGTAGGTCAGCACGCCGTTCACCCACACGGCGTCGATTCCGTGCGCGGGCTGCTGCGGCTTCTCGAACGTCGCGGCGTCGATCACGCGCGCCGGGTCGAACAGCACGAGATCGGCGTGGTAGCCCACATGCACCTCGCCGCGCCGCGCGATGCCGTAGCGGCGCGCGGACAGCGACGTCATCTTGCGGATCGCCTCCTCGAGCGGCAGCAGGTTCGTGTCGCGCACGTAATGGCCGAGCACGCGCGGGAACGCGCCCCACAGCCGCGGGTGCGGCAGCGGATCGTTCGGCAGGCCGTCGGAGCCCACCATCGTCGCCGGGTGCGACAGGATCCGGCGCACGTCGTCCTCGGACATGTTGTGGTACACGGCGCCCGCCGGGCGGATGCGCTGCGCGGCTTCCTGCTCGGTCACGCCCCAGTCGGCCGCGATCGCCTTCAGCAGCTTGCCCGCCACTTCCGGGTGCGGCTCCGACCAGGTGATCGTGATGTCGATGTCGCCCGTCACCTGCTTCAGGTCGAGCGTCGACGAGCTGCGGCTGTACGGATAGCAGTCGCAGCCGACCGGCTGGTAGCGGCGCGCGCCTTCGAGCGACGCGAGCACTTCGGTGCTGCGCCCCCAGTTCGACGGGCCCGCGCACTTCAGGTGCGAGATCACGACCGGCACGCGTGCATGGCGGCCGACCTGGTACGCCTCTTCCATTGCATCGAGGATCGCGTCGAATTCGGTGCGCATGTGCGTCGTGTACAACGCGCCGGCGTTCGCGAGCGGCTCGGCGAGCGCCATCACCTCTTCGGTCGGCGCCGCGAACGCGGAGCCGTACGCGAGGCCCGACGACAGGCCGAGCGCGCCGTTCGCGAGCGCCTCCTCGAGCTGCGCGCGCATCCCGGCGATCTCGCCGTCGGTCGCCGCGCGGTCGAGGCGGTCCATCTGGTTGTTGCGCAGCGCCGTGTGGCCGACGAGCGCCGCGACGTTCACGGCCGGACGCGCGTCGTTCACGGCCGCGACGTAGTCGGCGAAGGTCGGGTACTGGAACGCGCCGCGCTCGCCGAGCAGGTTCATCGGATCGGGCGGATCGCCCGCGAGCGTCACCGGCGACGCGCTGATCCCGCAGTTGCCGACGATCACGGTCGTCACGCCCTGCGAGATCTTCGGCACCATCTGCGGCGCGCGGATCACGTGCGTGTCGTCGTGCGTGTGCACGTCGACGAAGCCCGGCGCGAGCGCGCGGCCGTTCGCATCGACGACGGTTTCGGCGAGCCAGTTCGACAGGTTGCCGATCGCCGCGATCACGCCGTTGCGGATCGCGACGTCGCGCGTGACGGGCGGCGCGCCGGTACCGTCGTAAAGCTGCGCGCCGACGATCAGCGTATCGGCGGCTTCGGGATGCGAATGCATGGTCAGTCTCCTACCGGTTGACGGTCTCCGCCGCCGCGGTGCGCATCGAGCGCGTGCTTGATGCGACGCAGCGATTCCCGGCCCGCATCGCCGAGCCGCAACGCGACTCCGGTGACGAGCACGTCGATCGCCATCATCATCGCGTAGCGCGATGTCGACGGCTTGTAAATGAAATCGGTTTCGAACGCGACGACCGGGATCAGGTGGTCGGCCAGCTTCGCGAGCGGCGAGGCCGGCGCGGTGATCGCGATCAGCTTCGCGCCGTAGCGCTTCGCGAGCCGGCAGCTCTCGAGCAGCTCGGGCACGCGCCCGCTCACCGACAGCGCGACGACGACGGTGTCGCGCGACAGCGTCGCGGCCACCATCCGCTGCAGCAGGCTGTCCTGGTAGCTCGCGACCGGCCGGCCGAAGCGCACGAGCCGGAAACGCAGCTCGTCGGCGAGCGCGGTCGAGCCGCCGCCCTGCCCGTACACATAGGTCATCTTCGCGCCGGCGAGCAGGTCGGCCGCTTCCTCGAACGACGTATTGCGCAGCAACTGGTGGTTGTGCGCGAGCGCCACGCGGATCTCGTCGTAGACCATCGACGCGGGGCTCGTATCGTCGGCCGGCGCGTCGTCGGACGGCACGAGAAAGCGCTGGCCGACGGCCGCCGCCTGCGCGACCAGCACCTTCAGTTCGCGCACGTCGCGGCAGCCGACGGCCTTCGCGAAACGCGTGACCGTCGCGACGCTGACCTCCGCATCGCGCGCGAGCGCGCCGATGCTCGCATGTGCGGCGCGTGCCAGATCGGCGAGGATGAACGCGGCGACCTTGCGCTCGGCTTCGCGCAGCTCGGGCGCGCATTCGGCGATCCGCGCGACGATGTCGAGGACCGGCGGGGCGGCCTGTGGCGGATAGGGCTCGGCCGCGTGCGGAGCGGACGGATTGGCGGGCGTATTCATCTGCTGAAAAGGGTGCGAAGCTCGATGTTACTAAATAACATCACCGCGCAGATGCTACTTTCTGTACCATCTGCGTGTCAACTTCAGTGCAATGCATAGTGATGATGGAGCGGGATGACATGAAAGTTACAAACTATCAGGAAGCGACGATCGATCCGTTCGGCAAGGGCCTCGGCAATCTGCCGAGCGCGAGCGTGCCGCTCGGCGACGCGGGCCGCCTCGAGTGGAACCTGCTCGCGGAAGACGTCAGCCTGCCGGCCGCCGTGCTTTACGAGGATCGCATCGAACACAACCTGAACTGGATGCAGGCATTCGTCCAGAAGTACGGCGTCAAGTTTGCGCCGCACGGCAAGACGACGATGGCGCCGCAACTGTTCCGCCGCCAGCTCGACGCCGGCGCGTGGGGCATCACGCTCGCGACCGCGCACCAGACGCAGGCCGCGTATCACGGCGGCGTGCGGCGCGTGCTGCTCGCGAACCAGCTGGTCGGCCGCCAGAACATGACGATCATCGCGGGGCTGCTGTCCGATCCCGACTTCGAATTCTTCTGCCTCGTCGATTCCGCGGAGAGCGTCGACCAGCTCGGCCGCTTCTTCGGCGCACTGAAGAAGCCGCTGAACGTGCTGCTCGAGCTCGGCGTGCCGGGCGGCCGCGCGGGCGTGCGCGATGCCGCGCAGCGCGAGGCCGTGCTCGCCGCGATCGCGCGCTATCCGGACACGCTGAAGCTGGCCGGCATCGAACTCTACGAAGGCGTGCTGAAGGAGGAAGGCGAGATCCGCACGTTCCTGCAGGAAGCGGTCGCGCTCACGCGCGAGCTGGCCGAGGCAGGTCGCTTCGCGCGTACGCCGGCGATCCTGTCCGGCGCCGGTTCGGCGTGGTACGACGTGGTCGCGGAAGAATTCGCGAAGGCGTCCGACGCGGGCTTCGCGGAAGTCGTGCTGCGTCCGGGCTGCTACCTGACGCACGATGTCGGCATCTACAAGAAAGCGCAGACCGACGTGTTCGCGCGCAACCCGATCGCACGCACGATGGGCGAAGGGCTGCTGCCCGCGCTGCAGTTGTGGGCCTACGTACAGTCGGTGCCCGAGGCCGACCGTGCGATCGTCGCGCTCGGCAAGCGCGACGCGGCGTTCGACGCGGGGCTGCCGGAGCCGGCACGCCACTTCCGCCCGGGCCGCGACACCGCCCCGCGCGACGTCGTCGCCGCCGAAGGCTGGGCCGTCACCGGGATGATGGATCAGCACGCGTACCTGCAGATCCCGCCGGGCGCGGACGTGAAGGTCGGCGACATGGTCGCGTTCGACATCTCGCACCCGTGCCTGACGTTCGACAAGTGGCGCCAGGTGCTCGTGCTCGATCCGCAGTTCCGCGTGACGGAAGTCGTCGAAACCTTCTTCTGACGCAGGTCGCGCACACCGCCCCGCCGCTCGCGCGGGGCGGCCGTCACGCGCGCTTCAAGCGGCCGGAGTACACTGCGCTTTCGTCCTCGGGGCCCCGGGCGGGCATGGCATTCGTCTGCCGCGGCGGGCCCTCAACGCAGCTCCACTGGAGAAAGCCATGGCCGCGAAGAAGATCCTGTTCCTGACCGGCGATTTCGCCGAAGACTACGAAACGATGGTGCCGTTCCAGGCGCTGCAGGCCGTCGGCCACCACGTCGATGCAGTGTGCCCGGGCAAACGCGCGGGCGACAAGATCAAGACCGCGATCCACGATTTCGAAGGCGACCAGACCTACACCGAGAAGCCCGGCCACCAGTTCACGCTGAACGCGGCATTCGACGACGTCGACGCCTCGCGCTACGACGCGCTCGCGATCGCGGGCGGCCGCGCCCCCGAATACCTGCGACTCGATCCGAAGGTGATCTCGCTCGTGCGCGAGTTCGCCGAAGCCGGCAAGCCGATCGCCGCGATCTGCCACGCGGCGCAACTGCTCGCGGCCGCCGACGTGATCCGCGGCAAGCGCATCTCGGCCTACCCGGCCTGCGCGCCCGAGGTGAAGCTCGCGGGCGGCGAATATGCGGACATCCCGGTCGACGCGGCCGTGACCGACGCGCCGTTCGTCACCGCGCCCGCGTGGCCCGCGCATCCGGCCTGGCTCGCGCAGTTCCTCGCGCTGCTGGGCACGCGCATCGAGCTTTGAACCCGCAGGGAATCGAGATGAGATGAAGTGCCGGGGCGGCGCGGCGTATTCACGCCGACCTGCGCCGCCCTGCCCCGTGCTTCAACGCGCGGTCGGCGTCGAGCCGACGTCCGCGATCCGCGACTCCAGCATCGCCAGCGCGCCCGACAGCGCATTCAGCACGTCGTCCGGCAATTGCGCCATCGTCTGTTCGAGAAACGCCTTGCGGCGCGGCAGGCACGCGTCGAACGCGGCGCGGCCGGCGTCCGTCAGCGTCACGTTGGTCACGCGATTGTCGCGTGCGTCGGATTCGCGCTCGATCCAGCCGAGCGCGTCGAGCGATTTCAACTGGCGCGTGAGCGCGCCCGGATCGATGCGCAGCACTTCGACGAGCTTCTTCTGCGACGAATGCCCGCCCATCGTGTGCAACGCGACCATGATGCGCCAGCGCGGCATCGGTTGCCCGACGTGCGTCTCGAATGCGGTCATGAACGCGCGATACGTCCGTCCGAATTGCTGCAAGATCGCGACGCGGTCCTGTTCTTCCATGCGCTCAGTTCTACTCGTTCAATCGTTCAATCGGCCGCGACATGCGGTTCGATCTTGCGCCGCAGCGCGATCGGCGGCACGCGGCGGCACTGCCACACCGACACCACGGCGACGACGGCCGCCATCGCGACACCCACGTGAATCGCGCCGACGAGCGATTCGCGGGCCGCTTCCAGCAGCGGCGCGCCATTATGCCCGGCACGGGTCAGCTCCGCGACAAGGCCGCCCTGCGCGGCGCGATCGATCAGGATCTGCGGATCGGCGAGCTGCGCGTGCCACTGCATCGCGTGATCGGCCGACAGCGCATCGCGCACGCCGCCCGAGTACATCTGGTTGACGAGCGTGCCGGTCAGCGCGGTGCCGATCATCCCGCCGACCATCCGCAGCGACTGCAGCAGCGCCGTGGCGATGCCGAGGTGCTCGCGGCCGGCCGTCTGCTGCGCGAATACGGTGAGGTTCGGCAGCACGAAGCCGAGCCCGATGCCGCCCGCGACCATCAGCGCCATCAGCAGCCATTTCGGCGTCGTGTGGGTCGACACGACGACGCCCGCGCAGGTGATCGCGAACAGCACGAAGCCGACGTGCAGCATCGCATTCGGATTGCGGATGCGCGTGACGACACGGCCGTTCATGATGCTGCCGATCGTGATGAACACGACGAGCGGCGTGATCACGAGCCCCGCCTCCTTCGGCGACATCCCGAAGCCGCCCTGGAACAGCAGCGGCGCGTAGAACAGCAGCGAGAACATCGAGAAGCCGGCGAGGATCGCCAGCACGAAAAGCGCCGACAGCGCGCGGTTGCCGAACATGTCGAACGGCAAGATCGGCTGCGCGCAGCGCTTCTCCCAGTGCCACAGGCCGAAACCGGCCGCGACCGCAACGACGAGCAGCAGCGACGCCCAGCTCGCGACGCCGTACTTCGGCAGCCATTCGACGAACAGCTGCAGCGCGCCGAGCGACAGCGCGATCAGCAGCGCGCCCGGCCAGTCGAGCCGCATCTTGCGATCGTGCTCGACGTGGCGCAGGTGCGGCAGGTAACGCCACACGAACAGCAGCGACAGCAGGCCGATCGGCAGGTTCACGTAGAACACCGAGCGCCAGCCGAACGACTGGGTCAGCACGCCGCCGAGCGACGGGCCGACCGCGTTCGCGATGCCGAACGCGGAGCTCATCAGCACCTGCCAGCGCAACCGCACGACGGAATCGGGGAACAGGTCGGGAATGCACGCGAACGCGGTGCCGACCAGCATTCCGCCGCCGATCCCCTGCAGCCCGCGCGCGAGCACGAGCATCAGCATGTCGTTCGCCATCCCGCACAGCACGGACGCGCCGGTGAACACGACGATCGACACGATGACGAACGGCTTGCGCCCGTAATAGTCGCCGAGCCGGCCGAAGATCGGCACCGTGATCACGGAACTGAGCAGGTACGAGGTCGCGACCCACGCGTACAGGTCGAACCCCCGAAGCTCGGCGACGATGGTCGGCAACGCGGTGCCGACGACGGTCTGGTCGAGCGCGACGAGCATGGTGACGAACGAGATCCCGATCATCGCCAGCAGCGATTCGCGGAACGGCAGGACTTGCCCGCTCGAATGGTGGGCGGCGGTATGGACGGCCATTTTTTGTTGGCGCAACTTTTGACGAGTCAAACAATCTCAAAATTCTAGCATGCGGGAGTAATCTAGGCTGGCGACGGTCAAACCGGCCCAGACCGCCAAGGAGAAAGATGGAACCGATTTCAATTCCCCCCGCCACCATGCTGTCGCAGGACGATCGGGACGCGCTGTGGCGCGCGAAGCAGGTGCTGGAAAGCCCGTCGCTGACGATGAAGCTGACGGGCATGCTGGGCGCACCGGTCGAGAAAATGATCGCCCGGCTGCCGGATTTCGCGACCGGCAAGATCAACGATGCGACGCAGCTCGCGCTGCGCAAGTGCCTGAACATCGCGCTGCGCACGCTCGGCAAGCCGCCCGCGCCGGACGCCGAACCCGACAAGCCGAGCAACCTGCTGCACAAGCTCGCGGTCGCGACGACCGGCGCGGCGGGCGGTGCGTTCGGCTTTCTCGCGCTGCCGGTCGAGCTGCCGGTGACGACGACGCTGATCTTCCGCTCCGTATGCGACATCGCGCGCAGCGAGGGTGAAGACCTGGGCTCGGTCGATACGCAGCTGCAATGCCTGGCCGTGCTCGGCATGGGCGGCAACCCGGACAAGCAGGAAGAGGACGCCGATCTCGGTTATTTCGTGCTGCGCGGCGCGCTCGCGCAGGCAATCTCGAAGGCATCGTCCGACATCACGACGAAGGGCATCGCCGCGCACAGCTCGGCGGCCGTGTTCAAGCTCGTACAGACGGTGGCGTCGCGTTTCTCGGTGCAGGTGACCGAGCAGATGGCCGCGAAGTCGATTCCGGCGATCGGCGCCGTGCTCGGCGCGACCGTCAATACGCTGTTCATCGACCACTTCCAGCAGATGGCGCACGGCCACTTCACCGTCCGCCGGCTCGAGCGCAAGTACGGCTCGGCGGCCGTCAAGGCCGCCTATCAGGCAATCGACGTCTCGCCGGCGCGCTGAACCGCGCGCTCGACCGCGACGCGGCGCAGGAACGCGGCCGCGCGGTCGAGCGCGTCGCGTGCTTCCGGCACCATCGGCGCGTACAGCTGCCACACGTGCGGCATGTCCGGCCACACCTCGATCTCCACCGCCACCCCGGCGGCCTTCGCCTTCTCGGCGACGCGGCGCGAATCGTCGAGCAGCACCTCGGTGCTGCCGACCTGGATATACAGCGGCGGCAGGCCCGCGAAATCCGCATAGAGCGGCGACGCGTACGGATTCGTCCCCGGCTCGTCGCCGAGGTACAGCTTCGCGGCCTTCGGCAGCGCCGCGCCCGCGAACATCGGATCGGCGCCGTCGTTCGTGCGCAGCGTGGCGCCGGTGGCGGCCAGGTCGGTCCATGGCGAGAACAGGATCGCGCCGGCCGGCAGCGGCTCGCCGCGATCGCGCAGCGCGACGAGCGTCGCGAGCGCGAGGCCGCCGCCCGCCGAATCGCCGCCGAGCACGATCGACTCGGGCGGCGTGCCGAGCGCCAGCAGCTGCCGGTACGCGGCCAGCGCGTCGTCGAGCGCGGCCGGGAAACGGTTTTCGGGCGCAAGCCGGTAGTCGAGCGAGAACGAGCGCACGCCCGCGCGCTTCGTCAGGCCGAACACCAGCGGCCGGTGGGTCTTCGTCGAACAGAAGTAATAGCCGCCGCCATGGAAGTACAGCAGCGTGCGGCCCGGCCCGCGTCCCGCGCCCGCATCGGTGCGCTCGAGCCATTCGCCGCGCAGCGGCGCGTCGCCCGCGCCGTAGCACCGGCGCAACCGGTAGCCCGACGGCACGCGGCGCGGCACCATGATCCGCAGGTCGGTAAAGCGCCGTGCGCGGGCGGGATCGAGCACCTCGCGCGTGGTCTCGGGACGGAACTGCCAGCGCAGCAGCCAGCAGGCGAACTTGCTTTGCCAACTCATCGGACGCACTCCGTATTCGCAGTGTGACGACGGTACGTGCGATCGTTCCCGCACCGCTCGACGGGTGCCGCCATATCAAACGCCGGCGCTCAGTTCGCCGGCATCACCTGGCCGCGGATCTCGCCGGCCGGGTGCTCCTTCGTATGGACGTTGAAATACCACTTGCCGCCCATCAGGTCGGTGACCTGCGCGTCGGTGAGTGCCTTCGAACCCTTGATCGGGCTCGCCAGCTCGTCCTTTGGAATCGGCACCTGCACGCCCGCGTTCTGGCCGACCGGCGCGGGCCCGTGGAAATGCGCGGCGGTGGCCGGGCCGGTGAGGTGTTCGTAACGGACCGTCCACTGCAGCATGTGCGTTGCCGTGTCGTAGGTGGCCTCGACGTCGCCCGAGCCCTTGGTCGCCGTCGGCGGCACCTCGCTCGACGGCTGGAGATTGGCGGACAGGCGCACCGTTTCGGCGGCGGCGGTGCCGGCGGCCAGCACACCCGCGAGTAACGCGACCTGGAGCAAACGCAGCTTGAGCATGGACTCTCCTTGTACGACGTTGTACGCCGACCGAACGGCGGCGCCACACATGATGGTAGTCGATCGCCGCCGATCCGGGAGCCCGTCGAACGGCCATGCCGCAAAACGCCGCAGCGCGCTCGGCAGGCCAGTCTGCCTCAGGCTGGAATGGACCTTTGCAGCCTGACGGCTGAATCCGCGTGCGGCCTTTCGCTACACTTCATCTCACAGTTGCTTGTTTCCTTCGTCCGAAGGAGTCTGCGAGTATTCACGCGGCCACCCGGCCGCGTTTTTTTTTGCCCGCCGCCAGATTCTGGGCCTGCCGCATCAGGCACGACGATACGATCACGCCGCCCCGCGTCACGCCCGATAGCCGGGATCGATGCGATCGACGATACGCTGCAGCGCGTCGAACGCATCCTGCCCCGCGCCATGCTTCGGATCGAAATTCAGCGAATCGCGCACGCACCCTTCGAGCACGGGCGGCGCGATCGGCAGTGCGTCGCCGATCGCATGCGTGGCGACCTGCACCTCGCACGCGCGATTGAGCAGCCACATCAGCGAGAACGTCTGCGCGAGCGTCGCGCCGATCGTCACGGGCCCATGGTTGCGCAACAGCAGCACGGGCCGCCCGCCCGCGCTCTCGACGATGCGCCGCCCCTCTTCGAGATGCACGGTGATGCCCTCGAAGTCGTGATACGCGATCTTCCCGTACAGCTGCGCCGAATAGAAATTCGAGAACGACAGCCCGTCGTGCGAACAGCACACGGCCATCGTCGGCGTCGTGTGCACGTGCATCACGCAGTGCGCATCGGGCAGCGCCGCATGGATCGCACTGTGGAACGTGAAGCCGGCCGGATTGATCGGCCAGTCGGAATGACCGATCACGTTGCCGTCGATGTCGATCTTCACGAGGTTCGACGCGCACACCTCGCGGTAATGGAGCCCGAACGGGTTGATCAGGAAATGCCCGTCCTCGCCCGGCACGCGCAGCGAGATATGGTTGTAGATCAGCTCGGTCCAGCCGAGATGGTCGAAGATGCGGTAAGCCGCCGCGAGCTGCACGCGCGCCTGCCATTCGGCTTCGGAGAAACGGGCGGGACGCGTGAACGGCTGGTTCGGGACACGTTGCATGGGGGAACTCCGGTTGCGGATGTGCGCGGCCCGCGTGGCGCGGGCCGCCCGGCGGCGCCGTCCTGCGCGCCACACTCGTTGCGCGCACAACCATATCACCTTTGCCCGCGCACCGGAAACGCGGGTTTAGCCGGAGCGCTTCCGGCCCCTAAAGCTGGTCGTCGACCGGCAGCAGCATGAAGACGCCGGTCATCAGGTTGCGCAGCAGCCCCGCGTGCGGATCGACGTGATAGACGGCCGGCTTGCCGTCGTCCGTGCCCGTCCATTCGAGTTCGGGCGTGCCGCCGCCCGCCGGCGTCACGAGGCTCACGCGGTAGCTTTCGTCCGGCTGCGTCGCACGCGCGAAGATCTGCGCGACCTGCTCGGCGAGCGCCGGGCTATGGACCACCAGCGCCAGTTCTGTGTTCAGGTGCGCGGAACGCGGATCGAGGTTCATCGAGCCGATCACGAGGATCTTCCGGTCGATCACGTACGCCTTCGCGTGCAGGCTCGCGCGCGAACGCGACCCGAACAGGCGCGGACGCTGGCGACCCGGCTGCGCCTTGAACTCGTACAACTCGACGCCGTGCTGCAGCAGCGGCACGCGGTACGGCCCGTAGCCGGCCTGCACGGCGACCGCGTCGGTCGCCGCGAGCGAATTGGTCAGGATCGCGACACGCACGCCGCGCGCGGTCGTGTCGCCGAGGATCTTCACGCCCGCGTCGTGCGGCACGAAATACGGCGAGAACGCGAGGAATTCCCGCTGCGCACCGCGCGTGAGTTCGACGAGGCGCTGCATCGGCGGGCTCACGTACGCGTCGGTCGGCTGCGCGACCTTGTCGGGCGCGTCGGCCGTGAACTCGGCCGGCGCCCACACGAGCCCGAGCTCGTCGCGCGCGATCTGCCGCGAGAGCGGCGTCGCGTTCAGCGGCTTCGCGTTGTACGGATCGGCATTCTTGCGCCAGTGGTCGCGCAGCTCGTCGCGCATCGCGTCGAGATCCTTCGTATCGAACGACTGATGATTCAGCACGCGCAGCGGATAGCTGCTCGCGCTCGACCAGTAGGTGTCGAAGCTCGCCGAGATGTCGTTCGTCACGGGGCCCGCGGCGAGCACGTCGAGATCGCGGAACTGCAGCGTCTGGCTCGCGCTGAAGTATTCGTCGCCGAGGTTGCGGCCGCCGACGATCGCGATCTGGTTGTCCGCGATCATCGCCTTGTTGTGCATCCGGCGCGTGAAGCTGTCGATGCGCGTGAAGAAGTTGGCCGTGCGCTCGACCATCCCCTGTGACGCGCCGAACGGGTTGAACACGCGGATCTCGACGTTCGGGTGCGTGTTCAGCGCGGCCATCACGCGATCGATGTCGCGGAAATTCAGGTCGTCGACCAGCATCCGCACGCGCACGCCGCGATCGGCCGCGTAGAGCGCCGCGGCGAGCAGCAGCTTGCCGGTCGTGTCCTCGGTCGCGATGTAGTACTGCATGTCGAGCGTCTTCGTCGCGGCGCGCGCGAGCGCGATGCGCATCTGCAACGCCTGCGCGCCGTCGGCCAGCAGCCGGAAACCCGACTGGCCCGGATGCGCGGCCTCGGGCGCGGCCAGCGCATCGCGCAACGGCGTCGCGGTATCGGGCGGCAACGCATGAGAGACCGGGCGATCGAGCGTGGTGGCGGGCGGATGCGTCGCGCACGCGGCGACGAGCGACAGGAGTACGCCGGCGGCCAGCGCGCGGGCCGGGCGGCATGCGGCGCGCCACGACAGCGCGGCCGGTGCGCGCCGGATCAGGGACGTGAACACGGAGACTTCCTCGACTGGCGGAACACAGGGCCCGCATGCGCCGCGGCGCGCGGCTGGCGCGCGGTTCCGGCCGATTCTAGTAGGCGCCCGATGAACCGGTCAATCGCGCGGGCGGCACCGACGGCCTCGAACCGCAGGCGTGCGCGCGCATACCGGGCATCGAGACCCGCCGCACCGGAAGTGCCCGCCGGGCGGGCCTCGCACCGAAGTAGTCCGACCAATCTCAGGCCTCGTCGCCGCTGCGCTCGAAATGGCTGCGCACGTAGTCGATATGGGTCTGCATCGCGGTGCGCGCTTCTTCGGGCCGCTGCGCGCAGATCGCGTCGCACACGACGCGGTGCTGCAGCAGCAGGAGTTCGGACGCGTGCTCGTCGTGCGTCGTCATGCCCGCCACGTTGATCGAGATGTGCTCGCGCAGCATCCCGATCACGCTCGTATGCAGGTGCAGGAACATCGTGTTGTGCGACGCGAGCGCGATCGCCTCGTGCAGCTTCGCGTCGGTCGCGGCTTCGACGGCCGCCGCGCCGTTCGCGTGCGCGGTTTCGAGCTCGCGCAGCAGCGCACGGATCCGGCGCCGGTCGTGCGCGTCGGCGCGCAGCGCGGCGAAATACGCGGTCGCGCCCTCGAGCACGCGGCGGAATTCGAGGATGTCGTCGCGCAGCGCGGGGTGATCGGCGACCAGTTGCCCCCACGGCGACGCGATGCCGGCGCGCAACTGGTCCGTCACGTAGACGCCCGCGCCGCGCCGGCTCTGCAACAGCCCGCGCGCGACGAGCCGCTGGGTCGCCTCGCGCACCGTATTGCGCGCAACCCCGTACTGCTGCGCGAGCACGCGCTCGGCCGGCAGGCGTGCGCCGGCCGGCCACGTGCCGTCGAGCAGTGCCGTCTCGATCTTGCGCATCACCCCTTCGGTCCGGCCCCGTGCCGTCATCGCTGCCATCGTCGCGTCTCCCCGCTCAATGCGTGCCGCGCCGATTGGCCCAACCAATTTGAGCCGCAGCGCCGTCGCGGGAATTATGCAGCGAAATCGTCGTCCCGCATCCGCATGCCGGGCCGTCGCCACTGGAGCGAGACATGAACGAAAGGCAATACCCCGCCGCCGCCCCCGCGCACGTCTATCTGTTCGCGACCTGCCTGGTCGACCTGTTCGTCCCCGAAGCCGGGCTCGACGCGGTCCGCCTGCTGGAACGCGAAGGCCTGACCGTCCACTATCCGCGCGGCCAGAGCTGCTGCGGGCAGCCGGCCTACAGCAGCGGCAATCCCGACGAAGCGCGCCGCGTCGCGGCCGCGCAGCTCGACCTGTTCGCGCAAGCGTGGCCCGTGATCGTGCCCTCCGGCTCGTGCGCGGGGATGATCCGCCACCATTGGCCGGCGCTGTTCGCCGACGATCCCGTGTACGGCCCGCAAGCCCGCGCGATCGCGGAGCGGACCTATGAACTCGCCGAATTCCTCGTCCACGTGCTCGACGTGCGGCTCGACGCGGCGACGGCCGGCGCCGGGCCCGACGAACGCGTCGTGCTGCATACGTCGTGCGCGGCGCGGCGCGAGATGGGCACGCGCGGGCACGGCGTCGCGCTCGTCGACGCACTGCCGGGCGTGACGCGCGTCGAACACGAACGCGAATCCGAATGCTGCGGCTTCGGCGGCACGTTCTCGCTGAAGCATCCCGACATCTCCGGCGCGATGGTGCGCGACAAGGTCGCGTCGGCCTGCGCGACGGGCTGCGACCGGCTCGTGTCCGCCGACTGCGGTTGCCTGCTGAACATCGGCCACGCGGCGGCCAAGGCCGGCGCGGCGCTGCCGGTCGAACACCTCGCCAGCTTCCTGTGGCGGCGCACCGCGAACGCCCCGTCGCTGCGCGGAGACCAGCGATGAGCGCGCGCGACTCGATCCTCGCGCGGCTGCGCGCCGCCGCGCCGGGCGTCGCCGCAACGTCCGGCCGCACGCTCGACGCACGCATCGACACGCATTACGACACGCGCCGCTCGCAGGCCGGGACCGCGCACGATCCGCACACGCTCGCCCGCACCATGCAGGCCGCGCTCGCCGCGTCGCACGCGGACGTCTGGTGCGCGACCGGCGATGCATGGCCCGCGCAGCTCGCCGCGCGGCTCGCCGAAGCCGGCGTGCGCCGGCTGCTGCTCGACCCGGCCCGCGCCGAATCCGCGGCGCTCGCCCGCGCGCTGCCCGACACGGTCGCGCCCGTGCCGTTCGACCGGCCGATCGACACGTGGAAGGCCGACCTGTTCGACACGATCGACGCGGGCTTCACCGTCGCGCGTTCGGGCATCGCGGCCACCGGCACCGTCGTGCTCGCCCCCGATGCCGGCACGCCGCGCACGGTTTCGCTGGTGCCGCCGCTGCATGTCGCGCTCGTCCATGCGAGCACGCTGCATCCCGACCTGCACGCGGCCGTGCATGCAGAGCGCTGGCACGCCGGCATGCCGACCAACCTCGTGCTGGTGTCGGGCCCGTCGAAGACGTCCGACATCCAGCAGACGCTCGCCTATGGCGCACACGGCCCGCGCCGCCTGTGGGTCGTGATCGTCACCGATTCCGCCGCCCGGCCGGCTGCAACCGCCCGCGAGGACCTCCCGCAATGAGCGACCACACGCTGCACTTCGTCGCCCCCGGCGACTTCAAGGCCCGCGCGCGCGCCGCGCTCGACGATCCCGCATTGCGCCGGAGCTTTCGCGGCGCGATGGACTTCCTGCAGGGCAAGCGCGCGACGCAGTTCCCCGACGACGCCGAGCTGCAGCAGCTGCGCGACCTCGGCGAAGCGGTGCGGCAACACGCGCTCGCGCAGTTGCCCGCGCTGCTCGAACGGCTGGAGACGAAGCTCACCGAGGCCGGCGTGCACGTGCACTGGGCCGAGACGGCCGCCGACGCGAACGCGATCGTGCTCGGCATCGCGCAGGCGAAGAAGGCGCGCCGCGTGATCAAGGGCAAGTCGATGGCGAGCGAGGAAATCGAGCTGAACCATTACCTCGCGGAGCACGGCGTCGACTGCATCGAATCCGACATGGGCGAGTTCATCGTGCAGCTCGCGGGCGAGAAGCCGTCGCATATTGTGATGCCGGCGATCCACAAGACGCGCGGCGACATCGCCGAACTGTTCGAGGCGCACATCCCCGGCACGCGTTACACGGAAGACGTCGACGAACTGATCCAGACCGGCCGGCGCGCCCTGCGGCGCGCGTTCGCCGATGCGGACATCGGCCTGTCCGGCGTGAACTTCGCGGCGGCCGACACCGGCACGCTGTGGCTCATCGAGAACGAAGGCAACGGCCGCCTGTCGACGACGGTGCCCGACACGCACGTCGCGATCATGGGGATCGAGAAGGTCGTCGAGAAACTCGAGCACATCGTGCCGCTGTCGAGCCTGCTCACGCGCTCGGCCACCGGCCAGGCGATCACGACCTACTTCAACCTGATCTCGGGCCCGCGCCGCGACGGCGAACGCGACGGCCCGCGCGAGCTGCATCTCGTGCTGCTCGACAACGGCCGCACACAAGCCTATGCGGACGAACAGCTGCGCGCGACGCTGCAGTGCATCCGCTGCGGCGCGTGCATGAACCACTGCCCCGTCTACACGCGCATCGGCGGCCACGCGTACGGCACGACCTATCCGGGCCCGATCGGCAAGATCATCTCGCCGCACCTGCTCGGCCTCGACGCGACGGCCGACCTGCCGACCGCGTCGACGCTATGCGGCGCGTGCGGTGAGGTGTGCCCGGTGCGGATCCCGATCCCGCAACTGCTCGTGCGGCTGCGTACCGAGGCGAACCGCAAGCCCGACGAACCCGTCGCGCATCCGCTGCGCGGCCAGGGCGCGAACTACACCCGCGCGGAAGACCTCGTGTGGCGCTTCTGGTCGGGCGCGTTCGCGCATCCGCGCGCGTACCGCGCGTTCCGCTGGACCGCGACGCGCCTGCGTGCGCTGACACCCGCGAAACAGATGGGCTGGACGCAGCACCGCACGCCGCTCGAACCGGCACCGCGCAGCCTGTCCGACCTGCTGCGCGCACGCGGCCAGCCCGAGTAGCCCCCGCTTTACCCACCCATACCCATAGATAGACAGACACAGATGGAGGAGACACCCATGCAGGTTTGGCACCAGATCTATACGCCGCTCGGCAGCCTCGGGCTGTCGGCGTTCGTCGCCGCAATCCCGATCATTTTCTTTTTCGTCGCGCTGGCCGCGCTGCGGCTCAAGGGGCACGTCGCCGCGGCGATCACGCTGCTGCTGTCGCTCGGCGTCGCGATCCTCGCATACGGGATGCCCGTGCCGCAGGCGCTCGCGGCAGCCGGTTTCGGCTTCGCATACGGCCTGTGGCCGATCGCGTGGATCATCGTCGCGGCCGTGTTCCTGTACAAGATCGTCGTGAAGACCGGCCAGTTCGACATCATCCGCGCGTCCGTGCTGTCGATCACCGACGACCAGCGCCTGCAGATGCTGCTGATCGGCTTCTCGTTCGGCGCGTTCCTCGAAGGCGCGGCCGGCTTCGGCGCGCCCGTCGCGATCACGGCCGCGCTACTAGTCGGGCTCGGCTTCAAGCCGCTGCACGCGGCTGGACTGTGTCTGATTGCAAACACCGCGCCGGTCGCGTTCGGTGCGATGGGGATCCCGATCATCGTCGCCGGACAGGTGACGGGCATCGACCCGTTCCATATCGGCGCGATGGCCGGCCGCCAGTTGCCGCTGCTGTCGCTCGCGGTGCCGTTCTGGCTCGTGTTCATGATGGACGGGCTGCGCGGCGTGCGGCAGACCTGGCCGGCCGCGCTCGTCGCGGGCGGCAGCTTCGCGGTGACGCAATACTTCACGTCGAACCACATCGGGCCCGAGCTGCCGGACATCACGTCGTCGCTCGTCAGCCTCGTCGCGCTCGCCGCGTTCCTGAAGGTCTGGCAGCCGCGCACCGCGAAGCAGACGGCCGGCAGCGTCGTCGCGTCGGGCGGCGGCGCCGCGCTCGCGGGCTTCGGCGGCGCAGGTTCGCGCAACGGCTTCAGCGCGGGCACCAGCCGGCAGGCATCGCCGTACACGCTCGCGCAGACCGTGCGCGCATGGTCGCCGTTCCTGATCCTGACGGCCGTCGTCACCGTGTGGAGCATCGCGCCGTTCAAGGCGCTGTTCGCCGCCCACGGCGCGCTCGCGTCGACCGTGCTGAAATTCCACGTGGCGGGGCTCGACCAGCTCGTCGTGAAGACCGCACCGATCGCCGCGACGCCGAAGGCGCTCGACGCCGTGCTGAAGATCGATCTCGTGTCGGCGGTAGGCAGCGCGATCCTCGTGACCGCGCTGATCTCGATGGTGCTGCTGCGGATGAAGCCGCGCGACGCGCTCGTCACGTTCGGCGAGACGCTGAAGGAACTGACCCGCCCGATCCTGTCGATCGGCCTCGTGCTCGCATTCGCGTTCGTCGCGAACTATTCGGGGATGTCGTCGACGCTCGCGCTGATGCTGGCCGCGACCGGCGCCGCGTTCCCGTTCTTCTCGCCGTTCCTCGGCTGGCTCGGGGTGTTCCTGACGGGCTCGGACACGTCGTCGAATGCACTGTTCTGCTCGCTGCAGCAGGCCACGGCCCATCAGCTCGGCGTACCCGAGACGCTCGCGGTGGCCGCGAACACGACGGGCGGCGTGACCGCGAAAATGATCTCGCCGCAGTCGATCGCGGTGGCGTGCGCGGCGACCGGCCTCGTCGGCAAGGAGTCGGAGCTGTTCCGCTTCACCGTGCGCCACAGCCTGCTGTTCGCGGTGATCGTCGGGTTGATCACGCTCGTGCAGGCGTACGTGTTGCCGGGGATGGTGCCGTAAGCAAGCGGCCGGCCGTTTTCCGGTCCCCCGAAAAACAAAAACCCCACGCCGCGAAGCGTGGGGTTTCGTTCATCCAGGGCGCCGGCCGGAGCCGGCGCATCGGGCGGCGATCAGCTACCCTTCGCGATGCGATCCTGGATGTGCTGCGCCCGGCTCGACGACGACGGGTGCGAGCTCATCATCGAGCTCTTGCCGCCATCGAGCTGCGCGAGCTTCTGGAATGCGGTGACGAGACCCTTCTGGTTCATGTTCTTCTGCTTCATCAGGTCGAACGAGTAATCGTCGGCCGCGCTTTCCTGCGTCTGCGAGAACTGCGCGTTGATGAACTTCTCGGTGATGTCGCCGAGCTGCGAGCTCGTCAGCGCCGCCACGCCCGGCGATGCCGCGCCGGCCGCGGTGCGCGCCGCGCTGACTGCGTAGGCCGTCTGCATCGCCTTCTTCGAGTGACCCAGCGCGACGTGGCCCATTTCATGGCCGATCACGCCGCGCAGCTCGTCGTCGTTCATCATGTCCATCAGGCCGCTGTACACGCGCACGCAGCCGTTGCCCATCGCCCACGCGTTGACGTCCTTGGTCATGTAGACCTTGTAGTTGATCTTCTGGCCGTTCAGCGTCATGTCGCCGAAGCCCTTCATCACTTTCGTCAGACGCTTCGAGTACGCGCTGTTCGCCGGCGCGACCTTCGATTCCGCATCGCTCGACTTGCACGAATCGTTCGACAGCGCGGCGATGTCGGCATCCGACAACGTCGCTGCCTTGTACAGGCTCGTCCCCGCCGACGTCAGGCTGTTCGCGTCAAGGCTCTGTACCCCGCCGCACGCGCTCAACAGAAACGCCACGCCACACGCTGCCACCGCTTTCTTGAGTTGCATCCCGGATCCCTCGATAGTTTTATTTGGGAGCGGCGATTTTGCATAATCCGGCAGAAAATTACCAGATGTTTACATCGGATGACACGTTCATTACTCAGCGAACTGGAATGAAGCGGTGCGCCGGCGCGGGATTGACGACAAAAAACGGGGCAATCGCCGCGACCGGGCGACGATCGGCATCGAAATCGGGTGTACTCAGGCCGTCTGATCGTGGCGTCGCGCCAGCCGCCGCGCGACCAGCATCGGCAGCCGCACCACGAAGCCGGTGAAAAGACGCAGGTGCATCCACGCGAGCAGCGCGTTGTCGCGGCCGTAGTGGAAGTGCGAGACGCCGCCCTCGTGACGGCCGAAATAGCGCACCGGCGCGTCGATGCGGATCGGACGCACGCCGGCCCAGCACAGCCGCACGGCCGCCTCGGGATCGAAGTCGAAGCCGCGCATCCACGGCTGGCGGCGCATGATCGCGGCCAGCGGCGCGACCGGATACACGCGAAACCCGTACAGCGAATCGCCGATTCCGGCCCACAGCGTCTCGAGGTCGGCCCATGCGTTCGACAGCCGGCGGCCCTGCACGCGCAACTGCGGCGCGCTCGCGTCGAACTTCGGCACGCCCAGCACCATCGCGTCGGGGGCGGCCTGCGACGCGGCCATGAACGCGGGAATCAGGTCGGCCGGATGCTGGCCGTCGGAATCCATCGTCAACACATGCGTGAAGCCGCTCGCGGCTGCCGCGTCGAGCCCGGCGAGCACCGCCGCGCCCTTGCCGCGGTTCTCGGGCAGCACGATCACGCGCAACCCCGGGTCGCGTTCAGCCATGGCCTGCAGCCGTTCGGCGCTGCCGTCGGTGCTGCCGTCGACGACGACCCACACCGGATTCCACTGCGCTCGTGCATTGCGCACGGTCGTGTCGACCTTGGTGCCCGGGTTGTAGCTCGGAATCAGGACGAGATGGGTGGACGAGGCGTGCTGCTTGGACATGGAAACGGCCGATTGCGAAGACGGGGGTCCTGACAAAAGTGTATGACTTGCCGGCGAACGCCGGCAGGCTTCGTCGACGCCGCCCGAATGCGGAGCCGGTTGCCGGATCGTGAGGCTCTCGCGCTTCATGACAGCCACGCCTCCTCATGACCCGCGCTGGCCTCGATCTCGACCAGCAGGTCGTCGCGGCACACGTCCGCATGGACGACGAGCGGCCGCACGCCGGGGCCGGCCGCGTCGCGCAGCACCTGCCCGATCGCGGCCAGCGCCGCGGCATCGCCGGCGTCGCGCACGTAGACGCGATAGCTCAGGTCGGCGAGCGTGAACGGGCCGTGCCCCTGGCGCGCGGCCTGCTCGAGCACGGCCGCGAGGTTCGCGACCGTCTCGCGCGTTTGCGCGACGACGTCGCCGAGATGCACGGTGCGATGCCCGACGATGCTCGCGGTGCCCGACACGAACAGCACCGGCGCGCCATCGTCCGCCGGCCATGCGGCTGCGCGCGCGAACGTCGGTGCCCGCGGGCCGTACTGAGCCGGATAGTGATACGCGCTGACCTGGCGCGGGTTCTCGACCGGATCGGCCGGCGTGCGGCTCGCGAGGAAATGGATCGCGAGCGGCGCGGCGGGCGATGCATCGCCCGCGACCGGCACGACCGAACCGAGCGCGCACGCGGCCGGCACGCCGCCCGTCAGCGCGCGGCGGCACGCGTCGAACGCATGCTGGCGGCCGATATTGAACTGACGATAGCGCTCGATCCCGAACTGCACCGCATTGATCGCCGGCACCGTATTCCAGATGCGCAGCGGATGCGGCATGCCGAGCGAATCGAGCACGTCGAACAGCGCGCGGTACGCATCGTGCGTCGCGCGTTCGAGCGGCGTGCCGCCGTCGCGATGCGCGTCGGGCGTGTCGTGCTCGTGCACGACGATGCTGCCGAACACGAGACCCGCCGTTTCGCTGTAGCGATAGTGCAGCGCGCCGTGTCGTTCGCTGCGCAGGTCGCGCGCATGGCATTGCCAGATTTCGCAGACGGCGTCGTCCGGCGCGATGCCGGCGCCGAGCAGCGCCATCGGCACCGGCGCGACCGGCAGGTCGGGCACGACTTCGGCCAGCATCCGCGCCGCCGCGTCCGCGTGCGAGCCGGTTCGGGATGCGCGCTGCAGCTCGCCCGCGCCGATGCACACCGCGCCCAGTGCGCCGGGCAACACGCGGTCGAATCCGTCGCCACGGCCGCGTGCATCGTGCAGCAACGCGGCGAGCCGGGCATGGCTCATCCGGACGAGCCGCAGCGCGCGGCCCTCGTCGTGCGCGAGCGGCACGCCCGGTCGCGATGCGGCCGGCCCGGCCGCCTGCCCGCGCGCGAACGACGCAGCAGAGGACGACAGGGAACACGGGCGCCGTTCGGCGTCGACTGGATGCACGGACACTTCGATTTCCTCACTATGCGGCGCTGGCCGCGCAACCTCGCGGCATACGCTGCGTTGCGTCATGCCGCGTTGCATTACGTCACGCCGACGCCGCGCGCCTCGTCATGCGAGCCCGCCGTTGACGGACAGCACCTGCCCCGTCACATAGGCCGCGGCGTCGGACACCAGGTACGCGACCATCGCCGCGACTTCGTCGGGCCGGCCCGCGCGCTGCGCGGGCACGAGCTGCTTGATGCGTTCGGCGGGAAACGCCTGTTCGGCCATCGGCGATTCGATGATGCCGGGCGCGACCGCATTCACGGTGATGCCGCGCGACGCGAGCTCCAGCGACAGCGACTTCGTCGCGCCGATCAGCCCCGCCTTCGCGGCCGCGTAGTTGACCTGCCCGCGATTGCCGGTCACGCCGGCCACCGACGCGATGTTGACGATCCGTCCGCGCCGCGTGCGGATCATCGGCAGCAACAGCGGCTGCGTGACGTTGAAGAAGCCGTTGAGCGTCACGTCGATCACGCTGTGCCACTGCCGGCGCGACATGCCGGCCATCGGCGCATCGTCGTGAATGCCCGCGTTGTTGACAAGGATCTGCACCGGCGCATCGTCGGCCAGCGGCGCCAGCGCGGCGAGCGTCGCATCGGCGTCGGTCACGTCGAACGCGATCGCGCGCGCGGTGCCGCCGGCCGCGACGATCTGCTGCGCGACCGCCTCCGCCTGCGCGAGATGGCGGTTCGCATGCACCCACACTTCATGGCCGGCCTGCGCGAGCGCCGTGCAGATCGCCTGCCCGAGTGCGCCGCTGCCGCCCGTCACGAGCGCCCGCATCGAATTGCTCCGTTCATCGCGTTTCACCTCGATCGACGCGGCCGCGTATCGTCTGCCGATCGCGGCCGCGTGCCGTCCTCATCTGCGCGCCGCGCCCGTGCGCGACGCCGTCACTTCGTGCGGTGCGCGGCGACGTACGCAGCCAGTGCACCGAGCGTCGCGAAGATCTTCTGGTTGTCCGGATTGTCCGAACGCAGCTCGAAGCCGAATTTCTTCGAGATCAGCAGCGCGATTTCCAGGATGTCGATGGAGTCGAGCCCGAAACCCTCGCCGTACAGCGGGGTGTCGGCCGTCACTGTTTCGAGCGGGACGTCTTCGAGATTCAGTTCGCCGATGATCAGCGTGGCGAGCTCTTGTTCCAGTGCGTTCATCATGCGTGCGGGCAGGCGGCCCGTGGCAGCGGAAGGCGCCCGGAAACGGCAATCGCCATGCACGCCCGGCGCGTGCGAATCTCCGTCCCTCCGGCGTCTGCCGGCTTCCCCGCCTGCGTTTTTTGGGGATCGTTTGTAAAAGTTACGCGGATTCTAGACGAACGGGTATCGGGCCGTATACCGCCAATGGTTACAGACTGGCGGGCCGGCGCGGCGCCCCGTTGCGGGACCCGAATGCACCAGATGCTTGAGCCGCTTTGGATGGAAATGGACCGACCCCGCGAAACCGTTCGTCCGGCGCCATACAATCGGTTACAAAACCCGTTCGCGCCCGCTCCGAACACGCGGTGCCGCGGCCCTAAAATGAGCGTGCCCGACCACCGGCCCGGACCCGTCCCGGCCGCCTTTCATCTGATGTTTGACGGCCCGACCCTCGCGTCCGGCCACGATCCGCCCGATGTCGCCAGTCATGCCGCGCCCGTCCTTCCGCTCCGTTCCGGTTCGCCCGTCCTTCCGCCGCCGCCCGGGCGCCGGTGACGGGTACCCGCGCCGTGCGCGCGGAGGCCGCCGATGAGCCGGCTGCTACCTGTCGCACGCGGCATTGCCGCGGTCGGCGCCGTCGCGGCATACCAGGCCGGCGCGCACTACGCGGCCGCGACGCCCGGCGCGCACGGCCTCGGCCTCGCGATGGCGCTCGTGCCGCCGCTGCTGCTCGCGCTCGGCGCGGCGCTGCGCTCGCCGCACCGCATCGGGTTCGTGTCCGCATGGCTGCTTGCCGCCGCCGCGCTGTGGGCCGCGCGCGCGCCGCTCGCGCGGCACTTCGAATGGGGCCTGTACCTGGAACACGCGAGTTTCAACCTCGCGATGGCGCTGCTGTTCGGCCGCACGCTCGCGGCCGGCAAGGTGCCGCTGTGCACGCATTTCGCGACGATGATCCACGGCGCGATCACGCCGGCCGTCGCGCACTACACGCGGCA
The DNA here is from genome assembly GCF_040545135.1 of Burkholderia sp. 572. NCBI lineage: Bacteria > Pseudomonadati > Pseudomonadota > Betaproteobacteria > Burkholderiales > Burkholderiaceae > Burkholderia > Burkholderia sp. 572. The sequence goes on along the minus strand of NZ_JBEPLH010000012.1, from coordinate 117,865 downwards.
GATCACGCTCGCGTGGACGCTGTTCTTCGTCGCGATCGCCGCCGTGTCGACGCTGCTGTTCGCGACCGCGCCGATCGTCACCTGGTCGACGTTCGCGAACTACCTGTCGCTGCCGCTCGTCGCCGTGATGTTCGCGGCCGAGCATGCGTGCCGACGCTTCGCCCTGCCGCACGAACCGCGGCCGCGCATGGTCGACGCGGTGCGCGCGTATCGCGCGACGACACACGCGTCGCAGGCATCACGATGAATTCACGGCCGGCGCGGCGCCGCAACGCGGCCGCGCCGGCCTTCGCTCCTGTTTCGACCGATCTATGCCGACTCACCCGCTGGTTTTCCATTCGTCGCCCGACCAGACGATCGCCTGGCGCGACGGCGCGCCCGTCACCGTGCGCACGTTCGTCGCCGACGTCGCGCGCGTGGCCGCCGCGCTGCCCGCCGGCGCGCACGTGTTCAACGTATGCCGCGACCGCTACCGCTTCGCGGTCAGCCTGTGCGCCGCGCTCGTTGCCGGCAAGGTCAGCCTGCTGCCGTCGACGCATACGCCGGAAATGGTCCGCCAGCTCGCGTCGTTCGCACCCGACGCGTTCTGCCTGCACGACGCGCCCGACTGCACAATCGACCTGCCGCGCTTCGCGTACCCCGATGCCGCCCCCGGCGCGCTCGCGGACGATGCGCCGTTCGCCGTGCCGCAGATCGATGCGGCGCGGATCATGGCCTACGTGTTCACGTCCGGCTCGACCGGCGCGCCGGTGCCGCACCGCAAGACCTGGGGCTTCCTGGTCGGCTGCGTGCGCGCGGCGGCCGACCGCCTCGGGCTGCTCGACGGCCGCGCGGCCACGCTGATCGGCACGGTACCCGCGCAGCACATGTACGGCTTCGAGTCGACGGTGCTGCTCGCGCTGATCGGCGGCCTCGCGTTCAGCAACCGCCAGCCGTTCTACCCGGTCGACATTCGGGACGAACTCGACGCGATCCCGCAACCGCGCGTGCTCGTCACGTCGCCGATCCACCTGCGTGCGCTGCTGGCGGCCGGCCATGCGCTGCCGCGCGCGGCGCTCGTGTTGTCGGCCACCGCGCCGCTGTCGGAAAAGCTCGCGTGCGAAGCCGAGGCCGCGCTCGACGCGCCGCTCGTCGAGATCTACGGCAGCACCGAGACCGGCCAGATCGCCACCCGCCGCACGTCGCAGGGCGCGGCATGGGAACTGTTCCCGGACATCCGCCTCGACGCGCGCGCCGAACCGGACGACGACGACAGCGGCCCGACCGTGTGGGTGTCGGGCGGACATGTGGAGGCACCCGTGCCGATGGGCGATGCACTCGAACTGCTCGGCGACGGCCGGTTCCTGCTGCACGGCCGCAAGGCCGACCTCGTCAACATCGCCGGCAAGCGCACGTCGCTCGCGTACCTGAACCATCAGCTCAACGCGATTCCGAAGGTGCTCGACGGCGTATTCTTCATGCCCGACGAAGCCGCGGCGGCACACGACGACACCCGCCTCGAGCCGGTCACGCGCCTCGTCGCGCTCGTCGTCGCGCCGACGCTCACGGCAGCCGGTCTGCAGCGCGCGCTGCGCGAGCGGATCGATCCCGCGTTCATGCCGCGCCCGCTCGTGTTCGTCGACGCGCTGCCGCGCAACGAAACCGGCAAGCTGCCGCGCGACGTACTCGCCGCACTCGTTGCGCAACATGCGCGCCCCGCGGCCGTGCCCGTGCCCGCGCCCGCGCCCGATCCGGCCGGCACGTCCGCACTCGGATTCACGATCCCCGCCGATCACCCGGCACTGCCCGGCCACTTCCCCGGCCATCCGGTCGTGCCGGGCGTCGTGCTGCTCGATCACGCGATCCATGCGCTCGGCACCGCGCTGAACCGCCCGCTGCATGCGTGGCGGCTCGGGTCCGCGAAATTCCTGAGCCCGGTCGCGCCCGGCGAGCCGCTCGATCTCGCGTACGACGCCGCGGCCGGCGGTGCGATCCGCTTCACGCTGCGCGCCGGGGCGCGCGACGTCGCGAGCGGCGTGCTGTCCGCGCCGCCGGCCGGGCAGGACGGTGCGCAGCCATGAAGCGCACCGCGTGGGCCGAACGCCAGGAGCGCAGCAACGCGGGCTTGCTGCGCGCGATGACGTGGATCTCGCTGCGCTTCGGCCGGCAGCGCGCGCGCGTCGTGCTGCACCTGATCGCGACGTATTTCGTGCTGTTTTCGCCGGTCGCGTGCGCGGCGTCGCGCGACTACCTGCGCCGCGTGCTCGGCCGCCCCGCGCGCTGGCGCGACGTGTACCGGCACGTGTTCACGTTCGCGGCGACGATCCACGACCGCATCTACCTGATGAACGGGCGCTTCGACCTGTTCGACATCCGGCTGCACGGCGAGACGCTGGTAGACGAAGCGCTCGCGGGCGGACGCGGCGCGTTCCTGATGGGCGCGCATCTCGGCAGCTTCGAGGTCGTGCGCGCGATCGGCCGCACGCACCCGGACCTGCGCGTCGTCGTGACGATGTACGAGAAGAACGCGCGCAAGATCAACGCGACGCTCGCCGCGGTGAATCCCGCCGCGCAGCCGGAAGTGATTCCGCTCGGGCAAGTCGACTCGATGCTGAAGGTGCGCGAGCGCCTCGACGCGAACTGCATGGTCGGCATGCTCGCCGACCGCACGCTGCTCGACGACGCGGCCGCGTCGCTGCGGCGGCTGCCGCTGCTCGGCGCGCCGGCCGCGTTCCCGCTCGGGCCGCTCTACATGGCCGCGATGCTGAGGCGCCCGGTGATCTTCATGACGGGCCTCTATCGCGACGGCAACCGCTACGACGTGCACTTCGAGACGCTCGCCGATTTCTCCGACGTGCGGCGCGACGCGCGCGCGGCGGCCGTCGACGCGGCACTCGCGCGCTACGTCGCGCTGCTCGACAGGTACTGTCGCTCGGCACCGTACAACTGGTTCAACTATTTCGACTTCTGGCACGGCGGCGATGCCGCGACCGCGGCCGCGCGCGGCGACGCCGCGTGCGCCGGTGCCGGCCTGTCCGCCACGAGGGATTCCGACGCATGACCGCCGTTCGCCGCCTGCCCACGCTCACGCCCGCCCTGCGTCGCGCCGTCCGCACGCTGGCCGCCGCCATCGCCGTCGCCGCAAGCACCGCCGCGATCGCGCTGGCCGCCGCGCCCGCGCGGGCGGCCGACGCGGCGCCGGCGTGGACCCTCGACCGGCTGATGTCGACGCTCGCGCAGCACAAGTCGGGGCGCGCGACGTTCACCGAGACGAAGTACCTGTCGATCGCGACGCAGCCGGTCGAATCGTCCGGCGAACTCGTGTTCGTCGCGCCGGACCATCTCGAGAAGCACACGCTGAGCCCGAAGCCCGAACACCTCGTCGTCGACGGCGACATGCTCACCGTCGAGCGCAACAGCCGCAAGTACACGCTCGCGCTCGCGCGCTATCCGGAACTCGGCGCGTTCATCGACAGCATCCGCGCGACGCTCGCCGGCAACCGCTTCGCGCTCGAACAGGTCTACAAGGTCGCACTCGCCGGGCGCGGCGACGACTGGACGCTGACGCTCACGCCGCTCGACTCGCGGATGCTGAAGGTCGTCAGCACGATCACGCTCGACGGCACGCGCGACCTGTTGCGCAGCGTCGCGATCCGGCAGGCCGACGGCGACCGTTCGGTGATGCGCCTGCAACCCGTTCCGGCGAACCCGAACTGATGGACGAACGCACCCGGCCCCCGTCTTCGCCGGTCGCCCGCCGCCTGCACGCGCTGCGGCAGCGCGCGGTGCTCGTGTGGTTGCTCGCGCTCGTCGCGTGCGGCATCGCGATCGGGCGCGCGCACTTCACGGCCGACCTGTCCGCGTTCCTGCCGAGTTCGCCGAGCGCCGGGCAGCGCGTGCTCGTCGACCAGTTGCGCGACGGCATCGTGTCGCGGCTGATCCTCGTCGCGATCGACGGCAGCGATGCAGCCACGCGCGCCGCGCTGTCGCGGCGCGTGGCCGGCACGCTGCGCGCCGATCCGCAGTTCGCGGCGGTTCACAACGGCGAAGCGGCGAACGACGCGCGCGACCGGCAGTTCATCTTCGATCACCGCTATCTGCTGAGCCCGGCCGTCACGCCGCAGCGCTTCAGCGCCGACGGCCTGCACCAGGCGCTCGGCGACAGCCTCGACCTGCTGAGCTCGTCGGCCGGCCTCGTGGCCAAGGCGCTGCTGCCGCGCGACCCGACCGGCGAAGTTGCCACGCTCGTCGACCAGCTCGACGGCGCGGCGCAACCGGCGAGCCGCGACGGCGTGTGGGCGTCGCGCGACGGCACCCGCGCGGTACTCGTCGTGCAGACGGCCGCCGCCGGTTCCGATACCGATGCCCAGGCCCGTGCGATCGACGCGGTGCGCCGCGCGTTCGCCGCCGCGAAGCAAGCCTCGAAGCAGGCCATGCCGAACGCCGCCGCCGCCACGCTCGCGATGACGGGCCCCGGCGTGTTCTCGGTCGACACGCGCGACACGATCCGGCACGACGTCGAACGGCTGTCGACGGCGAGCGTCGTGCTGATCGTCGCGTTGCTGCTGACGCTGTACCGTTCGCCGCGCACGCTCGCGCTCGGCTTGCTGCCGGTGCTGACGGGCGTCGCGGCGGGAATCGCGGCGGTCAGCGTCGCGTTCGGCACGGTCCACGGGCTGACGCTCGGTTTCGGTACGACGCTGATCGGCGAAGCCGTCGACTATTCGATCTACCTGTTCGTGCAATCGGCGCAGGCCGGCACGCGCGGCGCGGCGCGACCGGCCGACGCGACGCGCGCCTGGGTCGCCGCGTACTGGCCGACGATCCGGCTCGGCGTGCTGACGTCCGTGTGCGGTTTCGCGTCGATGCTGTTCTCCGGGTTCCCCGGCCTCGTGCAGCTCGGGCTGTATTCGATCGTCGGGCTGACGGCCGCCGCGCTCGTCACGCGCTTCGTGCTGCCGCACCTGCGCGGCGAGCATGTCGCAATCCGCGACGTGTCGCGCATCGGCGCCGTGCTCGCGCGCGCGGCCGACGCCGCGCCGCGGCTGCGCTGGCCGCTCGCCGTGCTGGTGATCGCCGCGGGCGCGACGCTCGTGCTGCATCGCGACGGCCTGTGGAGCCGCGAACTCGCCGCGCTGAGCCCCGTGCCCGCGCCAGCGCAGGCGCTCGACGCACGGCTGCGCGCCGATGTCGGCGCGCCCGACGTGCGCTACCTCGTCGTGATTGCCGCGCCGACCGAACAGGCCGCGCTCGAACGCGCGGAACGGGTCGCCGCGCAGTTGCAGCCGCTCGTCGACCGGGGCGCGCTCGCGGGTTTCGAAACCCCCGCGCGCTTCCTGCCGAGCGACGCCGCGCAGCGCGCGCGCCTCGCGAGCCTGCCGGATGCCGATGTGCTCGCCGCGCGGATGCGCGATGCCGTCGCGAACCAGCCGATCGCGGTCAGGCCCGACCTGTTCGCGCCGTTCATCGCCGACGTCGAAGCCGCGCGCCACGCGCGGCTGCTGACGCGCGCGGACCTGCGCGGCACGTCGATGGCGCTCGCCGTCGATGCGCTGCTGACCGAACGCGACGGCCGCTGGAGCGCGATGCTGCCGCTGCGCGCGCCGGACGCCGCCCGCACCGCGCAACCGGCATCGAGTCTCGATGCGACACCGATCCGCGCGGCCGTCGCGCGCGCGGGCGTGCCCGATGCGCTGTTCGTCGACATGAAGGCCGAAGCCGATCGCCTGTACGTGAGCTACGTGCACGAGGACATCCGGCTGTCGCTCGCGGGTTTCGCCGCGATCGCCGTGCTGCTGCTGATCGCCCTGCGCTCGCCGCGCCGTGTCGTGCGCGCGCTCGCCCCGCTCGTCGCGGCCGTGCTGGTCGTGACGGCCGGCTTCGCGCTCGCCGGCGTGCCGCTGACGATCCTGCACCTCGTCGGGATGCTGCTGATCGTCGCGGTCGGCTCGAACTACGCGCTGTTCTTCTGCAAGCGCGACGACGCGCAGCCCGTCACGCCCCACACGCTCGTATCGCTGCTGATCGCGAACCTCGCGACGGTCGCCGGCTTCGGGCTGCTGGCGCTGTCGCGCGTGCCGCTGCTCGAGACCTTCGGGCTGACCGTGGGCCCGGGCGCGATGCTCGCGCTCGCGTTCGCGGCGATCCTCGCGCCGCGCGCGGCCGCGGCCGGCAACCGTCATCAAGGAAGCCGCGCATGAATGCACCGTCGTCCATTCCGCACCGACAGCCCGGCGATGCGCGCCGCTGGCAGCCCACGCCGCTGATCGCGGGCACCGCCGCGCTGCACGCGGGCGCGGCAGCCGCCGTCGTCGCTCAGCCGGCCGTGTGGCCGTGGGCGGTCGGCGGCGTGGTCGCGTCGCATCTCGCGCTGACCGCCGCCGGCCTGTGGCCGCGCAGCGCACTGCTCGGGCCGAACTGGACGCGCCTGCCGCCCGGCGCCGGCCGCCGCATCGCATTGACGATCGACGACGGCCCGGACCCCGACGTCACGCCGCGCGTGCTCGACCTGCTCGACCGTTACGACGCGCGCGCGACGTTCTTCTGCATCGGCGATCTCGCGCGCCGTCATCCGCGCTGGATCGAGGCGATCGTCGCGCACGGTCACGCGATCGAAAACCACAGCCAGCGGCACCGGCATACGTTCTCGCTGTCGGGGCCCGCCGCGCTGCGGCGCGAGATCGCGGCCGCGCAACGGACGCTGACCGAGATCGCCGGTACGCGCCCGCTGTTCTTCCGCGCACCGGCCGGCCTGCGCAATCCGTTCCTCGAACCGGTGCTGTGCGAGCTCGGCCTGCAGCTGGCGAGCTGGACGCGGCGCGGTTTCGACACGCGCGAGCACGATGCCGCGACCGTCACGCGCCGCCTGCTGCACGGTCTCGCGCCGCGCGACATCCTGCTCGTGCACGACGGCCACGCGGCGCGCGACGCGCGCGGCGAACCGGTCGTGCTCGACGTGCTGCAAGCGGTGCTGCGCGCGGCCGCCGACGCGCAGCTGCACTGGGTCACGCTGCGCGCGGCGCTCGCGCCCGAACCGCCGGCCGGGCCGCGCGAGCCGACCGGTTCGGCCCCCCCGTTTGATAAAATCTGACCTCGAGCGGCGCGCCTGCCAGCCCTGCTGCGGCGCCCGTTCCGGCCACCGGATGCGACCCTCGTGAAACCTCTCCTGCTCTCGCACTTCACCGCCACCAGCTGCATCGGCCGCGGCCTCGACGCGACCCTCGATGCACTGCGCCACGCGCGCGGCGGGCTCACGCCCTGCGACTTCGAGCGTGCGGATCTCGACACGTGGATCGGCGCGGTGGACGGCGTCGATGCGCAGCCCGTGCGCGCCGACCTCGCGGACTTCGAGTGCCGCAACAACCGCCTCGCGCAGCTCGGCCTCACGCAGGACGGCTTCGACGCACGCGTCGCGGCAGCCGTCGCGCGCCATGGCGCGGCACGCGTCGGCGTGTTCGTCGGCACGAGCACGGCCGGCATCCTCGAGACCGAGCATGCATACCAGCGCCGCGATCCGGCGAGCGGCGCACTGCCCGCCGACTTCCGCTACGCCCACACGCACAATCCGTATTCGCCGGCCGCGTTCGTGCGCGCGTTTTTCGCGCTGCGCGGGCCGGCGATGGCGATCTCGTCCGCATGCTCGTCCGGCGCGAAAGTGTTCGGCTCCGCGCGCCGCATGATCGAGGCGGGATTGATCGATGCGGCCGTCGTCGGCGGCGTCGATTCGCTGTGCCTGACGACGCTGTACGGCTTCAATTCGCTCGAACTGCTGTCGCGCCGGCCGTGCCGTCCGTTCGACGTCGCGCGCGACGGCATCTCGATCGGCGAGGCCGCCGCGTTCGCGCTCGTCGAACGCGTGCCCGACCCGCCCGCCCCGCTCGACGCCGACGCGATCCTGCTGCTCGGCATCGGCGAATCGAGCGACGCGCATCACATGTCGTCGCCGCATCCGGACGGGCTCGGCGCGCGCGTCGCCATCGAGCAGGCGCTTGCATCCGCCGGCCTCGGCGCGAACGACATCGACTACGTGAACCTGCACGGCACCGCGACGCCGAGCAACGACGCGGCCGAAAGCCGCGCGATCGGCGCGCTGTTCGCCGGCACGCCGTGCAGCTCGACGAAGGGCGCGACCGGCCATACGCTCGGCGCGGCGGGCGCGCTCGAGGCGGTCATCGCCGCGCTCGCGCTGCGCGAACAGTTCGTGCCGGCCGGCGTCAACACGACGCAGCCCGACCCGACACTCGTCGCCGACTACGTGCTCGCGAGCCGCGATGCGCGCGTGCGCGCCGTCCTCTCCAATTCGTTCGGCTTCGGCGGCACGAATTGCAGCCTGATCCTCGGCCGCGCCGACCACGTACGCCGTTGAGGCCCGCCATGACACTGACCGCCTTCATCGAAAGCATCGGCCTCGTCGGCCCGGGATTGAGCGGCTGGCCGCACGCGGCCGACGTGCTCGCGGGCCGCGCGCCGTATGCGTCCGCCCGCACCGAGCTGCCGCCGCCGGCCGGCCTGCCGTCGGCCGAGCGGCGCCGCACGGGCCCCGTCGTGCGCACGGCGCTCGCGGTCGGCCACGAAGCGGTGGCCGCGAGCGCACGCGACGCCGCGACGCTCGCGACCGTGTTCAGCGCATCGGGCGGCGACGGCCAGAACTGCCACGCGATCTGCGAAACCCTCGCCGGCGACGATCGCCAGTTGTCGCCGACCCGCTTCCACAACTCCGTGCACAACGCGCCGGCCGGCTACTGGAGCATCGCGACCCGCGCGATGGCGACGTCGAACGTGCTGTGCGCGCACGACGGCAGCTTTGCCGCCGGGCTGCTCGAGAGCCTGTGCCAGGTCGTCGTCGATCGCGTGCCGACGCTGCTGATCGCGTACGACACCGACTATCCGGAACCGCTGCGCGCGGTGCGGCCGATCGACGATGCGTTCGGCGTCGCGCTCGTGCTCGCGCCGGAAGCAAGCGAACACGCGCTCGCCCGCATCGACGTGCAACTCACCGACACCCCCGCCGCGACGCTCGCGCACGCCGGGCTCGACGCGCTGCGCGCCGGCAATCCGGCCGCGCGCGTGCTGCCGCTGCTCGAGGCGCTCGCCGCGCGGCGTTCGACACGCGTCGTGCTCGACTACCTGGCCGATACACGCGTGCAGGTCGACGTCGCGATGCCGGATACGTTCGCGGAGCGTGCGTGATGACCGCGACGATCCCGCTCGCGCCGCCGCTCGACCACGCGTGGATCGCCGCGCACATTCCGCACGACGGCGCGATGTGCGTGCTCGATACGGTCGATGCGTGGGATGCCGCCCGCATCCGCTGCACCGCGACGAGCCACCGCGATCCGCACAACCCGCTGCGCGCGCACGGCCGGCTCGCGTCCGTCTGCGGGATCGAATACGCGGCGCAGGCGATGGCCGTGCACGGCGCGTTGCTCGGTGCGCACGAAGCGCGCCCGCGCGTCGGCTATCTGGCGAGCGTGCGCAACGTCGACGCGTTCGTCGAGCGGCTCGACACGTTCGCGCAGCCGCTCGTCGTCGAAGCGGAACGCGTGAGCGGCGACGCCCGCTCGGTGCTGTACGGCTTCGCGCTGCGCTGCGGCGAGCGCGTGCTGCTGTCCGGCCGCGCCGCGGTGATGCTCGACGCATCGGCGGCCGGCGTGTTTCGCCCGGCGCCCGCCGGCGATGCGAATCCTCGCTGAAGAGGCTTGTTCAACGGAAGGAAACCAGGTCGTGAAAGTTCGTCAGTTCATTGGTACCGCGCTCGTTCTGGCGCTGATCAGCCCGATCGCGCACGCGGACATGTCGGAAGTGAAGCAGGACATCAAGCGCGATTCGAAGGAAGCCGCGCACAAGACCGGCGAGGCGGCCCGCAGCTTCGGCCACGCGACCGCGAGTGCGGCGAAGGCGGTCGGGCACGGCGTCGCGCATGCGTCGCGCGAAGGCTGGGATGCCACCAAGCGCACGACGAAGCGGATCTTCCACAAGAACGGCTCCGGCGAGTCGGGTGGAAAGAGCGAAAAGAGCGATTGAGCGATTGACGACGGACATCGCGCGCACCGCCTCGCGGCATGCGCGCGATGCGTGGCCGCGCGTCGACGGTGACGCGTGACTGCCGCCATGCCGCTGCCGTCAACGCGCGCCGCGCATGCGGCGTGCCGGCCTGGCCCGCACGCGCGCGAAACACTTGCCGTAAGCGACGAGCCAGCAATCGCGATGATCGAAGTTCCGCAGCAGCCGCGCGCGGCGCCGCTCGAGCCAGAAGAGCGAGATCGCCATCGCCAGCGCGACGGCCAGTGCCGCGCCGCCGATCGCGAGTCCCATCCAGGTGTCGCTCATGCCTTCTCCGGAATGCGGGGCCGCACCGGCACACCTGCGCCGCTGCGGCACTGGAACCAGCGGAACACGGCCCGGCACGTGCATGCACGCCGTCCGGGCCGCCGTGCGTCAGTGCATGTGCTGGCCGCCGTTGATCGCGATGTTGGAGCCCGTCACGAAGCCGGCCTCCTCCGAGCACAGGTAAGCGACCAGCGCCGCGACTTCCTCGGGCTTGCCGAGCCGGCCCGCCGGAATCTGCGGGAGGATCTTCGAGTCGAGGATGTCCTGCGGGATCGCCGTGACCATCTTCGTCGCGAGGTAGCCCGGCGACACGGTGTTCACCGTCACGCCCTTGCGCGCGATCTCGAGCGCGAGCGATTTCGTGAAGCCGTGCATGCCGGCCTTCGCGGCCGCGTAGTTGGTCTGGCCGACCGAACCCTTCGAGCCGTTCACCGACGAGATGTTGACGATGCGGCCCCAGCCGCGCTCGACCATGCTTTCGCAGACCGGCTTCGTCATGTTGAACACGGAATCGAGGTTCGTGCGGATCACCGCGTCCCAGTTGACCTTGTCGAGCTTGCGCAGCGTCATGTCGCGCGTGATGCCCGCGTTGTTCACGAGAATGTCGACCGGGCCGACGTCCCGGGCGATCTTCTCGATGCATTGCTGGCACGAATCGTGGTCGGCCACGTCCACCGGATACGCGAGGAACTCGCGGCCGGCCGCATGCATCTCGGTCAGCCAGCGGTCCGCGCCGGTGTTGCTCGGCGAATACGTGACGACTACCCGGTGGCCCGCGTCGTTCAACCTGATGCTGACCGCTTCGCCGAGGCCGCCCATTCCACCAGTCACAACTGCAATTCGCTTAGTCATCCTGTAAATTACCGACAAAAAAGTAATCGATGAAAGCGGGGCGACGGCATCGCACATGCTGCCGCCCCACCGCTTCGATGCGCAGCCGCCCGCGTCGCGGGCACGGCACGCACCGGCACCTCGCGCTTGTTATTGGCCACTTGTCGTGCGCGAAAACCGCTTCACCCGCGTGCGGCGCTCACCGGCGCCGCAGCGGGACGAATCGTCAGGCCCCGCTCAGGCGCGCTCGACCGCGAGCGCGACGCCCATCCCGCCGCCGATGCACAGCGACGCCAGCCCGCGCTTCGCGTCGCGTTTCTGCATTTCGTGCAGCAGCGTCACCAGGATCCGGCAGCCCGACGCACCGATCGGGTGACCGATCGCGATCGCCCCGCCGTTCACGTTCACCTTCGACGTGTCCCAGCCCATCTGCTTGTGCACCGCCAGCGCCTGCGCCGCGAACGCCTCGTTGATCTCCATCAGGTCCAGGTCGCCCGGCGTCCAGCCCGCGCGCTCCAGGCACCGGCGCGATGCCGGCACCGGCCCCATCCCCATCACGCTCGGATCGACACCCGCGTTCGCGTATGCCTTGATCTTCGCCAGCGGCGTCAGACCCAGTGCCGCCGCCTTCTGCGCCGACATCACCAGCACCGCCGCCGCGCCGTCGTTCAGCCCCGACGCGTTCGCCGCCGTCACCGAGCCGTCCTTCGAGAACGCCGGCTTCAGCCCCGCCAGCGACTCCGCCGTCACGCCGTGACGCACGAATTCATCGGTCGCGAACTGCAGCGGCTCGCCCTTGCGTTGCGGGATCGACACCGGCACGATCTCGTCGTCGAAGCGGCCCGCCTTCTGAGCGGCTTCCGCCTTGTTCTGCGACAGCGCCGCGAATGCGTCCTGCTCCTCGCGCGTGATCCCGTATTCCTTCGCGACGTTCTCCGCCGTGATGCCCATGTGGTACTGGTTGTACACGTCCCACAGGCCGTCGACGATCATCGTGTCGACCAGCTTCGCATCGCCCATCCGGAAGCCGTCACGCGAGCCCGGCAGCACGTGCGGCGACGCGCTCATGCTCTCCTGGCCACCCGCGATCACGATGTCCGCGTCGCCCGCGACGATCGCGTTTGCTGCCAGCATCACGGCCTTCAGGCCCGAGCCGCACACCTTGTTGATCGTCATCCCCGGCACTGCCGTCGGCAGCCCGGCCTTGATCAGCGACTGCCGCGCCGGGTTCTGGCCCGAGCCGGCCGTCAGCACCTGGCCCATGATCACTTCGCTCACCTGCTCGGGCTTCACGCCCGCGCGCTCCAGCACTGCGCGGATCACCGTCGCGCCCAGTTCGGGCGCCGCAATCTTCGCAAGCGAACCGCCGAATTTGCCGACCGCGGTCCGCGCGGCCGATACGATCACTACGTCCGTCATGTCCAGTTCCTGCATTGAAATCAGTTCGTCGTTCCGACGCCGGTGCGAGCCGGTCTCGGCCGGCGAACGCGCTCCCCGTGCCATCCGGCGCGGTAGCGGTCGCATGCCTCCGTACGGCGAACCGCCCCCGTTCGCACGGGCGGCACACCCGCACGGCTCGCCGGGCACCGGCGCGTTGCGGCAAACCGGACGTGAGCCGGGCACCGCGCGGCACACGCGGCGTCCGGCACCATCCGGCGCCGATCAATCGTGTCGCGCCCGTGCGCGACACATGCTTGCGCGGCTAAGCGATCACGCAGCCGATTCGCGGGCGGCCGCGGCGTCCTTGCGCGCGGCGGCGGCCGTTTGCTTCGCACCACGCGTTGCCGTTTCGGTGACGGCGTCGAAGCCGCTCTGGGCGGCTTCGATCGCCTGCCCCGTCGCTGCGCGTACGGAGTCGGCCGCGGCGGTCGCCGCGGACAGCGCCGAGTTCAGCGCGGCCACCACCGGCGCCGAGCCGGCCGGCGCGTGCTTCGACAGCTCGCCCAGCACGTCCTTCAGGCGCTTGTCGTTCTGTTCGTATTGGGCTTGCGCGACCTTTGCCCATTCGGACTGCGTCGACACCGCGATGTCGAACAGGTGGCGGCCGTAGGACACGGCCTTGCCGGCCGCTTCCTGCGGCACCGCGATCTGCTGCGCGAAGCCCACGGCCGGATTGCTGCTGTTGAACGCGTTCTTCAGCTTGTCTTCGTATTCCTCGAGCGCCGTCCGGGCCGCTTGCAGGTTGAGTTCGACGACAGCCTCGAAACCTTGGATAGCCGGACGGGCGATCGCAAACCACGCGGCGATACCGGACTGATAATCGGCATTGAGTTTTTCGGGGGCAAATACGGACATCGGGCACGCTCCTGTTGGCAATGCGAGAGACGACGTAAGGAAAATCGGAAGCCGGTTCGACAGCAGACTTCCTTATTGACAACCCGTCACTTGTTTGAGTACGGGGAGTTGAAGGAGCCCATTCTAGATCGATTAATTGTCAATTAAATGGCATTAATACTAGGTGTAAACCCTTATCTTAATTCCGGGCGACCGCTGGAACCCGTGATGCGCCGACATCGCAGACGAGACGGCGCTTCACTCTGTCCCGCAATGCATTTCTACCTTTTTACAGGATAGCCGATCATGACGTCGCGCAACATTTACCAATTCATTATTCCGTTTATTAGAAAACCGACGCACATTGAAAATGGAGCAGTCGCTTATGTAATCGTTTTTTTTGGATTTATTATGAAATCGTTTTCGGGATTATTAATGACAAAATCAATGATCGGACGAATTGCGGGTCGCAATAAAAAAAACGGCCGCATGATGCGGCCGCGTGCTGGTCAGGCAGGCGCGGAAGATCAGCCGGCCAGTTCGCGATGCAGCGCGAGGAACTCCTGCGCGAGCTTGTGCCCGGGCTCCAGATGGATCACCGGCCTGGACTGCTGATGCGACTCGCGGATCTTCACCGAGGCCGACAGCCTCGACGCGAGCACCGGCAGCCCTTCTTCGACGAGTTCGTCGACGAGCCGCTGCGGCAGGCTCGCTCGCGGCTGGAACTGGTTGATCACGATCCCTTCCACCTCGAGCGCCGCGTTGTGGTCCTGCTGGATCTCCTTCACGTTCTCGAGCAGCGTGTACAGCGCGCGACGTGAAAAATCGTCGCAGTCGAACGGGATCAGGCAGCGCTCGACCGCGATCAGCGCCGAGCGCGTATAGAAATTCAGCGCGGGCGGCGTGTCGATGTACACGGCGTCGTAGGCATCGAGCTCGTTCAGCGCGTCGCGCAGCTTGTAGATCTTGTAACGCGATTCGAGCTTGCCGTGCAGCGTGTCGAGATCCGGATGCGCGGGCATCACGTCGAGCCCTTCGAACGGGGTCGGATGGACGAACGACGCGACGTCGACCGGACGGAAGTTGAAGGTCAGCGCGGTTTCGAAGAAATCGGCGACACCCGGCTGCGCGTCGGCCGCGGCGTCGCCGAGCAGGTAGCGCGTGGAGTTCGCCTGTGCGTCGAGGTCGATGACGAGCGTGCGCAGCCCCTCGCTCGCGCTGATCGCCGCCAGGTTGCAGACGATCGTCGACTTGCCCACGCCGCCCTTCTGGTTGAATACGACCCGCCGCATGGTGCCCCCTCGATCGAACGTCGAAAAGAGCAGCTTAGCCGGTCAATAATGGCGACCGCGTGACGCAGGTCGAATTGCGTGCGATTTGTATACGGCACGCATCAGGTGCGCGGCAGCGCCCCCGACACGTACCGGCTGCCGGGCACACACCACCGCCACGGGAAGTCCATGCCGACGCGAATGCCGATGCGCGGCCCGCCCGCCAGATTCGTGGGCGGCGCCGTGCCGTCGTCGACGATCGCGAACCCTTCGCGCGCAGCGACGAGGTCGACGCCATCCTGCGCACCGCCGATGCCCATCGCCTGCGTCAGCCGCGCCGGCCCGCGGCACAGATCACGATCGCGCGTCTGCGGCGGCCGGGCCGCGCGCATCCGTTCGATCCCGTGCACCGGCTCGAGCGCACGGATCAGCACGCCCGTTCCCGTGCCGTCCGGGCCGCACACGCAGTTGCAGCACCAGTGCATGCCGTAGGTGAAATAGACGTACAGGTGCCCCGGCGGCCCGAACATCGTCGCGTTGCGCGGCGTCTTGCCGCGATAGGTATGCGCGGCCGGGTCGATCGCACCGGCATAGGCTTCCACTTCGACGATCCGCCCTGCCCGGCCGTCCGCGGCCGCGAGGATCTTGTTGAGCAGTTGCGGCGCGACGTCGGTGGCCACGCGGTCGAAGAACGCGCGGGGCAGCACGGCGCCCGGCCACGCAGGCGCGGGTTCACCGCGCCGCATTCCGCCTCTCCGGTTGAAGACCGGAACCGGCCTTCGCGTGCAG
Source organism: Burkholderia sp. 572 (assembly GCF_040545135.1). NCBI lineage: Bacteria > Pseudomonadati > Pseudomonadota > Betaproteobacteria > Burkholderiales > Burkholderiaceae > Burkholderia > Burkholderia sp. 572. Next base: position 102,392 of record NZ_JBEPLH010000012.1, on the reverse strand, counting down.
ACGCAGTTGACGGTAGGCATCGACCAGATCGTCGAGGCCGAACGCGAGATTTCTCCCGCTGGGATTGGGCAGCACCCAGACACTTGCCCCCTGCATGCGGGCCGGCTGCAATCCCCACCCGACCTCACGCTGGCCGGAAAGCGCCGAGTACGCCGCCTTGCCGAGAAAGGCAACGAAGCGCGGCCGATAACGCGCCACCTTTTGCTCGAACCCCGCGGCCGCGGCCATGAATTCCGCGCGCGAAAGCTGATCGGCGCTTGCGGTCGGCCGCTTCACCACCGCCGTCAGGCCGCAGCCATGGCCGAGTATCGCGCGATCGTCCTGCGGCGAAATTTCCGCCGGCGTGAAGCCCGCGAGATGGATCACGCGCCAGAAGCGGTTGCTCCTCCCGGCGAAGTGATGCCCGGTCTCGGCCGCGGTCAGGCCGGGGTTGATCCCGCAGAACAGCACGTCGAGATGCGGAGCGATGAGGTCGGGGAGTTCGTCAGCCACGATTTGCCTGGCGTGCAAGGAACATCGACGTAAACGAAAGAAGGCCCGAAGACCCGGGCCAAGCAACCGGCTTGACTCGGGCATTCGGGCCCATCGTGACGCAGGATACCGGCGTGCCGATCAGAACGGGATATCGTCGTCCATTTCGTCGAAGCCGCCACCTGCCGGTGCGCTCGGACGGCTTTGCGCGCCGCCGCCAGCACCGCCACGCGCCGCGCCGCCGGCACGACCGCCGCCGCCACCGCCGCGTTCCATCTGTTCGCCGCGACCACCGCCGCCACCACCACCGTAGCCGCCGCCGTAACCGCCTTCGTCACCGCCGCCACCGCCGCCGCCCGCACCGCCGCGGCCGCCGAGCATCTGCATCTGGTCGGCGACGATTTCGGTCGAGTAACGATCCTGGCCGTCCTGGCCTTGCCACTTGCGCGTGCGGATGCGGCCTTCGATATAGACCGACGAACCCTTCTTCAGGTATTCGCTGACGATTTCCGCCAGACGGCCGAAGAACGCGACGCGATGCCACTCGGTCATTTCCTTGAAATCGCCGCTTGCCTTGTCCTTGTAGCGGTCGGTCGTCGCGAGACGGATGTTCGCAACCGCGTCGCCGCTCGGCAGGTAACGGACTTCAGGATCGGCGCCGAGATTGCCGACGAGGATGACCTTGTTGACGGATGCCATGTGTTTCTCCAGTAAATTCGATGCCGGGCCGCCCGCTCACGCTGCCGGTGCGGCCCGCCGGGCAAGCCGGCGAACGCCGCCGGTGCCTGCCCGAAGTAAGTTCAGGCCTTGCGCGGCGGCGCTTTCATGCTGGCCGCGATTATAAGCCACGCGGCAACGAGCCCCGAGCACGTGTAGAACACCGTGTTGGCGCCCCCGTGCTTCAGCAGCCAGCCGCCCACGATGCCGCCGAGCGCGAGCCCGATCGACTGCGTGGTGTTGTAGACACCCGTGGCCGCACCCTTGCGCGAACCGGGCGCGAGCTTCGACACGAGCGACGGCTGCGACGCTTCCAGGATGTTGAAACCGAGAAAGTAGATGAACAGAATCGCCGCCACAATCAGGATGGTATGCGGCGCGCTGCCCAGCAGCAATTGACCGATCAGGATAGCCAGAATGCCGCCGAGCAGCACCGGCTTCATCTTGCCCCGTTTTTCCGCGACGATGATCGCCGGAACCATCATCACGAACGCGAGCCCCATCACCGGCAGGTAAACCTTCCAGTGCGCGGCGACCGGCAGGCCGCCGTCGACGAGCAGGCGCGGCACGACGAGGAACAGCGCCGTCTGCGTCGCGTGCAGCACCAGCACGCCGAAGTTGAGGCGCAGCAGTTCGACGTTGTGCAGCACCTCGGCGAACGGCGCGGGCACGTGCACGGGCTTCGCCGCGTCGGGCACGATCCACAGCACGACGCCGATCGCGAGGATCGACAGTACGCCGACGATCACGAACAGCCCGCTCATCCCGACCCAGTGGAACACGATCGGCGCACCGACGATCGCGACCGCGAACGACACGCCGATCGAGCCGCCGACCATCGCCATCGCCTTCGTGCGGTTCTGCTCGGAGGTCAGGTCGGCGATGAACGCGAGCACCGCGGACGAGACCGCGCCCATCCCCTGGATCACGCGGCCGACGATGATCCACGTGATGTCGTGCGCGAACGCGGCGACGAAGCTGCCGATCGCGAAGATCACGAGGCCCGTGGCGATCACCGGCTTGCGGCCGAACTTGTCCGACGCCCAGCCGTAGAAGATGTAGAACAGCGACTGCGTGACGCCGTAGGCCCCGAGCGCGATGCCGACGAGCAGCACGTTGTCGCCGCCCGGGATGGTTTTCGCGTAGACCGAGAACACCGGCATGATCATGAACAGGCCGAGCATGCGCAGCGCGAAGATCGCCGCGAGCGACGTGGTCGCGCGCAATTCGGGCGCAGTCATGCGGGAAGACGTGGCAGACGGATTGGACATCGGGAATGTATTTCGAATGATCGGGATGACCGCCCGACACCGGGCGGCGGAAGATCAGGACCAGCGGCCCGGGAGGCTTGGCGGGCGACACGTCGGGGCAGGATTCAGGCAGCCCGCGGGCCACCCGGAACCGCGCGGCGCGGCCGCTTTCCCGGCGCAGGCGCCGCCTTGCTGCCACCTGCGGCCAAGGCCGGGGGCCCCAAACGACGGCCTCGAAAAGCCGTTATAGTAGCAGGTTTGGTTCCCTCCATTTTCGCCAGGTTCATGGAACAGATCCGTATCCGTGGGGCACGCACCCACAACCTGAAAAACGTCAATCTCGACCTGCCGCGCCACAAGCTGATCGTGATTACCGGGTTGTCCGGGTCGGGCAAGTCGTCGCTCGCGTTCGACACCCTTTATGCCGAGGGCCAGCGCCGCTACGTCGAAAGCCTGTCCGCGTATGCCCGCCAGTTCCTGCAGCTGATGGAGAAACCCGACGTCGACCTGATCGAGGGTCTGTCGCCCGCGATCTCGATCGAGCAGAAGGCGACGTCCCACAACCCGCGTTCGACCGTCGGCACGGTCACGGAAATCCACGACTACCTGCGACTTTTGTACGCACGTGTCGGTACGCCGTACTGCCCCGATCACGACATCCCGCTGGAAGCGCAGAGCGTGTCGCAGATGGTCGACGCGGCGCTCGCGCTGCCCGAGGACACCAAGCTGATGATCCTCGCGCCCGTCATCGCGAACCGCAAGGGCGAGCACGCGGAGCTGTTCGAGGACATGCAGGCGCAGGGTTTCGTGCGCTTTCGCGTGCGCTCGGGCGGCGGCGCCGCGAACGAAGGCGTCGCAAAGATCTACGAGGTCGAGTCGCTGCCGAAGCTGAAGAAGAACGACAAGCACACGATCGACGTCGTCGTCGATCGTCTCAAAGTGCGCCCGGACATGAAGCAGCGCCTCGCCGAATCGTTCGAGACGGCGCTGCGCCTCGCCGACGGCCGTGCGATCGCGCTGGAAATGGATACCGACCACGAGCACCTGTTCAGCTCGAAGTTCGCGTGCCCGATCTGCTCGTACTCGCTGCAGGAGCTCGAGCCGCGCCTGTTCTCGTTCAACAACCCGATGGGCGCGTGCCCGGAATGCGACGGCCTCGGCCAGATCACGTTCTTCGACCCGAAGCGGGTCGTCGCGCACCCGTCGCTGTCGCTCGCGGCCGGTGCCGTGAAGGGCTGGGACCGCCGCAACCAGTTCTACTTCCAGATGCTGCAGAGCCTCGCGGCGTTCTACGAATTCGACATCGACGCCGCGTTCGAGGACCTGCCGGAAAAGATCCGGAAGGTGCTGCTGTTCGGCTCGGGCAAGCAGACGATCCCGTTCTCGTACATCAACGAGCGCGGCCGCACGACGATCCGCGAGCACGTGTTCGAAGGGATCATCCCGAACCTCGAGCGCCGCTACCGCGAGACCGACTCGGTCGCGGTGCGCGAAGAGCTGTCGAAGTACCAGAACAACCAGCCGTGCCCGTCGTGCGAAGGCACGCGCCTGCGCCGCGAGGCGCGCCACGTGCGCATCGGCACCGGCGACCACGCGCGCGGCATCTATGAAATCAGCGGCTGGCCGCTGCGCGACGCGCTCGGCTATTTCGACGGGCTGACGCTCGAAGGCGCGAAGCGCGAGATCGCCGACAAGGTGATCAAGGAAATCGTCGCGCGCCTGACGTTCCTGAACAACGTCGGCCTCGACTACCTGTCGCTCGAGCGCAGCGCCGAGACCCTGTCGGGCGGCGAGGCGCAGCGCATCCGGCTCGCGTCGCAGATCGGCTCGGGCCTGACGGGCGTGATGTACGTGCTCGACGAGCCGTCGATCGGCCTGCACCAGCGCGACAACGACCGCCTGATCGCGACGCTCAAGCACCTGCGCGACCTCGGCAACTCGGTGATCGTCGTCGAGCACGACGAGGACATGATCCGCACGGCCGACTACGTCGTCGACATGGGCCCGGGCGCCGGCGAGCACGGCGGCGTGATCGTGGCCGAAGGCACGCCGAAGCAGGTGCAGTCGAATCCGCAGTCGCTCACCGGCCAGTACCTGGTCGGCAAGCGCACGATCGAGTACCCGGACGAGCGGCTCGCGCCCGATCCCGAGCGGATGCTGCGCATCGTCGACGCGCACGGCAACAACCTGAAGCACGTCGATCTCGAGCTGCCGGTCGGCCTGCTGACCTGCATCACCGGCGTGTCGGGCTCCGGCAAGTCGACGCTGATCAACGACACGCTGTATCACGCGGTCGCGCGCCACCTGTACGGCTCGTCGGCCGAACCGGCGCCGCACGAGGCGATCGAGGGCCTCGAGCACTTCGACAAGGTGATCAACGTCGACCAGTCGCCGATCGGCCGCACGCCGCGCTCGAACCCGGCCACCTATACGGGCCTGTTCACGCCGATCCGCGAGCTGTTCTCGGGCGTGCCGACCTCGAAGGAACGCGGCTACGATCCGGGCCGCTTCTCGTTCAACGTGAAGGGCGGCCGCTGCGAGTCGTGCCAGGGCGACGGCGTGCTGAAGGTCGAGATGCACTTCCTGCCGGACGTCTACGTGCCGTGCGACGTGTGCCACGGCAAGCGCTACAACCGCGAAACGCTCGAAGTGCAGTACAAGGGCAAGAACATCAGCGAAGTGCTCGACATGACCGTCGAGCACGCGTATGCGTTCTTCAATGCGGTGCCGGTCATTGCGCGCAAGCTGAAGACGCTGCTCGACGTCGGCCTCGGCTACATCCGCCTCGGCCAGTCGGCCACGACGCTGTCGGGCGGCGAGGCGCAGCGCGTGAAGCTGTCGCTCGAACTCTCCAAGCGCGACACCGGCCGCACGCTGTACATCCTCGACGAGCCGACCACCGGCCTGCACTTCCACGACATCGCGCTGCTGCTGGAAGTGATCCACCGGCTGCGCGACCAGGGCAACACGGTCGTGATCATCGAGCACAACCTCGACGTGATCAAGACGGCCGACCGGGTGATCGACCTCGGCCCCGAAGGCGGCGCCGGCGGCGGCCAGATCATCGCGCAGGGCACGCCCGAGCAAGTCGCGAAGACGAAAGCGAGCTTTACCGGCAAGTACCTCGCGCCGCTGCTCAAGCGCCCGACCCGCAAGGTCGCGGCGGGCTGACGCTTCGCGCCGCCCTGTCCCTCCCGCGCGCGGCCGCCCGGCCGCGCGCGCCTGCGCGCACCGCGCAACCGGCCTCCTCTCGTTTTCCCTTCTGCGTTTACACCATGCGCCAAACGGCCCCGTTGCGGCCCATAATGGCGGCTATACTTTACGGTCGTAAGGTTCGCCGTACGCACCAATCCGGTGCGGCGCCGGGCGAACACGGCTCTGCCGCGCATTCCGCGGCATGACACACGAACGACAGGAATCCACGATGGAGAAGCAACCAGACTCGTCTCGCGATACGCAGAATCGCGAACCGCACCTGCGCAGCGTGCGGCTGACGAGCGACTTCAGCCTGCCGAAGCTGTCGGCACTCGAGATCGGCAGCTATGCGGTTGCGATCCTCGCGATGTGGCTCGTGATCGAGCTCAAGTTGCTCGGCGGGCTGCTGGCCGGCCTGCTCGTCTACCAGCTGATCCACACGATCGCCCCCGTGATCGAACGTCACACCACGAGCATGCGCGCGCGCTGGGTCGCCGTCGTGCTGCTGGCCATCGCGATCGTCGGCGCGCTGACGGGCCTGACGATCGGCATCATCGAACACTTCGAACGCACGGTGCCGAACCTGCAGAGCCTGCTCGACCAGCTGATGCAGATCGTCGAGCAGACCCGCGCGCGCACGCCGGCCTGGATCGCGAACCTGCTGCCCGTCGACGTCGAGCAGATGAAGACGAAGGCCGCCGTGCTGATGCACTCGCACATGGACCAGCTTCAGCAAAGCGGCAAGAGCGTCGCGCGCGGCTTCGGCCACGTGCTGTTCGGGATGATCATCGGCGCGATGATCGCGATCGGCGTCGAGCACGGCAAGGTGCGCCGGCCGCTGTCCACCGCGCTCGTCACGCGCGTGTCGCGCTTCGCCGACGCATTCCGCCGGATCGTGTTCGCGCAGATCAAGATCTCGGCGATCAACGCGGTGTTCACCGGCATCTACCTGCTCGTCGCGCTGCCGATCTTCCACCAGCGGCTGCCGCTGTCGAAAACGCTCGTGCTCGTCACGTTCATCGTCGGCCTGCTGCCCGTGATCGGCAACCTGATCTCGAACACGCTGATCGTCGCCGTGTCGCTGTCGGTCAGCATGGGCACCGCGATCGCGTCGCTTGCGTTCCTCGTGGTCATCCACAAGCTCGAATACTTCCTGAACGCGAAGATCATCGGCGGCCAGATCGAGTCGCGCGCGTGGGAGCTGCTGCTCGCGATGCTGATCATGGAAGCCGCGTTCGGGCTGCCCGGCGTGATCGCCGCGCCGATCTTCTACGCGTACCTGAAGCGCGAGTTGTACCTGCTGCGGCTGATCTGAAGCAGCCTGCGCGCTCGAGCAACAAAAAACGCCGCACCCCGTAAAGGGTGCGGCGTTTTTACTTGTCCGGGCCTGCGCCGGCGAATCAGCGGAACACGACCGTCTTCGTCCCGTTCAGCACGATCCGGTGCTCGACGTGCCACTTCACCGCGCGCGCGAGCGTCACGCACTCGACGTCGCGGCCGATCGCGGTCAGCTGGTCGGGCGTCATGCTGTGGTCGACCCGCTCGACTTCCTGCTCGATGATCGGGCCTTCGTCGAGATCGGTCGTCACGTAGTGCGCGGTCGCGCCGATCAGCTTCACGCCGCGATCGAACGCCTGGTAATAAGGCTTCGCCCCCTTGAAGCTCGGCAGGAACGAATGGTGGATGTTGATCGCGCGCCCGGCGAGCTGTTCGCACATGTTCGGCGACAGGATCTGCATGTAGCGCGCGAGCACGACGAGATCGGCCTGGTGCTCGTCGATCACTTCCAGCACGCGCGCTTCCTGCGCGGCCTTCGCGGCATCGGACGAGCCGCCGATCAGCGGAAAGTGATGGAACGGGATGTTGTAGCTCGCGGCGAGCTGGTAGAACTCCTTGTGGTTCGACACGATCGCCGGGATCTCGATCGGCAGCTGGCCGGTGCGATAGCGGAACAGCAGGTCGTTCAGGCAGTGGCCGATCTTCGACACCATGATCACGACGCGCGGCTTCACGGCCGCGTCATGCAGTTCCCAGCGCATCGAAAACTGCTCGGCGAGGGGCGCGAATTCCTTGCGAAGCGTGTCGAGCGCCGTCGCGGCATCCGCGCCGCCGCCGTCCTGCTCGAAGTGCACGCGCATGAAGAACTCGCTGGTGCGGCTGTCGCCGAACTGCGCCGAATCGAGGATGTTGTTGCTGCGCTCGAACAGGAAGCCCGAGACCGCATGGACGATGCCGTGCCGGTCCGGGCACGACAGTTTCAAGATAAAGCTGTGATCGGTCGGCATGACCGCTACTCCCTTCGTTTCCGTATTCGTCAAATTGCCCGTTCGCGCCGCCGGACTGCGTGCGCGGCACGCGTCACGCGGCCGGTGCGAACAGGGCGTCGATGCCCGCCGCGTCGGCCGCCGGGATCCAGCGGTGGCGCAGCAGCGTGTCGAGCGTCGCGAGGCTCGCATCCATCGTCGCGCGGCCGGCGCGCAGCCAGCCGATCACCTCGGGCACGCCGGCCAGCAGGTGCTCGGCCACTTCGCCGTCCTGGTTGCGCGGCGCGAAGTCGCGCGGCAGCGGCAGGTCGTACACGAAGATCAGTTCGGACTGCGTGCCTTCCGGCAGCGAGCACAGCACCTGCACCGCGCGGCCCGCGATCGCGCGCGCGGCCAGTTCGGCGGGAATGCCGGCTTCTTCCCAGCATTCCTTCGCGAGCGTCTCGTGAACGCCCAGGCCCCAGCCGATCCCGCCCGCGACGACGTTGTCGAGCATGCCGGGGTCGGTTGCCTTGGTCTCGCTGCGGCGGCCGAGCCACATCTGCGGGACGGCCGCGGCGGGCGGCTCGCCCGGCGCAACCGCATATTCTACGATGCCGTTCAGATGCACCGCGTAAGTCTGCGTGCCGAAGAAGCGCGACGCGGCGCGCTCGATGTACGCGAGCGGCGGATCGTCGAAGCGGTTGCGGATCGCGTAGATCTCGTCGCGCCAGCCGGGAATCGCGCCGTCGGCCGCGAGCGCGCCGATGGCGCTCGCCAGCGCCATGCTGCGTGCGTCGACCGAGTCATAGCGCGCCGCCAGCACGACGCGCTCGTCGGTCAGCTCGAACACGTCGGGCCAGCGGGCGAGCATCGCGACATCCTGGCGGCGCACCCAGCCGACCGCCTGGCCGGCCATCTCGAAACGCAGGTGCGCGGCCGGATCGAAACGGCGCGCGGCCGCAATGCACGGAAACGTCATCGTCGTCAGTCCTTCAGCGCCACGCGGATGCCGATCGCGATGAACGTCGCGCCGGCGATCCGGTCGAGCCAGACGCCAGCCTTCGGGCGGCGCTTCAGCCACGCGCCGATCATGCCCGCGCCGACGCCGAACAGCGAGAAAACCACGGCCGTCTGCAGCATGAACAGCGCGCCGAGTTCGAACATCTGCAGCGTCACGCCCTGCCCGCCGTGCGGATCGACGAACTGCGGCAGGAACACGACGAAGAACAGCGTGACCTTCGGGTTCATCAGGTTGCCGATCACGCTCTGCCGGAAGATCGTGCCGAGCGGCTGCGGCGGGCGCTCGTGCGCGTTCGCGAGGCCCTGGCTGCGCAGCGCCTTGATGCCGATCCACACGAGGTACGCGGCGCCCGCGAGCTTCAGGATCTCGAACGCGACCGGCGACGAACGCAGCACGGCCGCGACGCCGAGCGCCGCGAGCGTCGTGTGGAACAGGATCCCGGCGGTGAAGCCGAGCGCGGCGACGAAACCGGCCGCGCGGCCCTGCGAGATGCCGCGTGCGAGCACCTGCAGGTTGTCGGGACCCGGCGCGAACGTAATCGCGATCGACGTGGCGAGAAACAGCATGAAGTTGGGCATCGAGACCTCGCTGTGTGACGTGGAATCAGGCGTGCCGGCGCTCAGTGGCCGGCGAATTCGGTGACGGTATAAACCGGCAATCCCGCGTTGCGCAGCAGCGCCGAGCCGCCGAGATCGGGCAGGTCGATGATCGCCGCGCCTTCGACGACCTCCGCGCCGAGCCGCTGCAGCAGGTTGCGCCCCGCCATCATCGTGCCGCCGGTCGCGATCAGGTCGTCCATGATGATCACGCGGTCGCCGGGGCGGCACGCGTCTTCATGGATCTCGACCGTCGCGCTGCCGTATTCGAGGTCGTACGATTCCGAGCGCGTCTTGTACGGCAGCTTGCCGACCTTGCGGATCGGCACGAAGCCGACGCTCAGCTCGTACGCGACGATCGGCGCGATGATGAAGCCGCGCGCGTCGAGGCCCGCGACGTAGTCGAGCTTCGCATCGACATAACGCTCGACGAACAGGTCGACGAGGATGCGCAACGCCTTCGGGCTCTGCAGCAGCGTCGTAATGTCGCGGAACATCACGCCCGGCTGCGGCCAGTCGGGCACCGTGCGGATCTGGCTGTGGATGAAGGCGACCGGATCGAGCGGTGCGCCCGACGACGAATGCGGCATGAAACTCTCCGAAAAAAACGGTGCGCGAAGATCGGGCACCGTTTCGAATAAATACGGGTCAGGTTATCAATCCGTGCGCGGCTCAGGCTGCCGCGGCCGGCGGATCGCGCCGATGGCGCGACAGCCGCTCCTCCGCGAGCGCGAGTGCCTCGGGCAGCCCGCGCAGCACGACGATGTCGCTCGCGCGCAGCTTGGTCTGCGGATCGGGTTCGACGCCGCGGATGCCGTGCCGGCGGATCGCCGTGACTTCGAGCCCGAGTACATACAGCCCGAGTTCTTCCAGCGAACGCCCGACCGCGTCCGCGCGCGCATCGACCGGCACCGATTGTAGCCGCACCTGCTCGTGGTCGTCGTCGTCCGCATCGTCCGCGCCGCGGAAATAGCCGCGCAGCAGGCTGTAGCGCTCGTCGCGCATTTCCTCGACGCGCCGCACGACCTTGCGCATCGGCACGCCCACCAGCACCAGCGTGTGCGACGCGAGCATCAGGCTCCCCTCGACGATCTCCGGAATCACCTCGGTCGCGCCGGCCGCGAGCAGCTTCTCGAGATCGGCATCGTCGACGGTGCGCACGATCGCGGGCAGCGTCGGCTCGAGTTCGTGTACGTGGTGAAGCACGCGCAGCGCGGACGGCGTGTTCGCATAGGTGATCGCCACCGCCGCCGCGCGATGGATACCGGCCGCGAGCAGCGACTCGCGGCGCGCCGCGTCGCCGAACACGACCGATTCGCCGGCCGTCGCGGCCGCGCTCACGCGATCGGGGTCGAGGTCGAGCGCGACGTACGAAATGCCTTCCTGTTCGAGCATCCGCGCCAGGTTCTGGCCCGCGCGGCCATAGCCGCAAATGATCACGTGGCCGCGCTGCTTGAGGCTTTGCGTCGCGATCCGCGTCATCTGCAGCGACTGCTGCATCCATTCCGTAGACGAAAGCCGCATCACGATCCGGTCGGCGTTCTGGATCAGGAACGGTGCGGCGAGCATCGACAGCAGCATCGACGCGAGGATCGCCTGCAGCAGCGTCGAATCGACGAGATGCCGGTCGAGGATCAGGTTCAGCAGCACGAAGCCGAATTCCCCGGCCTGCGCGAGCCCGATGCCGGTGCGCATCGCGACACCCGGCGTCGCCCCGAACAGCCGTGCGAGCCCGGCGATCATCGTCCCCTTGAACAGGATCTGCCCGACGAAGAAACCGAGCACGAGGAACGGGTGCTCCCAGATCACGCGCGGATCGAGCAGCATCCCCGTCGTCACGAAGAACAGGCCGAGCAGCACGTCGCGGAACGGCTTGATGTCCTCTTCCACCTGATGGCGGAACGGCGTCTCGGAAATGAGCATCCCCGCGATGAACGCGCCGAGCGCGAGCGACAGGCCGAAGCGGTCGGTGATGAACGCGGCGCCGAGCGTGACGAGCAGCAGGTTCAGCACGAACAGCTCCTGTGAGCGGCGCCGCGCGACGACGTTGAGCCAGCGCGTCATGAAGCGCTGGCCGATGACCAGCAGCAGCGTGAGCGCGATCACGATCTTGACGGCCGCGAAGCCGAGCGTGAGCGCGAGGTCCTTCGACGATTCGGCGCCGAACGCGGCGATCACGATCAGCAGCGGCACCACCGCGAGATCCTGGAACAGCAGCACGCCGAAGATGTTGCGGCCGTGTTCGGTCTCGATCTCGAGCCGCTCGGCGAGCATTTTCGACACGATCGCCGTCGACGACATCGCGAGCGCGCCGCCGAGCGCGATGCTGCCCTGCCACGTGATGTGTACCCAGTGCTCGAACAGCATGCCGAGCACGAGCGCGAGCACGAGTGTCGCGACGACCTGCAGCAGTCCGAGCCCGAACACGAGCCGCTGCATCGCCCTCAGCTTCGCCAGCGAGAACTCGAGGCCGATCGAAAACATCAGGAACACCACGCCGAATTCCGCGAGATGCTCCGCGCGCTCGAGGTCGGCCGCGATGCCGAAGGCGTGCGGGCCGACCAGGATGCCGACGGTCAGGTAGCCGAGCATCGGCGGCAGGTTCAGCGAGCGGAATACGACGACGCCCACCACCGATGCCAGCAGCAGCAGGAGCGTCATTTCGAGCGGGGAAATCACGGGCAAAGCGTCCTCGTTCGTCGGGGCCACGGGAAAGCGGGCGCGGCAGGGTGGCGGTGGACAGGCGACATCGGACGAGTCCGAAGGCCCGGCGCGGCGAACAAACGCCTTTGCTATACTCCGCGCATGATAGCGAAAATCAATGATGATCGGGCGCTCGCGCTCGCCCGCGACGTGCTCGACATCGAGGCGGACGCCGTGCGCGCGCTGCGCGACCAGCTCGACGGCGGCTTCGTCCAGGCCGTCGCGCTGCTGCTCGGCTGCCGCGGCCGCGTGGTGGTGTCCGGGATCGGCAAATCGGGGCATATCGCCCGCAAGATCGCGGCCACGCTGGCCAGCACCGGCACGCCGGCCTTCTTCGTCCACCCCGCCGAGGCCAGCCACGGCGACCTCGGGATGGTCACCTCCGACGACGTCTTCATCGGCATCTCCTATTCCGGCGAATCGGAAGAACTCGTCGCGATCCTGCCGCTCGTGAAGCGGATCGGCGCGAAACTGATCGCGATCACGGGCCGCGCGGGATCGAGCCTCGGCACGCTCGCCGACGTGAACCTGAACGCCGCGGTCTCGAAAGAGGCCTGCCCGCTGAACCTCGCGCCCACCGCGAGCACGACCGCCGCGCTCGCGCTCGGCGACGCGCTCGCCGTTGCGGTGCTCGACGCGCGCGGCTTCGGTTCGGAAGATTTCGCGCGCTCGCACCCGGGCGGCGCGCTCGGCCGGCGCCTGCTCACCTACGTGCGCGACGTGATGCGCTCGGGTGACGACGTCCCGTCCGTCGGGCTCGACGCGACGCTGTCGGACGCGCTGTTCCAGATCACCGCGAAGCGCCTCGGCATGACCGCCGTGGTCGACGCCGACGGCAAGGTCGCCGGCATCTTCACCGACGGCGACCTGCGCCGCGTGCTCGCGCGCGACGGCGACTTCCGCACGTTGTCGATCACCGACGTGATGACGCGCGACCCGCGCACGATCGCACCGGATCACCTGGCGGTCGAGGCCGTGGAACTGATGGAGCGCCACCGGATCAACCAGATGCTGGTGGTCGATGCCGACGGCGTGCTGATCGGCGCGCTGAACATGCACGACCTGTTTTCGAAGAAGGTGATCTGATGAGCGCAGCGCTGACTGCGGCCGAACGCGCGAGCCGCGTGAAGCTGATGATTTTCGACGTCGACGGCGTGCTGACCGACGGCGGCCTGCTGTTTACGGCGGCCGGCGACACGATGAAGTCGTTCAATTCCCTCGATGGCCACGGCGTGAAGCTGCTCGGCGAAGCCGGCATCGCAACCGCGATCATCACGGGCCGCCGCTCGGAAATCGTCGCGGCACGCGCGAAGGAAATGAAGATCGCGCACCTGTTCCAGGGCGTCGAGAACAAGCTTGCCGTGTTCGCCGATCTCATCGCATCGCTCGGCCTCGCCGCCGACCAATGCGGCTACATGGGCGACGACTGGCCCGACCTGCCCGTGATGCTGCGCTGCGGCTTCGCGACTGCCCCCGCGAATGCGCACCCCGAGGTGATCGCCCGCGCGCACTGGGTGGCCGAGGCCCGCGGCGGCCACGGCGCCGTACGCGAAGTCTGCGACGCGATCCTGCGCGCGCAGCGCCGCTACGACGCGCTGCTCGCGGCCGCCTGCGGAGCCTGACGGATGAACACGCATTTCCGCTGGACCCAGCTGCTGCCGCTCGTCGCGGTCGCCGCGCTCGCGGGCATCACCTGGTGGCTGCTGCAGGCCACGCTGCCGCCGCCCGGCGAGGGCACCGCGCAGCCGAAGCGCCATACGCCCGACTATTTCGCGGACAACTTCTCGGTCACCGAGCTCGACCAGTCCGGCACGACCCAGTACCGGCTGACGGCCGCGAAGCTGATCCACTACGAAGACACCGAAAACAGCGACCTGACCGATCCGGCCATGCGCGCGTTCCAGCCCGGCAAGCCGGTCGTGACGACCACCGCGAAGCGCGGCATCGTCAACGGCGACGTGTCGATCGTCGACTTGTACGACGACGCGCGCATCCTGCGCGCGGCCGGCGGCGGCGATCCGCAGATGCAGGCCGATTCCCAGCATTTCCGGATCTTCGTCAATGACGATGTGATCCAGACCGAAAAGCCGGTTAAACTTCAGCGCGGCCTGTCGCTCGTCAACGCGACCGACGGCATGAAGTACAACAACGTCACCCGGGTCATCGAGCTTTACGGCAACGTGCGCGGCACGATCGCCGCGGCGGACACGTCCGGCGGCTCGAAAGGTCAACCCAAGTGACGCATCCCTCACGTGACTGCATGAACGAACCGTTCCCTCGACAGAATTCCGGCGGCGCTGCGCGCGCCGTCCGCGCCGCGCTTGCCGCGGCGCTCGTGGCGCTCCCGCTGGCCGGGCTGGCGCCGCTCGCCCATGCCGAGAAGGCCGACCAGAACAAGCCGATCAACGTCGAGGCCGACAACCTGACCTATGACGACCTGAAGCAGGTCACGGTCGCGACCGGCAACGTCGTGATCACGAAGGGCACGATCATCATCAAGGGCGATCGCGTCGAAGTGCGCCAGGACCCGGAAGGCTATCAGTACGCCACCTCGTTCGGCAGCGGCAAGAAGCACGCGACGTTCCGCCAGAAGCGCGAAGGCCTCGACGAGTACATCGACGGCGACGCCGAGCGCATCGACTACGACGGCAAGCAGGATCTGACCACGCTGACCACCGCCGCGACCGTGCGCCGCCTGCAGGGCACGTCGACCGTCGCCGATACCGTGCACGGCAGCGTGATCACGTACGACGGCCAGCGCGACTTCTACACCGCGAAGGGCGGCAAGGACGTCGCCGCGCCGGGCAACCCGAACGGCCGCGTGCGCGCGATGCTGTCGCCGAAGAACGGCGGCCCCGCGCCGCTGAACGGCGCGCCGGCGAAGCTGTCGCCGTCGACCACGATCCAGGGGGCGCCGGGCCAATGAACGCACTACCGAACCGCCAGCCGGCCGGCACCACGAGCTCGCTCGTGGTCCGCAACCTGAAGAAGCGCTACGGCTCGCGCACGGTCGTCAAGGACGTGTCGCTCGACGTGAAGAGCGGCGAAGTCGTCGGCCTGCTCGGCCCGAACGGTGCCGGCAAGACCACGTCGTTCTACATGATCGTCGGCCTCGTGCCGCTCGACGCGGGCGAGATCTCGCTGAACGGCAGTTCGATCAGCCTGCTGCCGATCCACAAGCGCGCATCGCTCGGCCTGTCGTACCTGCCGCAGGAAGCGTCGGTGTTCCGCAAGCTGACCGTCGAGGAAAACATCCGCGCGGTGCTCGAGTTGCAGCACGGCGAAGACGGCAAGCGGCTGTCGAAGGACGCGATCGCGTCGCGCACCGAAGCGCTGCTCGACGAGCTGCAGATCGGCCACCTGCGCGAGAACCCCGCGCTGTCGCTGTCGGGCGGCGAGCGGCGCCGGGTCGAAATCGCGCGCGCGCTCGCGACCAACCCGAACTTCATCCTGCTCGACGAACCGTTCGCCGGCGTCGACCCGATCGCGGTGCTCGAGATCCAGAAGATCGTCAAGTTCCTGAAGCAGCGCAACATCGGCGTGCTGATTACCGATCACAACGTCCGCGAAACGCTCGGCATCTGCGACCACGCATACATCATCAGCGACGGTTCGGTGCTCGCCGCCGGTGCGCCGAGCGAAATCATCGAAAACGAAAGCGTGCGCCGCGTGTACCTCGGCGAACACTTCCGGATGTAACTCCCCTTCGTGGCTGGCTGCACCCCGCCCGGCATCGCCGCGCGGGGCCGCGTCCTGCTTTGCAACCACGCCCGCGGCCGTGCCCGCGGCCGGGCGGCGCGCCGCGCGTAATCGCGGATGGCTCAACGCGCCTGGGTCGTGGCAAACTGCCGGTATGACTCCCTCCTTGCCATGAAAGCCAGCCTTCAACTCCGCCTGTCGCAACATCTGGCGCTGACGCCCCAGCTACAGCAGTCGATCCGGCTCCTGCAGTTGTCGACGCTCGAATTGCAGCAGGAAGTCGCGATGGCCGTCGCGCAGAACCCGCTGCTCGAGAACGACGACGAATGGATAGCGAGCCCGCTGCGTGTCGCAGCGGACGGATCGTTGATCGCGCAGACGCCTCCCGCCCAGAACACCGAGCCCGCTGCGACAAACAGCAGCAGTTCGTCGAGCGAGCGCGCCGAGCGCGACGAACCGGCCGGCGCGGACGAATACGACGGTTACGCGTCCGGCGACGGCAACGACGGCCCGCAGTGGAATCTCGACGAATTCGGCCGCGCGAGCGGCGCGTCCGACGACGACGACCTCCCGCCGCTGCAGGTGCAGGAAGCGGCGACGTCGCTGCGCGACCACCTGTCCGCACAGTTGCGCGTCACGCAGGCCGGCCCGCGCGATCGCGCGCTCGTGATGTTCCTGATCGAATCGCTCGACGACGACGGCTACCTGACCGCCACGCTCGACGAAGTGCTCGCCGACCTGCCGCCCGAGCTGGAAATCGACTGCGACGAACTGAACGCGGCGCTCGCGCTGCTGCACAGCTTCGACCCGGCCGGGGTCGGCGCCCGCTCGGCATCCGAATGCCTGAAGCTGCAGTTGCTGCGCCTCGATCCGTCCCCGACACGCACGCTCGCACTCGAGATCGTGTCGCAGCATCTCGAACTGCTCGCCGCCCGCGACTTCACGCGGCTGCGCAAGCACCTGAAGGCGAGCGACGACGCGCTGCGCGACGCGCACACGCTGATCCGCTCGCTGGAGCCGTTCCCCGGCGCCGCATACGGCAAGGCCGAGGCCGACTACGTCGTGCCCGACATCATCGTGAAGAAGGCCGGCCAGGGATGGCTCGCGGAGCTCAATCCGGAGGTCGTGCCGCGCCTGCGGATCAACAACCTCTACGCGAACATCCTGCGCAACAGCCGCGGCGATCCGTCGGCCGGCTCGCTCAAGCAGCAGCTCCAGGAAGCACGCTGGCTGATCAAGAACATCCAGCAGCGATTCGACACGATCCTGCGTGTCGCGCAGGCGATTGTCGAGCGTCAAAAGAACTTCTTTGCGCACGGTGAAATTGCCATGCGCCCCTTGGTTTTGCGGGAAATAGCTGATACGCTGGGCCTACACGAGTCGACTGTCAGCCGTGTGACAACCGGGAAGTACATGCTGACCCCGTTCGGGACGCTTGAATTTAAGTACTTCTTCGGATCTCACGTCTCGACCGACACCGGTGGCGCCGCCTCGTCGACCGCCATCCGAGCCCTCATCAAGCAACTGATAGGAGCTGAAGACCCAAAATCGCCACTTTCGGACAGCCGCATTGCCGAGCTGCTGGCAGAACAGGGGTTCGTGGTCGCGCGCCGCACGGTTGCGAAGTATCGCGAAGCCCTCAAGATCCCGGCAGTGAATCTGCGCAAGTCTCTTTAAGCCTGCTGCCTGCCCGGCGGCAGGCGTGTTCCGGCCACCGCGCACACGGGGAACAGGCCGGGCGACCTGTCCGCGATACGCCGCCTCGTGCGGCACGGGCAAGTCGACCGGAGCGCCGCCTCGATGCGGCCGGGTGGTCACTCGCTTGGAGAAGCACTATGAACCTGAAGATCAGTGGACATCATCTCGAAGTCACGCCTGCAATTCGCGAATACGTGATCACCAAGCTGGACCGGGTGCTACGGCATAGCGATCAGGTGATCGATGGCACTGTGATCCTCTCGGTCGACAATCACAAGGAAAAGGACAAGCAGCAGCGCGCGGAAATCAATCTGCACCTGAAGGGCAAGGACATCTTCGTCGAAAGCGCGAACGGTAACCTGTATGCGGCGATCGACCTGCTGATCGACAAGCTGGACCGTCAGGTCGTCAAGCACATGGAGCGCCTGCAAACGCACGCGCACGACCCGATCAAGCTTCAACCGTCGATCGACCAGATCGAACTGCCGCCGCAGTAACCTTCACCGCAACACACACGTCGCCCGGCTCGCCGGGCGTTTTTTTTGCGACTCCTCGCGGTGGTGCAACCGGTCCGTCCACGCTGCGCCACGCACGCAGCTGTGCTCTATAATGTTCCGGTTATCGCCGGGGGGCGCTGGATGCGGTAGCTGCCTTGCAGATTGCCGATGCAGAACGCCTTGATATCGCCGAACATGGATGATCAGTCTGCCGCCGCAAGGAGACCCCAGGCCGCCCAATCGCCTGCCAACATGAATCGCCTAGCCAAAATCCTGCCCATAGAGAACGTCGTCATCGACCTCTCAGTCACCAGCAAGAAACGCGTGTTCGAACAAGCCGGGCTGATGTTCGAGAATCAGAACGGCATCGCCCGCAGCACCGTCACGGACAACCTGTTCGCGCGCGAGCGCCTCGGCTCGACCGGGCTCGGCGAAGGCGTCGCGATTCCGCACGGGCGCATCAAGGGTCTCAAGCACCCGCTCGCCGCGTTCGTCCGGCTCGCCGATGCGATCCCGTTCGAAGCCCCCGACGGCCAGCCGGTCGGCCTCCTGATCTTCCTGCTCGTGCCCGAGCAAGCCACCCAGCAACACCTCGAGATCCTGTCGGAAATCGCGCAACTGCTGTCCGATCGCGACGCGCGCGAGCGTCTGCACAACGAAACGGACATCGCCGAGTTGCATCGCCTGCTCACTCAGTGGCAACCTTGAGTTGATCCGGGCGGATTATTTTCCCGTACGAGGCGGCGCACGCCGCCGTCCAGGGCCGCCCGGCGCCGGCCCGGCATGGCGACGTCCGTCGCCGCGCGCATGCACCGGCCCATTGGAGTGACGGAGCAGTCATGGATACGTCCAGCATCAACGCCCAGAGCATCTTCGACGACAACGCGGCCACGCTGAAACTGAGCTGGCTGACGGGGCATGAAGGCTGGGAACGCGGCTTTTCGGCCGACACCGTCGGCAATGCAACCTCGAGCGCCGACCTCGTCGGCCACCTGAACCTGATCCACCCGAACCGGATCCAGGTGCTCGGCGAAGCCGAAATCGACTACTACCAGCGGCAGACCGACGAAGACCGCTCGCGCCACATGGCCGAGCTGATCGCCCTCGAACCGCCGTTCCTCGTCGTCGCGGGCGGCGCCGCCGCCCCCCCCGAACTCGTGCTGCGCTGTACGCGCTCGTCGACCCCGCTGTTCACGACGCCGATGTCGGCCGCCGCGGTGATCGACAGCCTGCGGCTCTACATGTCGCGGATCCTCGCGCCGCGCGCGACGCTGCACGGCGTGTTCATCGACATCCTCGGGATGGGCGTGCTGCTGACCGGCGATTCGGGCCTCGGCAAGAGCGAACTCGGCCTCGAGCTGATCAGCCGCGGCCACGGCCTCGTCGCCGACGACGCGGTCGATTTCGTCCGACTTGGCCCCGATTTCGTCGAAGGGCGCTGCCCGCCGCTGCTGCAGAACCTGCTCGAAGTGCGCGGCCTCGGCCTGCTCGACATCAAGACGATCTTCGGTGAAACCGCCGTGCGGCGGAAAATGAAGTTGAAGCTGATCGTCCAGCTCGTGCGGCGCCCCGACGGCGAATTCCAGCGCCTGCCGCTCGAAAGCCAGACCGTCGACGTGCTCGGCTTGCCGATCAGCAAGGTCACGATCCAGGTTGCAGCCGGCCGCAACCTCGCGGTGCTCGTCGAGGCGGCCGTCCGGAACACGATCCTGCAGTTGCGCGGAATCGACACGTTGCGCGATTTCATGGATCGGCAACGACTCGCGATGCAAGATCCCGACAGTCAATTCCCCGGCAAACTGGTGTAACCCGCACGCGCCGGCCACGCAACGCCGACGCGTCGAGCCGGTGCTATGATGAAACGTCAGGATTCTCTGCTTCCCATGCGCATCGTCCTCATCACCGGCATCTCCGGCTCAGGCAAGTCCGTCGCGCTGAACGCGCTCGAAGACGCAGGCTATTACTGCGTCGACAACCTGCCGCCGCACGTGCTCCCCGAACTTGCCCGCTACCTCGCGGAGGATGGCCAGCACCGGCTCGCGGTCGCGATCGACGCGCGCTCGAGCGCATCGCTCGACGAAATGCCCGGCCTGATTCGCGAGCTGTCGCGCGAGCACGACGTCCGCGTGCTGTTCCTCAACGCGAGCACCCAGTCGCTGATCCAGCGCTTCTCCGAAACGCGCCGCCGTCATCCGCTGTCCGGCTCGCTGTCGCATGATGCGGACGTCGGCCTGCTGTCATCGCTCGAGGAAGCGATCGAACGCGAACGCCACCTCGTCGCGCCGCTCGCCGAATTCGGCCACCAGATCGACACGAGCACGCTGCGCGCGAACGCGCTGCGTACGTGGGTCAAGCGCTTCATCGAGCAGAAGAACAACGACCTGATGGTGATGTTCGAATCGTTCGGTTTCAAGCGCGGCGTGCCGCTCGACGCCGACCTGATGTTCGACGTGCGCGCGCTGCCGAACCCGTACTACGACCACGAGTTGCGCCCGCTCACCGGGCTCGACCAACCGGTCATCGCCTTTCTCGACGCACTGCCGATCGTCCACCAGATGATCGACGACATCCATGCGTTCCTGATGAAATGGCTGCCGCACTTCCGCGATGACAACCGCAGCTACCTGACCGTCGCCATCGGCTGCACGGGCGGGCAGCATCGTTCGGTGTTCATCGCGGAAACGCTTGCCGCGCGCCTTGCGCGCGAGGCGAACGTGATCGTGCGGCATCGTGACGCGCCAGTGGATGTCGACGCGTCGTCGCGGCTCGTCTCCGAGGTCGACCGACCCTAGCGACGCACGCCCCAACGCCCGCGCGCCATGTCCTCCCTATCGACCACCCTGATCGACCTGCCGCTGTTTCCGCTGCACACGGTGCTGTTTCCGGGGGGGTTGCTCCCGCTCAAGGTGTTCGAGGCGCGTTATCTCGACATGTCCCGCGCGTGCCTGCGCGACAACGCGCCGTTCGGTGTGTGCCTGCTGAAGAGCGGGCCCGAAGTCGCGCAGGACGGCGCCGTGTCGGTGCCCGAGACCATCGGCTGCATGGCGCGCATCACCGAGTGCGATACCGGCGAATTCGGCATGCTTTATCTGCAGGCCGTCGGCACGCAGCGTTTCGAGCTGCTGTCGTATCGCGTGGAAGGCAACGGGCTGCTGGTCGGCATCGCGGAGCCGCTGCCCGACGACATCCCGCTCGAAGGCGAGCAGGCGCTCGCTCAATTCGGCTCGTGCGCCGAGGTGCTCGAGCGCATCATCAACGCGCTGAAGAAGTCCGATCCGGAGAAAATGCCGTTCGGCGAACCGTTCCGCCTCGACGATCCGAGCTGGGTGTCGAACCGCCTCGCGGAACTGCTGCCGCTCGACCTGCGCGCGCGGCAGAAGCTGATGGAGTTTCCGGACGTCGGCGCGCGCATCGATGCAGTGCACCACGTACTCGACCGGCACGGCTGGCTGTAACTACCGCGGCCGATTCCGTCGCGCGTCGCACCCGCCGGAAGACCTTTCCCGCAAGCGGTATCCCGGCGCGTTCCCGAACGCAGCCCGCGCCGCGCCCTTCCCGTTCGTTACAACAGCGGCCCGCTCAGCGCATCGAGCAGCTTGCGCACGGGCGCCGGCACGCCGTACGCGTCGAGCCGGCTCAGCGGGACCCACGCGGTATCCGCATCCCGCGCCCCCGAAGGCAGGCCGCCACCGTCGGCCATGTCGCTCAGCCGAGGCTCGATCTCGAGCCGGAAATGCGTAAACGTGTGCGTGAGCGGCGCGAGCGGCACCGTGCCGCCGCCGCCGAAGCCGCGCGCGAGTTCCGCGAGCGCGGCGTCGCCGTCCGCTTGCGGCAGGCTCCACAGCCCGCCCCAGATGCCGGTCGGCGGCCGGCGCTCGAGCAGCACGGCGTCACCGTCGCGCAGCACGAGCATCCAGGTCTTGCGTGTCGGCACCGCCTTCTTCGGCCGCGCGGCCGGCAGCTCGCGCTGGCGGCCCGTCGATTGCGCAACGCAATCGCCCGCGAACGGGCAACGCGCGCAATCGGGCTTGCCGCGCACGCACAGCGTCGCACCGAGATCCATCAGCCCCTGCGTGTACGCGCTCACGTCGGCCGCATTCGCGGCGTCGGGCAACAGCGATTCGGCGAGCGCCCACATGTCGTTCTCGACACGCTTCTCGCCCGGAAAGCCCTCGACGCCGAAAACCCGCGCAAGCACGCGCTTCACGTTGCCATCGAGGATCGTCGCGCGCGCGCCGTACGCGAACGACGCGATCGCCGCGGCCGTCGAACGGCCGATGCCCGGCAGTTCGGCCAACGCGTCGGGCGTCGCCGGAAACGCGCCGCCGTGCTCGGCGACGACGGCCTGCGCGCAGCGGTGCAGATTGCGCGCGCGCGAGTAGTAACCGAGCCCCGCCCACAACGCCATCACGTCGTCGGTCGGCGCGGCTGCGAGCGCGGCGACGTCCGGGTAGCGTTCGAGAAAGCGCGTGTAATACGGGATGACGGTCGATACCTGCGTCTGCTGCAGCATGATTTCCGACAGCCAGATCCGGTACGGATCTCGCGTGTTCTGCCACGGCAGGTCGTGGCGGCCATGCTCGCGCTGCCATGCGACCAGGCGCGTGGCGAACGTGCGATGCAGCGGCGTGACGGGGAACGGAGCGGGGGCGATGCGGGGCGGCTTCAAGTTGTCTGATCGGGGAATAAGGTTTCAACGCTGAGGTTTCAACGCTGGCAGGTCGGGCAAAAATAAGTCGACCGTTGGCCCTGCACGATCTGGCGAATCGGTGTGCCGCATACACGGCAGGGTTGGCCGGCACGGTCGTAGACGAAGCAGTCGAGCTGGAAATAGCCGCTTTCGCCGTTGCTGCCGACAAAATCGCGCAACGTGCTGCCGCCACGCTCGATCGCGTCGGCGAGCGTCGCGCGCACCGCGTCGGCCAGCCGCTCGTAGCGCGGCAGCGAGACCTTGCCGGCGGCCGTCGTCGGCCGGATGCCCGCACGAAACAGGCTCTCCGACGCATAGATGTTGCCGACGCCGACGACCATGTCGCCCGCGAGCAGCGCCTGCTTGACCGACACGGTGCGGCCGCGCGTGCGCGCGTGCAGCAGCGCGCCGGTAAACGCCGGCGAGAACGGCTCGACGCCGAGGCTCGCGAGGAGCGGATGTGCATGCACGTCGCCTGCTTCGCGCGGGTGCCACAGCACCGCGCCGAAACGGCGCGGATCGCGGAACCGCAGCACGAATTCGTCGAAGATCCAGTCGATGTGGTCATGCTTGGCGGCGACCGGCACGCCGTCGGCGGGCAGCACGCGCAGCGTGCCCGTCATGCCGAGATGGACGATGAACCAGCCTGCGTCGACCTCGAACAGCAGGTACTTGCCGCGACGCTCGACGGCGAGCACCTCGCGCGCGCGCAACTGCTCGGCGAGCCCTGCCGGCACGGGCCAGCGCAACATCTCGGTACGGACGTCGACTCGCTCGACGCGGCGGCCTGCGACAAAGGGCTCGATGCCCCGGCGCGTGACTTCGACTTCTGGCAACTCTGGCATGTTTTACGGGTCTGAGGCTGGATTCACGATCGTGCGTGTATTGTAGCGAGCGCGTTACAATCGGTTGAAACATCGAACGGATTTCCATGACCCTGCCCTCGAAGCTGCTTCTGAAGCGCCCCGCCGCCGTGCGCGGCGCGCGTGCCTTCCCGGTCCGCCGTGCGCTCGGCGCCGCGCTGTTCGCCGCCTGGACCCTCACCGCCTTCCCGGCTCACGCGCAGGATCCGGCATCGGACGACGCGGAACCGCAGGGCGCGTTCGAGCACGTGATGCCGGACGAGCAGAAGAATCTCCCCGGCGTTCCGCTGACGAGCCAGATCGTCTACCAGGTGCTCGCCGCCGAGGTCGCGCTCCAGCGCAACCAGCCCGCGCCGGCCTACCAGACCTACCTCGCGCTTGCCCGCGACACGCGCGATCCGCGCATGGCCCAGCGCGCGACCGAGATCGCGCTCGGTGCGCAGAGCCCGGCCGACGCGCTGTCCGCCGCGAACCTGTGGCGCCAGTACGCACCGGAATCGAACCGGGCGTCGCAAGTCGACGCCGCGCTGCTGGTGCTCGCCGGCAAGCCGGCCGACGCGCAGCCGATGCTCGCGCGCGAGCTGGCCCGGGCGACCGGCGAGACGCGCGGCCCGGCGATCCTCGCGCTGCAGGCGCTGCTCGTGCGCGGCCCCGACCGCGTCGGCGGCCTCGCGGTGCTGAAGGACATGCTGAAGAACGACCTGAACCGGCCCGAGGCTCAGCTCGCGATCGCGCGCCAGCAGCTTGCGGTCGACGACAAGGACGGCGCCGCGCAATCGCTGAAGCAGGCGCTGCAGATCCGCCCCGACTACCTGCCGGCGGCCCTGATGCTGTCGCAGATGGGGCCTGCGGAACGCGCGGCGGGCATCGCGTCGTTCGAGAAGTATGTTCAGCAGAATCCGAAGTCGCGCGATGCGCGGCTCGCGCTGTCGCAGCTCTATCTCGCCGACGATCGCCTCGACGACGCGCAGAAGCAGTTCGAGACGATGCGCAAGCTCGACTCGAAGGATCCGACGCCGCTGATGGCGCTCGCGCTGATCAAGATCCAGCAGAAGAAGCTCGACGAAGCCACCGCCTACCTGAAGCAGTACGTACAGCTCGGCGACAAGCAGCCGAACCTCGACGTCGGCCAGGGCTACATCTACCTCGCGCAGATCGCGATCGACCAGAACAACGACGCGCTGGCGTCGCAATGGCTCGACAAGGTCGACCAGACGAGCCAGCACTATCTCCCCGCGCAGATCACGCGCGCGCAACTGCTGCAGAAACAGGGCAAGACCGACGAGGCGCGCAAGGTGCTCGACGACCTGCCGATCACGGATCCGCGCGATGCCGCCGTGGTCGCTCGCACCGACGCGTCGATCCTGTTCACCGCGAAGCGCTACCCGGAAGCCGAGGCCCGGCTCGGGCAGGCGGTCCAGGACTTCCCGGACGATCCCGACCTGCGCTACGACTACGCGATGGCGGCCGAAAAAACCGGCCATTACACGACGATGGAAAAGCAGCTGCGCGAGCTGATCCGCACGCAGCCCGACAATCCGCAGGCGTACAACGCGCTCGGCTATTCGCTCGCCGACCGCAACCAGCGACTGCCCGAAGCCAGCAAGCTGATCGACAAGGCGATGACGCTCGCGCCGAACGACGCCTACATCATGGACAGTCTCGGCTGGGTGAAGTACCGGATGGGCGATACGGCCGGTGCGGCGAAGGTGCTGCGGCGCGCGTACGAACTGCAGCCGAACGCCGAAATCGGCGCGCATCTCGGCGAAGTGCTGTGGAAGAGCGGCGCGCAGGACGACGCGCGTTCCGCGTGGCGTGACGCGCAGAAGCTCGAGCCGGACAACGACACGCTCGTGCAGACACTGAAACGCCTCCAGATCAACGGCCTCTGATGCAGATGTTCCCGACGTTTTCCCTGTCCTCCCGCGCGCAGCGCACGCTGGCCGCAGCCGGCGCGGCGCTCGCGCTCGCCGGCTGCGCGAGCACGCCGCCGTCGGCCGGCGTGCCGACGGGCGCGCCGCTGCAGACCGCCGCAGCGCACGCTTACCATGGCCGCTTTGCGGTGCAGTACGACGACCGTCTCGGCAAGCAGCAGAACGTGTACGGCAACTTCGACTGGCAGGAGCACGGCGACAACGTGTCGCTCGAGCTGCGCAGCCCGCTCGGCCAGACGCTCGCGGTCGTGAAATCGACGCCGCAGGCGGCATCGCTCGAATTGCCGAACCGTCCGACGCAATATGCGCCGGACGTCGGCGACCTGATGCAGAAAACGCTTGGCTTCGAACTGCCGCTCGCGGGCCTGCGCTACTGGCTGCTGCCCACGGCCGCGCCCGCGACCCCTGCGGAGACGGTGCGCGACCCGGCCGACGGCACGCGCGTCAAGCAGATCCGCCAGGATGGCTGGACGATCGACTACCTTGCCTACGCGGATGCCCCGGCCACGGGCGTCAAACGCGTCAACCTCGTGCGCGCGACCCCGCCGCTCGACATCAAGCTCGTGCTCGACCAGTGAGCACCGGCCCAGCCCAGACATACGCATGACCGATTCGACCCGCTCGCTGCGCAATTGCCTTGCGCCCGCGAAACTCAACCTGTTCCTGCACATCACCGGCCGCCGCCCGAACGGCTATCACGATCTGCAGAGCGTGTTCCAGTTGCTGAACTGGGGCGACACGCTGCATTTCACGCTGCGCGACGACGGTCGCGTCGCGCGCGCCACCGACGTGCCCGGCGTGCCAGAGGAAAGCGACCTCGTCGTGCGCGCAGCCAACCTGCTGAAAGCACATACGGGCACCGCGCACGGCGTCGACATCGAGATCGACAAGTGCCTGCCGATGGGGGCCGGCCTTGGCGGCGGCAGCTCCGACGCCGCAACGACGCTGCTCGCACTGAACCGCCTGTGGCGACTCGACCTGCCGCGCGCCGAGCTTCAGTCGCTCGCGGTCAAACTCGGCGCAGACGTCCCGTTTTTTATTTTTGGAAAAAATGCGTTCGCAGAGGGTATCGGAGAAGAATTAGCTGAGGTACAATTGCCGACTCGCTGGTTCTTGGTTGTGACGCCAAGCGTTCATGTCCCGACCGCTGAAATATTTTCAGATGAGTTGTTGACAAGAGATACGAAGCCCGTCACAATTGCTGACTTTCTTGCACAGCAAACCAGCGATGCGGGATGGCCAGATAGCTTCGGCCGGAACGACATGCAGGAAGTTGTAACAAGGAAGTACGCGGAAGTTGCGCAGGCGGTTAAATGGTTGTATGATTTGACCCCCGCGAGGATGACCGGCTCCGGAGCAAGCGTGTTTGCAGCGTTTCACAGCAAGCACGAGGCAGAAGCGGCGAAAGCCAAGCTGCCCGCCAGTTGGAATGGTGCAGTTGCCGAGAGTCTGGACGAGCATCCGCTCTTCGCTTTCGCGTCATGAAGTTTTACTTTGCCGAACGGCCTACACGAGTTCGGTAAAGCAGTCAGTTAAGTGTAGGGGAGTCGCCAAGTTGGTCAAGGCACCGGATTTTGATTCCGGCATGCGAGGGTTCGAGTCCTTCCTCCCCTGCCAAAAAATTTTCCCGCATTTCCCGCCCAAGCCTGAAGCAGGTGCACGATGAGCAGCCACAGCCATGATGGCCTGATGGTCTTTACTGGCAACGCGAATCCCGCGCTCGCCCAGGAAGTCGTCAATATCCTTGGTATCCCCCTCGGCAAAGCAATGGTCAGCCGTTTCTCCGACGGCGAGATCCAGGTCGAGATCCAGGAAAACGTGCGCGGCAAGGACGTCTTCGTCCTGCAATCCACGTGCGCACCGACGAACGACAACCTGATGGAACTGATGATCATGGTCGATGCGCTCAAGCGCGCATCCGCCGGCCGGATCACTGCAGCCATCCCCTACTTCGGCTACGCCCGTCAGGATCGCCGCCCGCGTTCGGCGCGTGTTGCGATCTCGGCGAAGGTCGTCGCGAACATGCTGGAAATCGCCGGCGTCGAGCGGATCATCACGATGGATCTGCACGCCGACCAGATTCAAGGCTTCTTCGACATCCCGGTCGACAACATCTACGCAACGCCGATCCTGCTGGGTGACCTGCGAAAGCAGAACTACCCGGATCTGCTCGTCGTGTCGCCGGACGTCGGCGGCGTGGTGCGTGCCCGGGCACTCGCGAAGCAGCTCAACTGCGATCTCGCGATCATCGACAAGCGCCGCCCGAAGGCGAACGTCTCCGAAGTGATGAACATCATCGGTGAAGTCGAAGGCCGCACCTGCGTGATCATGGACGACATGGTCGATACGGCAGGCACGCTCTGCAAGGCCGCGCAAGTGCTGAAGGAGCGCGGCGCGAAACAGGTTTTCGCCTACGCGACGCACCCGGTGCTGTCGGGTGGCGCGGGTGATCGCATCGCCGCGTCGGCACTCGACGAGCTGGTGGTCACCGACACGATCCCGCTGTCCGCCGAATCGCTCGGCTGCTCGAAGATCCGTGCACTGACGAGCGCGAGCCTGCTGGCCGAAACGTTCTCGCGGATCCGCCGCGGCGATTCGGTGATGTCGCTGTTCGCGGAATCCTGATCGCGAATCGACTGAACAAAGTATGCGCAGAAAGCGAAGCGGCAACGCTTCGCTTTTTGCACAATCGGACGGGATAGACGAAACCCCGTCCGCTTCATCGGGGGCCGACATTTGACGGCCCCGTTTTACTGCCTGGTCGCGGGCAGCCATTGGAGAATCATATGAAAGTCGTCGCTTTCGAGCGCCAACAGCAAGGTACGGGTGCGAGCCGCCGCCTGCGCAACGCCGGTAAGACCACGGGTATCGTTTACGGTGGCGAAGCAGCCCCGCAAAAGATCGAACTCGATCACAACGCCCTGTGGCACGCCCTGAAGAAGGAAGCTTTCCACTCGTCGATCCTCGACCTCGAAGTGGCTGGCCAGTCGCAACAGGTTCTGCTGCGCGACGTGCAATACCACCCGTTCAAGCAACTGGTGCTGCACGTGGACTTCCAGCGCGTTGACGCGAAGAAGAAGCTGCACACGAAGGCTCCGCTGCACTTCCTGAACGCCGAAATCAGCCCGGCCGTGAAGCTGTCGAGCGCGGTCGTTTCGCACGTCGCGACGGAAATCGAAATCGAGTGCCTGCCGGCTGACCTGCCGGAGTTCCTCGAAGTCGACCTGTCGAAGATCGAAGCCGGTCAATCGCTGCACGCGAAGGACATCGCACTGCCGAAGGGCGTCGCGCTGGTCGCGCACGTCGACGCGGAAAACCCGGTTGTCGCGTCGGCGACGGTCCCGGCTGGTGCCGTGTCGGACGCAGCCGAAGGCGAAACGCCGGCTGCCTAAGCGGCCGCCTACGCGCCTCTCATCGATCCGTTTCACGAAACGGTCGACGCAACCCGCCGCGGCTTGCCCGGCGGGTTTTTCTTTTTCTGCGCCCAGGCGGCGGCTGCCGCCTTCGAAACGTCATGATCAAATTGATCGTCGGCCTCGGCAATCCCGGGGCGGAATACACCGCGACGCGCCACAACGCCGGCTTCTGGCTGATCGACCAGCTCGCCCGCGAAGCAGGCGCGACGCTGCGCGACGAACGCCGCTTCCATGGCTTCTACGCGAAAGCGCGCCTGCACGGTGAGGAAGTCCACCTGCTCGAGCCGCAAACCTACATGAACCGCTCCGGCCAGTCGGTCGTCGCGCTCGCGCAGTTCTTCAAGATCCTGCCCGACCAGATCCTCGTCGCACACGACGAGCTCGACCTGCCGCCCGGCACCGTGAAGCTGAAGCTCGGCGGCGGCAGCGGCGGCCACAACGGCCTGAAGGACATCACCGCACACCTGTCGTCGCAACAGTACTGGCGGCTGCGGATCGGCATCGGTCATCCGCGCGACCTGATTCCGGAAAGCGCCCGCGCCGGCGCGAAACCCGATGTCGCGAACTTCGTGCTGAAGCCGCCGCGCCGCGAGGAACAGGACGTAATCGACGCGTCGATCGAGCGCGCGCTCGCCGTGATGCCGATGGTCGTCAAGGGCGAACTTGACCGCGCGACGATGCAACTGCATCGCAACTGACCGCAGCGCCCGGCGACGATCCATCGCGCCGTCCGGCGTCGCCGGGCGCCCCCGCCCGCCCCATCCTGCGCATACTTGCGGTAATCTGGTCGCTTTGCTCGACAGGAGCCAAGCGGTGAGCCGTTACTGGAGCGACGTCGTTCAGCAACTCGTGCCTTACGTGCCGGGCGAGCAGCCCGCGCTCGCACACCCGGTCAAGCTGAACACCAACGAGAATCCCTATCCGCCGTCGCCGCGCGTCGTCGCGGCGATCGCGCGCGAACTCGGCGCGACCGGCGACACGCTGCGCCGCTATCCGGACCCGGTTGCACGCGCGCTGCGCGAGACGGTCGCGGCCCATCACCGCATCCAGCCCGAGCAGGTGTTCGTCGGCAACGGCTCCGACGAGGTGCTCGCGCACGCATTCCAGGCGCTGCTCAAGCACGACCGGCCGCTGCGCTTCCCCGACATCACGTACAGCTTCTATCCGACCTATGCACGCCTGTACGGCGTCGAGACGACGGTCGTGCCGCTCGCGGATGACTTCTCGATCCGCGTCGACGACTATCTCGACGACGCCGGCGGCGTGCTGTTTCCGAACCCGAACGCGCCGACCGGGCGCGCGCTGCCGCTCGCGGATGTCGAGCGGATCGCGGCCGCGAATCCGTCGTCGGTCGTCGTGATCGACGAAGCCTATGTCGACTTCGGCGCGCAGTCCGCGATTGCGCTGATCGACCGCTACCCGAACCTGCTCGTCGTGCACACGACGTCGAAGGCGCGCTCGCTCGCGGGCATGCGCGTCGGTTTCGCATTCGGCGATGCCGCGCTGATCGACGCGCTGAACCGCGTGAAGGACAGCTTCAACTCGTACCCGCTCGACCGGCTCGCGCAAGTCGCCGCGCAGGCGGCGTACGAAGACACCGATTATTTCAGCGCAACCTGCCGGCGCGTGATCGACAGCCGGACGCGGCTCACGCACGCGCTCGACACGCTCGGCTTCGACGTCGTGCCGTCGGCCGCGAATTTCGTGTTCGCGCGCCATCCCGCGCACGACGCGGGCGCCATCGCGGCCAAACTGAAGGAACGGGAAATTTTCGTGCGGCACTTCGGGCTGCCGCGAATCGACCAGCACCTGCGCATCACCGTCGGCACCGATGCCGAATGCGATGCGCTCGTCGCGGCGTTGCGCGAGCTGCTGGCCTGACATGAAGGAACCGGCGCCAGGCGGCGCCGATCCGGATGCGTGACATGCGTGCCGAAGAACCCGGGCGCGCGCGTCACCGCGGGGTCACGACGCGTCGTCGCCTTTCACGGCGATCAACGCGTGGTACTTCTCCATCAATTGCGCGTGCGATTCGTCATGCTGCGGATCGCGCGGAATGCATTCGACCGGACACACCTGCTGGCACTGCGGTTCGTCGAAATGGCCGACGCACTCGGTGCACTTGTTCGGGTCGATCACGTAGATGTCCGGGCCCATCGAAATCGCGCCGTTCGGGCACTCGGGCTCGCACACGTCGCAATTGATGCACTCGTCGGTAATCATCAAAGCCATACTGATCTCACTTCTTCAGGCCGGCGGCCGGCTTCGCGACGAAACCGGCCGGCGCCGCGTCACGCGGCAGGGCCTCCCATCGCCGTCACTTTCTCGGTCAGCCACTTCTCGACGGACGGGAACACGAACTTGCTGACATCACCGCCCAACTGCGCGATTTCACGCACGATCGTGCCCGAGATGAACTGGTACTGGTCGGACGGCGTCATGAACATCGTCTCGACGTCGGGCAACAGATAGCGGTTCATCCCCGCCATCTGGAACTCATATTCGAAATCGGACACGGCTCGCAGGCCGCGCACGATCACCCGTGCGTTGTTGGTGCGGACGAAGTCCTTCAGGAGGCCGGTGAAACTCATCACCTTCACGTTCGGGTAATGGCCGAGCACCTCGTTCGCAATCGTCAGACGTTCTTCCAGCGAGAAGAACGGCTTTTTCGCGCGGCTGTCGGCCACACCGACCACCAGCGTATCAAAAATGCTCGACGCACGCCGCACGAGGTCTTCGTGCCCGCGCGTCAGCGGATCGAACGTACCGGGATACACGGCGACTACCATGTCGCTCCTCCTGTCATCACGCAAACGGGATGGCAGCGGTGCCATGCGCACGCGACTGCCGAGATGGGCATGCGTCGCCTTTGCAGCGCGCCGCCTCGTATGGAACGCGCATTATTCATCATTTTCGCGCCGCAGCAAATGATAGTGAACCGCACCGGCCTTGCCGTGCTTCACCACCTCCCAGCCCGCGAGCGCATCGTGCGCGGCCGGGTCGAGTTCCGCCCCCGTTTCGACGTACAGCGCGCCGCCCGCCGCGACGAGCGGCGCCGCCAGCGCGACCGCGCGATCGAGCACAGCCGGTTCGCCGAACGGCGGATCGAGAAACACGACGTCGAACGCGCCCGGCGTGAGCCCGGCCGCGAGCCGCAACGCGTCCGCCTCCGCGACCTCGACCGCACGCGCGCCGAGCTTGTCCTTGATCGCACGCAGTTGCTGCGCGGCGCGCGGGTGGCGCTCGACCATCACGACGCTCGCCGCGCCGCGCGACGCGGCCTCGAAACCGAGCGCGCCCGTGCCCGCGAACAGGTCGAGGCAGCGCCGGCCTTCGAGATCCTGGCCGAGCCAGTTGAACAGCGTTTCGCGCACGCGATCGGGCGTCGGCCGCAGGCCGTCGAGATCGAGCACCGCGAGCGGCGTGCGTTTCCAGTCACCGCCGATGATACGGATCGTGTGCGGCTTGCCGCGGCTGGAGGGGGCCGCCGAGCGGCCGGAAGAGGAACGGGACATACGGAATATCGACGACGGAGGGACCGGGCGCGCGCAGGGGCGCACCGCCAAACAGGCGCACGTTACCACAGCGGCGGCGCGCACTGACGCGAGCGCCACGCCGCACTGATAAAATGCACGGTTTCGGCCGCCGTGCGCCGCGCCCGCGCGAACGCAGGACGGCCCGTCCGGTGCCCCGCTTCCGGCGGCGGCCCGCCCTCTTCCCGACGTCAGACCATGTTCAGCTTCTTCAAACGATTCAAGAAAACGCAGGAGCCCGATCCGGCGGAATCGCAATCGGCCGACGCGCAGCAAACGGACGAACCGTCCGATGCGCCCGCGGTCGAGGCCCCGCCTGCGGCCGAGGTGCCGCAAGCGCCCGCGCAACCGGCCGCGCCGGCCGTCGTGATGACGGTCACGCCGACCAACGACGGGCGCGACGAAGTCGTCGAGACGGTCGAAATCGTTCCGCCGCCGCTGCAGGACGCCACCGCGAAGAAATCGTGGCTCGCCCGCCTGAAAACGGGGCTCGCCAAGACGGGCTCGAGCATCACCGGCGTCTTCGTCAACACGAAGATCGACGAGGATCTGTACGAGGAGCTCGAAACCGCGCTGCTGATGTCCGACGCGGGCGTCGACGCGACCGAGTACCTGCTCGGCGCGCTACGTGAAAAGGTGCGCGCGGGCCGCCTGACCGACCCGCAGCAGGTGAAGGCCGCGCTGCACGACCTGCTCGTCGAGTTGCTGACGCCGCTCGAGAAGTCGCTGATGCTCGGCCGCGCGCAGCCGCTCGTGATGATGATCACCGGCGTGAACGGTGCGGGCAAGACGACCAGCATCGGCAAGCTCGCAAAGCATCTGCAGAGCTTCGACCAGTCGGTGCTGCTGGCCGCGGGCGACACGTTCCGCGCGGCCGCGCGCGAACAGCTGGCGGTCTGGGGCGAGCGCAACAACGTGACGGTCGTGCAGCAGGAAAGCGGCGATCCGGCCGCGGTGATCTTCGACGCGGTCAGCGCCGCGCGCGCGCGCAAGATCGACGTGATGATGGCCGACACGGCCGGCCGCCTGCCGACGCAGCTCCACCTGATGGAGGAGCTGAAGAAGGTGAAGCGCGTGATCTCGAAGGCGCACGACGGCGCGCCGCACGAAGTGCTGCTGGTGATCGACGCGAACACCGGCCAGAACGCGCTCACGCAGGTCAAGGCATTCGACGACGCGCTCGGCCTCACCGGCCTCATCGTCACGAAGCTCGACGGCACCGCGAAGGGCGGGATTCTCGCCGCGATCGCGCGGCAGCGCCCGGTGCCGGTCTACTTCATCGGCGTCGGCGAGAAGGTCGAGGATCTGCAGCCGTTCAGCGCGGTCGAATTCGCGGACGCGCTGCTCGGCTGAACACCGCCGGCACGCATCGCACGGGGCGCCTTCGGGCGCCCTTTTTCATGCGCGCCCGGTCATGCATGCCGGGCGCACCGCGCTCATTCGGCGTCGGGCTGCGCGCCGGGCTCGGCGGCCTTGAACGCATCGAGCGTCGACGCATGGTCGACGATCCGCTGGATCGTCGGATAGCGCGTCGTGTCGATCGAGAAGCGGTTCGCGTTGAACACCTGCGGCACGAGGCACACGTCGGCGAGTGTCGGCGTGTCGCCGAAACACAGCTTGCCGGTGCGCGGATCGCTCGCGAGACGGGTCTCGAGCGATTCGAAGCCCGCCTCGATCCAGTGCCGGTACCACGCGTTCTTCGCCTCTTCGGGCACCTTCAGCGTGTGCTTCAGGTACTTCAGCACGCGCAGGTTGTTGAGCGGATGGATTTCGCACGCGATCTGCAGCGCGACCGCACGCACATAGGCGCGATCGACCGGCTGCTTCGGCAGCAGCGCCGGTTCCGGATGGGTTTCCTCGAGATATTCGATGATCGCGAGCGACTGCTGCAGCGTCGCGTCGCCGTCGGTCAGCGTCGGCACGACCGCGTCCGGATTCAGCGCGCGGTACGCGTCCTTCAGTTGCTCGCCGCCGTCACGCAGCATGTGCACGGGAACATAGTCGAACGGCAGCTGCTTCAGGTTCAGGGCGATCCGCACGCGGTACGACGCGGAACTGCGGAAATAGCTGTAAAGCTTCATGGGATGTCTCTCGTAGTCGTATTCGGCCGGCAACGGCACGGGCGCGGCGCAGCCGGCGCGCGCACCGCCGGGAAGCAGAGTGTAGCGCGCCGCGATGCGCCCCCCTTGCTTGCGTCGTCCGCGCCCGTGCGATACTCGGGCATTCCTCACCGCTCACAGCGCGGCCCGATGCCGGCCGCCCGCCCCACGCCCCGATGACCGCTTCCCACGATCCCGCCGCCGTTCCGTTCCCGTGCGCCCGCTTCATCAAGGAAATCGGCCGCGGCCCGAACGGCGCACGCGCACTGTCCGCCGAGGACACGTTCGAGCTCTATCGCGCGATGCTCGACGCGCGCGTGTCGGATGTCGAACTCGGCGCGATCCTGATCGCCTATCGGCTGAAGGGCGAATCCGCCGACGAGCTGGCCGCGATGCTCGCCGCCGCGCAGGCGTCGTTCGAGCCCGTGCACGTACAGGACGCGGCGTTCCGTCCCGTCGCGATCCCGAGCTACAACGGCGCGCGCAAGCAGCCGAACCTCGTGCCGCTGCTCGCACTGCTGCTCGCGCGCGAAGGCGTGCCGGTGCTCGTGCATGGTGTCGAGCAGGATCCGGGCCGCGTGACGAGCGCCGAGATCTTCTCGGCGCTGTCGCTTGCTCCGTCGGCGTCGCACGATGCGATCGAGGACACGCTTGCCGAGCGCCGCGTCGCGTTCGCGTCAATCGAGGTGCTGGCGCCGCGCATCGCGCGCCTGCTGTCGATGCGCCGCGTGCTCGGTGTGCGCAATTCGACGCACACGCTCGTGAAGATCCTGCAGCCGTTCGCACCGGCCGGCCTGCGGCTCGTCAACTACACGCACCCGCCGTACCGCGACAGCCTCGCGCAGCTGTTCCGCGACCATCCTGACGCCGCGCTCGGCGGCGCGCTGCTCGCGCGCGGCACCGAGGGCGAAGCCGTTGCCGACACGCGGCGCCAGGTGCAGGTCGACTGGCTGCACGACGGCGTGTGCGACACGCTGATCGAGGCCGAGCGCTCGTCGACCGATGCGCCCCCCGTCGCCCTGCCCGAATCGCGCGATGCGGCCACGACGGCCGCGTGGACGGACGCCGTATTGCGCGGCGAGGTGCCAGTGCCCGACACCGTCGCCCGCCAGGTCGCGACGATCGTGCAGATCACCCGCATCGCGCGCTGACGGCACGCCCGCGAACCGGCCCCGCGCGCCGGGCATTTGACACGCGGGCGCATCCTGGCATAGAGTTGCCGTCATGCGTTCCTTTCCGAACACCCTCCGAATTACCTCCGGCCGCCTAGCGCGGCCGCTATCGCTACGACTAGCCTAAGGCTGTCGTAGCGCCGTGTGCTGTCCGCACGGTCCCTCCCAGCAGTTCCTCGCAGTACCCCTCTCGCAGTTTTTACAACCCGAAGTCGTCAGCATTCGTCCGTCTATCCGTCGGCCGATTCGCGAAGATCATCCGCATCCGCAGCGCGCTCGCGTGCCGCGGAGCGAGGCAGCGCCAACCGTCGCCCATGCCGCCCGTCTTCGCTCGCGACTTGAGACCCGAGGTCCAGAAGATGCAGCGCAATCCGCAAGACAAGTACCGTCCGTTCGAGCCCGTCCGCCTCAATGGCCGCAAATGGCCGTCGCGCACCATCGAGCGCGCGCCCGTCTGGATGAGCACCGACCTGCGCGACGGCAACCAGTCGCTGATCGAGCCGATGAGCATCGAGCAGAAGCTCGAATTCTTCGAGATGCTGGTCGCGATCGGGTTCAAGGAGATCGAGGTCGGTTTTCCGTCGGCGTCGCAAACCGACTTCGATTTCGTCCGCAAGCTGATCGACGACAAGCGGATTCCCGATGACGTGACGATCGAAGTGCTCGTGCAGGCGCGCGAAGACCTGATCGCTCGCACGTTCGACGCGCTCGAAGGCGTGCCGCGCGCGATCGTGCACCTGTACAACGCGGTCTGCCCGTCGTTCCGCCGCATCGTGTTCGGGATGTCGAAGGCCGACGTGAAGGCGCTCGCGATCGACGGCACGCGCATCATCAAGGAGCACGCCGCCGCGCGCCCCGACACGCAGTGGACCTTCCAGTACTCGCCGGAAACCTTCAGCACGACCGAGCTGACGTTCGCACGCGAGATCTGCGACGCGGTCGCGCAAACCTGGCGCCCGACCCGCGACCACAAGATGATCGTCAACCTGCCGGCCACCGTCGAAGCCGCGAGCCCGAACGTGTTCGCCGACCAGATCGAATGGATGGACCGCAACCTCGCGTATCGCGACAGCATCGTGCTGTCCGTGCATCCGCACAACGACCGCGGCACGGCGGTCGCGGCGGCCGAACTCGCGCTGCTCGCGGGCGCCGACCGCATCGAGGGTTGCCTGTTCGGCAACGGCGAGCGTACCGGCAACGTCGATCTCGTCACGCTCGCGCTGAATCTCTACACGCAAGGCATCGATCCGGGCCTCGATTTCTCCGACATCGACGCGGTGCGCCGCGTCGTCGAACGCTGCAACCAGATTCCGGTGCATCCGCGCCACCCGTACGCGGGCGACCTCGTGTTCACCGCGTTCTCCGGTTCGCATCAGGACGCGATCCGCAAGGGCTTCGCGCAGCAGCGCCCCGACGCGCCGTGGGAAGTGCCGTACCTGCCGATCGACCCGGCCGACCTCGGCCGCAGCTACGACGCGGTGATCCGCGTCAACAGCCAGTCCGGCAAGGGCGGCGCGACGTTCCTGCTCGAACGCGGGATGGGCTTCACGCCGACGCGGCGCGTGCAGATCGAATTCAGCCACGCGGTGCAGACGCTTGCCGACGCGTCGGGAGAGGAAGTGACGGGCGACGCGATCTGCGCGCTGTTCGCGCGCGAATTCTTCGACACCGACGGCCCGGCCGCGCGCCACGGCAACGGCGCGCGCTGGCGGAACCGCGAGATCGCGACGGCGCCCGCGGCGGATATCGCACCCGACGATGCCGTGCGACGTTTGGCCGCGGCATTCGCAGCCGCCGCCGGCGTCGCGATCGACATCGCTTCGTGCGAACACGCGCGCACGACGGACGGGCGGATCGCGGTATCGGTGGGCTGCCGGGTCGGCGATGCGCCGCTGCGGCACGGCGTCGGCCTGCACGCCGATGCGGCGGGCGCCGCGCTCGATGCGCTCGTCAGCGCGATCAACCGCTCGGCCTGGCACTGCGCGGATCGCCGCGCGGCGGCCTGACGGACGGTTCCGTTTCAGGGTTCAAACGTCAGCGAGCGGTGCGTGACCGCTCGTGCGCCGCGCGATCCGCGCCGCACGAGGCAGCAAAAAGCGGCCCAGAAGGCCGCTTCGATCGGGACATGAAAACGGGCGCCACGCGCGCTCATGTCTCGGTCGCGCACCGCGTCGCCTGCCACGCGAACAGGCTCCAGCGGCCCTGTTCGTGGGTGTGGACGGAGGTATA
Organism: Burkholderia sp. 572; assembly: GCF_040545135.1. Classification (NCBI taxonomy): domain Bacteria; kingdom Pseudomonadati; phylum Pseudomonadota; class Betaproteobacteria; order Burkholderiales; family Burkholderiaceae; genus Burkholderia; species Burkholderia sp. 572. The sequence continues at coordinate 64,363 of NZ_JBEPLH010000012.1, read as the reverse complement.
CGCAATCGGGAAGACCAGGCCGCCGTTGTTCGTTTCCATCTCGATCAACGCACGCCCGGTGACGACGCAGGTTTCATCGCCGACGGGCAGCACGTCCTGCGACTGGATTTCGATCTGGCGATAGCGGCGGCGGCCGGCGACGATGGCGTCGATGAACTGCTGCTTGGTTTCGCGTTTGCCGTTGGTGTGCACGAAGAACACCTTGTCCGACAAAAGCGCGCCGAGCGCCTCGCCGTCGCCGTCCACCATCGCCCGGAACCGATCGCGCTCGAGCGCGCGGATCGCATCGATCACCTTCGCCATCGCCTGACTCCTCGGCAACGCGCACGCCGTGCGCGGGCGTGCGGATCAGAAGTTGTACTGCACGTAGAACTGGTGGAAATTTATACCAGGATTCGGCTCTTTGATACCCGCGTTAGACACATGTTCAAAACGGTAGCCGACCTGATACTGTTGCCGTTGGCCGAACTGCACGCCCACCCCCGCGGTCGGCGAGAACTGGAACGCGGTCCCCAGCGAGAAATGATCCGAGATCGTCGGGTGCGTCAGCAGCCGGACGCCGCCGCCAGCCTCGATGAACGGGCGAATCTCCCCGGCGCTCTTGATGAAGCGGAACAACGGCGTCACGCCGAATTCGCCGATGCTGCCGTGAACGTTGCCGCCCGTGTGCCAGTAGCCCGCGTGCCCTTCCACGACGAACGCGAAGTGCCAACCGCCCATTTCCCACCAGTTCCAGCCCGGGTCCCACACCACGCCGAGATCGCCCTTGTCGACCCCGTGGCGATCCGAAAAACCGCCGCCCGCCTGAATCCCCCATCGATCCGCGAATGCCGCACCCGATCCTCCCAGAAGGGACGCCGCCAGCATCGCGTGCAGGACAAGCCGGCTGCGGGGCCGGCGATTCTTCTTATTGTTCATCTGACACTCCAACTTTGTGGGTTGAATGGAACCTGCCGCTTCGGCCGGCTCGAGCGAAGTGAATGGTATGGTAAAGGACTTTTCGGATCGGCATCACGAAGCGAAATGGCTTCCTTCCAAAACAACAAAAATTGAAATCGTCTACTGATTACCATCTGAAACAACGGCTTACGGAACTTCGCGTCGCCTCCCCTGTCGCAGAATAGACTATCGACTCGACTAACTCGATAGAAAAACGGGAACTCCGATGCCCACGCTTGCTCTAAGGAATTAGCACTCAGCTTGCGGGAGTGCTAAGATGCCCCACGGAATCTCATTCGAGACCGGGGGTTTGTCCCTGATTCCAAAGGAGTTTTTAGTGAGCAACGCCCTGACCCTCCCGAACACCCTGAGCCCGGCGCCGGCCAAGGCCGAATCGGCAGGCTCGCTGGCGCTCGCAGCTCAATCGATGTTGCCGGGCCAGCTTGGCAACATCGACGCGTATATCCAGGCCGTCAATCGCATTCCGCTGCTGACGGCAGAAGAGGAACGCCAGTACGCGACCGAATTCCGCGAAAACAACAATCTCGACTCGGCACGCCGCCTCGTGCTATCGCACCTGCGGCTCGTCGTGTCGATCGCGCGCAACTATCTCGGGTACGGCCTGCCGCACGGCGACCTGATCCAGGAAGGCAACATCGGCCTGATGAAGGCCGTGAAGCGCTTCGATCCGGCCCAGAACGTTCGTCTCGTGTCGTACGCGATCCACTGGATCAAGGCCGAGATCCACGAGTACATCCTGCGCAACTGGCGCATGGTGAAGGTCGCGACGACGAAGGCGCAGCGCAAGCTGTTCTTCAACCTGCGCAGCCACAAGAAGAGCATGCAGGCGATGACGCCCGAGGAAATCGACGGCCTCGCACAAGAGCTCAACGTCAAGCGCGAAGACGTGACCGAAATGGAAACGCGCCTGTCGGGCGGCGATATCGCGCTCGAAGGGCAGGTCGAAGACGGCGAGGAGTCGTACGCACCGATCGCCTACCTGGCCGACTCGCACAACGAACCGACCGCCGTGCTCGCCGCGCGTCAGCGCGACTCGCTGCAGACGGACGGCATCGCGCAGGCACTCGACGCGCTCGACGCGCGCAGCCGCCGCATCATCGAGGCACGCTGGCTGCATGTCGACGACGACGGCTCGGGCGGCTCGACGCTGCACGATCTCGCCGCCGAGTTCGGCGTGTCGGCGGAACGCATCCGCCAGATCGAGGCGAGCGCGATGAAAAAGATGCGCACCGCCCTCGCCGAATACGCATAAATACCGGCGATTCGGAAAGCTTCATCGAAAACCGCTGCCTGACCGGCAGCGGTTTTTTTTCGCCCGACTTTTTCACCGGTTTTTAGCCGGTTTATCCGTCGCCACTCCGCCCGCTTCTTCGCTCATTTCTCCGTCGATCAATTGACCTGTTTAATCAAGTATTGGACGGTTCGCGGGCCCCTTCCGCATAACCTTGATCTGCCTCAAGTTTCGGCCCGTGTTTCGCGACGGTCTGCCGCAGCGCAGCACTCGGCATCGGAAAGCAGTCCTTTTAAAATTGGCATGTCAGGCGCAAAAGGATTAAAACAGCTTCACGGCCGTCATAAATCCGACGTAAAGTCGCCCCCAATCCGACGTAAATCGATTCAGGATAATCGCCTTGATCTCGATCAATAAAGAGCCTGCGCCGCCTCCCCCGCGGCCGGCCGGCACGATCGGCTGGCGTGCGCGCATCGCCGCATGGGCACGCGGCCCGACCCTCGCCCGCGACATCAGCCTGGTGCTGATCGTCAAGCTGATCCTCCTGATGTCGCTCAAATACGCATTCTTCAATCATCCGCAGGCCGAGCACATGTCGCTTCCGCCTGCCGCCGTCGCCGAGAAGCTGCTCTCGGTGCCGGCGCCTGCACCCACCGAGGGAGACCACCATGATAAGTAGCGAAGTCGTCGATCTGTCGCGTCTGCAGTTCGGCATCACGGCGCTCTACCACTTCCTGTTCGTGCCGCTGACGCTCGGCCTGTCCTGGCTGCTCGTCATCATGGAAGCCGTCTACGTGATGACCGGCAAACAGGTCTACAAGGACATGACCCAGTTCTGGGGCAAGCTGTTCGGGATCAACTTCGCGATGGGCGTGACGACCGGCATCACGCTCGAATTCCAGTTCGGCACGAACTGGTCGTACTACTCGCACTATGTCGGCGACATCTTCGGCGTGCCGCTCGCGGTCGAAGGCCTGATGGCGTTCTTCCTCGAATCGACGTTCGTCGGCCTGTTCTTCTTCGGCTGGAACCGCCTGTCGAAGGTCAAGCACCTGATGGTCACGTTCCTCGTCGCGCTGGGCTCGAACCTGTCCGCGCTGTGGATCCTCGTCGCGAACGGCTGGATGAACAACCCGGTCGGCGCCGAGTTCAACTACCAGACGATGCGCATGGAGCTGACGAACCTGTTCGACGTGCTGTTCAACCCGGTCGCGCAGGTGAAGTTCGTGCACACCGTGTCGGCCGGCTACGTGACGGCCGCGATGTTCGTGCTCGGCATCTCGTCGTGGTACCTGCTGAAGAAGCGCGACACCGACTTCGCGCTGCGCTCGTTCGCGGTCGCGGCCGGCTTCGGTCTCGCGTCGACGCTTTGCGTGATCGTGCTCGGCGACGAGTCGGGCTATACGACCGGCGAAGTGCAGAAGATGAAGCTCGCCGCGATCGAATCGGAATGGGAAACCCAGCCGGCGCCGGCCTCGTTCACGCTGATCGGCATCCCGAACCAGAAGGAAGAGCGCACCGACTACGCGATCAAGATCCCGTACGCGCTCGGCCTGATCGCGACGCGCTCGATCGACGAGCCGGTGATCGGCCTGCGCGAACTCGCGAAGCGCAGCGAGGAGCACATCCAGAGCGGGATGGTGGCGTACGGCGCATTGCAGAAGATCAAGGAAGGCGACACGAGCGATGCGACCCGCGCACTGTTCGACCAGCACAAGCAGTATCTCGGCTACGGGTTGATGCTCAAGCAGTTCACGCCGAACGTGGTCGATGCAACGCCGGAGCAGATCAAGGCCGCCGCGAAGAAGACGATCCCGCCGGTCGCGCCCGTGTTCTTCTCGTTCCGGATGATGGTGTTCCTCGGCATCCTGTTCCTCGCGACTTTCGTCGCCGCGTTCTGGCTCTGCGCGCGCCGGCAGCTGCTGCAGGACAACCGCCGCTGGTTCCTGCGTTATGCGGTGTGGGCGATCCCGCTGCCGTGGCTCGCCGCGGAATTCGGCTGGGTCGTCGCCGAGCTCGGCCGCCAGCCGTGGACGATCGCGGGCATCCTGCCGACGCATCTGTCCGCGTCCAGCCTGACGTCGACGGACCTGTACCTGAGCCTCGCCGGTTTCATCGCGTTCTACACCGCGCTGTTCGTCATCGAGATCAAGCTGATGTTCAAGTACGCGCGCCTCGGCCCGTCGTCGCTGCACACCGGCCGCTATCACCACGAACTCGCGGCCGCCAGCGAGCGCGCCACGGCCTGAGCACGCACCCGAAACGGAACAAGGAATCGCTATGGACTATGCAACTCTCAAGCTGATCTGGTGGCTGCTCGTCGGCGTGCTGCTGATCGGCTTCGCCGTCACCGACGGCTTCGACATGGGCGCGACCGCGCTGCTGCCGTTCCTCGGCAAGACCGACGAGGAACGCCGCATCATCGTCAACACCGTCGGTGCGACGTGGGAAGGCAACCAGGTGTGGCTGATCACGGCCGGCGGCGCGATGTTCGCGGCCTGGCCGCTCGTCTACGCGGCGTCGTTCTCCGGCTTCTACTTCGCGATGCTGCTCGTGCTGTTCGCGTTGTTCTTCCGGCCGGTGGGCTTCGACTACCGCAGCAAGCGCCCTGACCCGCGCTGGCGCGCGGGCTGGGACTGGGGCCTGTTCATCGGCGGTTTCGTGCCGGCGCTCGTGTTCGGCGTCGCGTTCGGCAACCTGCTGCAAGGCGTGCCGTTCAAGTTCGACAGCGACCTGCGCGTGACCTACTACGGCGGCTTCTGGGCGTTGCTGAACCCGTTCGCGCTGCTGTGCGGGCTCGTCAGCCTCACGATGCTCGTCGCGCACGGTGCGGCCTTCATCAAGATGAAGACGGAAGGCGTGATCGCGCGCCGCGCGTCGGTCGCGCTGCGCGTGGCGTCGTTCCTCGCGGTCGTGCTGTTCGTGCTGGCCGGCGTGCTGATCGCGTCGACCATCGGCGGCTTCCACATCACGCACGCCGCGCCGACCGATACGGTCGCGAACCCGCTGCTCAAGGACGTCGCCGCGGGCTCGGGCCTGTGGCTCGCGAACTACGGCGAATTCCCGTGGATGATCGCGGCGCCCGTCGTCGGGATCGCGGGCGGCCTGCTGGCGATGCTGCTCGCCGGCTCGAAGCAGGAGAAGACGGCCTTCTTCTGCACGGGGCTGATGATCGTCGGCGTGATCCTGACCGCCGGCTTCTCGATGTTCCCGTTCATCATGCCGTCGTCGCTCGACCCGAGGAGCAGCCTGACCGTGTGGGATTCGACGTCGAGCCACATGACGCTGCAGGTGATGCTGTTCGCGGTGATCGTGTTCCTGCCGCTCATCCTGCTCTACACGAGCTGGGTGTATCGCGTGATGCGCGGCAAGGTCACGCGCGAGGTGCTCGAAGAGAACAAGCATTCGATGTATTGAACCCGGCCGGGGCGCGCTGGCGCCCCGCCGCCCCCGTTTCGCAAGGAGTCGGATCATGTGGTATTTCAGCTGGATTCTCGGTATCGGCGTCGCGCTGTCGTTCGGCATCGTCAATGCGATGTGGCTCGAAGCACGGCAGAAGACGCAGGAAGCACGCGTAACCCGCAACTGACGCGTTCGGCCGATCGGCCGGCCGCCGCCCGGAAGGAACCTCGCCTCGCGCGAGGTTTTTTTTCGCTCCGGCAGGCCGGGCAAGCCGAACACGCCGATGCCAATTTAGCGCCAGATTGATACCACTTGAATACCAATAAAAGGTTTCATAAGATCTTTGGACACGGCCGCTGACAGGCCGAATCCATCTGGGTGGGGGAGACATGCGAATCCCGTATGCGGCGCGCGCGTGCGCGCCGTCTCGCCGTCGCCGCGCGGCGGCCGGTTGCGCTTCGTCCGCGACCTGCGCCGCCGCCGTCCGCGCCGCTCGCGCGCGCGCCTTTGTCATCGGGCGCGTCGCCACCGCGTCAGGGTCAGCGTCATCCGCGACCGCCATCGTGCCCGGCCGATGAGGACACGCACCCGCCCGCGCCGATCCGACCGGCACGCCTGCCCGCCACCCGTTCCGTAACGCACGCATCCGCGTGCCGACTGCGCGCAGGGCAGCCGCATCGCCCGCGCACATTGTTGTCCCCGCAGCTCCGTTGAAAGACCCGCCCGCAGCGACGTCGTCCCGTGACGCCGCTACGCCCCCTTTTTTCTCAGGAGTCCGCATGAGCCGAACCTTGTCCACCCTGTTTGCCGGCGTGCTGATCGCGGCACTGCCGCCGGTCGCGCTCGGCGCGCTGCCCGCGTCGAGCGCGGCGGTCGCGGCGGCCGGTGCCGTCCGTCCCCCCGTGCCGCCGGCCGATCTCGCGGCACGGCTGTCGAACGGCCTCGCGCTGCGCGTCGCCGTCGACAACAATCACGCGGCCTCGGCCGGCGTGCCGTGCGCCGACCTCGGCGCCGACGGCGCGGCCTGCGCGACGGGCCGCCTGATCCTGCAGAACCGCGGCCACCAGGCGATCGCCGACGGCGGCTGGAAGCTCTACCTGCACAGCATCCGCCGCCTGCTGCGAATCGATCGCCCCGGCTTCGCGCTGCGGCGGCTCACCGGCGACCTCTACGAACTGACACCGCAACCCGGCTCGGTGCGGCTTGCACCGGGCGAACGCATCGAACTGCCGTTCGTCGCCGAATACTGGCTGCTGCGCTACAGCGACGTGATCCCGCGTCCGTACGTGGTCGTCGAGGGCGCGCCGCCCGCCGTGCTCCGCTACGACGACACCGACGACGAGCTGCGCTACGTCGAATCGCTGCCGGCCGACGCGCAGAACAACTCGACGGGCAACGCGCCGCCCGTGGCCGCACGGCCCGACCCGAGCCGCGCGCTGCCGAGCGTGAAGCGCGAGCAGCCGCTGCCCGGCACGCTCGAGCTGCGCGGTGTCGAGCTCGCCCTGCCCGATCTGCCGGACGCGCAGGTCGCGGCGCTGCGCGAACGCGCGACGACGCTCGGGCTCGACGGCGCGCGCGTGCCGGTGCGGGGCGCCGTCGCGCCGCGCCGGCTGCCGGCCGACATCGCGACGCCGGGCGGCTACCGGCTCGCGATCGGGCCGCGCGGCGTGCTGATCGAGGGCTACGATCGCGCCGGGCTCTACTACGGCGTGCAGACGCTCTACTCGCTCGCACCGGCCGGCGGCGGCCCGATCCCGGCGATGCTCGTCGAGGATGCGCCGCGCTTCACGCATCGCGGGATGCACGTCGATCTCGCACGCAACTTCAAGCACCCGGCGACGCTGCGCCGCCTGATCGACCAGATGAGCGCGTACAAGCTCAATCGCCTGCACCTGCACCTGTCGGACGACGAAGGCTGGCGCATCGAGATTCCCGGCCTGCCCGAACTGACCGGGATCGGCTCGCGCCGCTGCCACGACCCGAGCGAGACGCGCTGCCTGCTGCCGCAGCTCGGCTCCGGCCCGGACAACCGCTCGGGCGGCGGCTACCTGACCCGCGACGACTACGTGGCGCTCGTGCGCTACGCGGCCGCGCATTTCGTCGAGATCGTCCCCGAGATCGACATGCCCGCGCATGCGCGCGCGGCCGTCGTGACGATGGAGGCACGTTACCGGCGGCTGCATGCGGCCGGGCGCGAGCAGGAAGCGAACGCATACCGGCTGCTCGATCCGCAGGACACGTCGAACCTGACGACGGTGCAGTTCTACGACCGCCGCAGCGACCTGAACCCGTGCGTGCCGGGCGCGCTCAATTTCGCATCGAAGGTAATCCGCGAGATCGCGGCGATGCATGCGGATGCGCAGGCGCCGCTGCACATCTGGCATTACGGCGGCGACGAGGCGAAGAACATCTTCCTCGGCGCGGGCTTCCAGCCGCTGAACGGCACCGATCCGAACAAGGGGCGCATCGATCTCGCCGCGCAGGACAAGCCGTGGGCGCGTTCGCCCGCATGCACGGCGTTGCTCCAGCGCGGCGAGATCAAGTCGATCGACGAACTGCCGACGCGTTTCGCTCAGCAGGTGAGCGCGGCGGTCGGCGCGAACGGGATCGACACGATGGCCGCGTGGCAGGACGGCATCAAGCATGCGAACGGGCCGCAGGACTTCAGCACGCGCCACGTGATGGTGTCGCTATGGGACACGATCTTCTGGGGGGCGTCGGACAGCGCGCGCGACCTGAGCGGCAAGGGCTATCTGACGGTGCTCGCGCTGCCCGACTACCTGTACTTCGACTTCCCGTACACGCTCAACCCGCGCGAGCGCGGCTACTACTGGGGCTCACACGCGACGGACGAGTACAAGGTGTTCTCGCTCGCACCGGAGAACCTGCCGCAGAACGCCGAAGTGATGGGCGACCGTGACGGCAACCCGTTCGAGGTCACGGGAACGGGCCCCGCGCCGCGCATCGAAGGCATGCAGGGGCAGGCATGGGGCGAGGTGATGCGCAACGACACCTTCCTCGAATACATGGCCTATCCGCGGCTGCTCGCGCTCGCCGAGCGCGCCTGGCACCGCGCCGACTGGGAGCTGCCGTATGCGGCCGGCGTGCGCTTCAAGCGCGGCGACACGCATCACGTCGACACGGCCGCGCTGCAGCGCGACTGGGCCGGTTTCGCGACGCTGCTCACGCAACGCGAGTTGCCGAAGCTCGACCGGGCTGGTGTCGGCTACCGGAAGCCGACCTTCACGTTGACGAATCCGTGATCGGCTGAACGCCCGGGCGACGCGCGATGCAAACACGTGCATCGCGCCATCGCCCGCACCAAAAAAAAACGGCTTGCGACGCAAGGATCGCAAGCCGTTTTCGTTTTGCCGGCCGAGCCGAATCCGCGTCGCGGATCGGGCCGGCCCGATCACATCAGGCCGGCTGCGCGGCCGCTCCGCTGCCCGACGGCGGCAGGCGCGCGCCGAGCTGTTCGGCATAACGTGCCGCCGCATTGCCGCAGACGATGTGGAACGTGTCGAGCGACACCCACGCGACGTCGAGCGCACCGAGACGATCGCGATCGACCGCCGACGGATCGCGCACGACCACACGCAGGCGCGTGGTCGCGACCGCGTCGAGCGACACGACGTTGGTCGCGCCGCCGAACACCGCGAGCCAGCGCGCCGGCTCCGGATCGAGCGGACCGGCGGCCGCCCCCGTGACGGGCTGCGCCGCGGCGGCCGTCGCCGTCGACGCGGCACCGGTCGCGCCGCTGCCGATCGCGGCACGCATCTCGTCGGCAATGATGTCCGCCTCGGGCCCGATGATCACCTGCACGCTGTTGCCGCCGCGCTTGAGCACGCCGCGCGCGCCGATCGACTTCAGTTCCGGCTCCGAGACCTTCTCCGGATCGACGACGGTCAGGCGCAGGCGCGTCGTGCATGCGTCGACGACCGACAGGTTGCCGGCCCCGCCGAGCGCGGCAATGTAGCGCTGCGCGCGCGGCGCGGCCGCAGCGGCGCCCGCCGCCGGCGCGACGAAGCCGCCCGATGCGTACGATTCCGCGGCCGCGTCGGCCGATGCGGGCTCACGGCCCGGCGTGGCCATGTTGAACTTGCGGATGAAGAAGCGGAACAGCCCGTAATACGCGGCGCCGTACGCGATGCCGAGCGGGATCGCGATCCAGCCCTTCGTCGACAGCCCGTAGTTCAGCACGTAGTCGATCGCGCCGGCCGAGAACGTGAAACCGAGCTTCACGCCGAGGATCTGGCAGATCGCGAGCGACAACCCCGTCAGCACCGCGTGGATCACGTACAGCACCGGTGCGAGGAACATGAAGCTGAATTCGATCGGCTCGGTCACGCCGGTCAGGAACGACGTGAGCGCCATCGAGAACAGCAGGCCGCCGACCATCGCGCGGCGCTCCTTCGGTGCCTCGTGCAGCATCGCGAGACACGCGGCCGGCAGGCCGAACATCATGATCGGGAAGAAGCCGGCCATGAAGGTGCCCGCGGTCGGATCGCCCGCGAAGAAGCGGTGCAGGTCGCCGTGCACGATCTCGCCGCCGGCGGGCGGCGTGAAGTTGCCGAACACGAACCACGCAAGCGAGTTGATGATGTGGTGCAGGCCCGTGACGAGCAGCAGGCGGTTCAGGAAGCCGAACACGAACGCACCGATCGCGCCCGCCGTCGTCAGCCACTGGCCGGCCGCGTCGATCGCATGCTGGACCGGCTGCCACACGTACCCGAACGCGATGCCGAGTACCACGCACACCAGCCCCGTGATGATCGGCACGAACCGCTTGCCGCCGAAGAACGCGAGGTAGTCCGGCAGCTTGATGTCCTTGTAGCGGTTGTACAGCAGGCCCGCGACGACACCCGCGATGATCCCGGACAGCACGCCCATGTTCAGCTTGGGATCGATGTCCTTCATGATCGCGGTTTCGATCAGGTAGCCGATCGCGCCCGCGAGTGCCGCCACGCCGTTGTTGTCTTTCGCGAAACCGACCGCCACGCCGATCGCGAACAGCAGCGGCAGGTTGTCGAAGATCGCGCCGCCGGCGTCGGCGATCATCTTGATGTTGAACACGTCCGGCTGGCCGAGTCGCAGCAGGATGCCGGCGACCGGCAATACCGCGATCGGCAGCATCAGCGCCCGGCCCAGGCCCTGTATTTTCAGAAACGGATTCCCGTTCATTCAGTCCTCCAATCCTTGTCTCGTCGTTAAGCGTCGTTAATCGTCGTTGAGCTGATTGCCTTCGTCGTAATACGGGTCGCGAACCTGCCGTCGACGCTCAGTCGAGCGGCCAGACCTCGCGACTTGCTGCCCTTACCGCCTGTGCCGAGTCGAGCGCGAGCAGATCCTGCGCGCGCTGACGGCACAACTGGTAATCGAGACGGCGCACACGCGCCTTGATGCCCGGCACCGATACGGGGTCGACCGACAGCTCGGTCACGCCGAGGCCCACCAGGATCGGCACCGCGAGCGGATCGCCGCCGAGCGCGCCGCACACGCCGACCCACTTGCCGTGCTTCGCGGCACCGCGCACCGCGATGTCGATCAGGCGCAGCACGGCCGGATGCAGGCCGTCGGACTGCGCGGCCAGATCGGCCTGGCAGCGGTCCATCGCGAGCGTGTACTGCGTCAGGTCGTTGGTGCCGATCGACAGGAAATCCGCGTGCTGCGCGAGCTGGTCGGCCAGCAGCGCGGCCGACGGCACCTCGATCATCACGCCGACCTCGACCGGCTCGGTGCGGCCCTGGGCGCGCGCGAATTCGTCGATGCGCTTTTTCAGGCGCACGAGCTCGCCCGCGTCGGTCACCATCGGCAGCAGGATGCGCACCGCGCCGAACGGCTTCACCGCGAGCAGGCCCTGCAACTGATCGTCGAGCAGGTCGGGGCGCACCTGCGCGAGACGGATGCCGCGCAGGCCGAGCGCCGGGTTCGGTTCGGGCGGCAGCGTCAGGTAATCGACTTCCTTGTCGGCGCCGACGTCGAGCGTGCGGATGATCGCCGTGCGGCCCTGCAGCGCGTCGACGATCGACTGGTAGCTCTGCTGGTGCTCGACGACCGTCGGCGCGGCCTGGCGATGGATGAACATCAGCTCGGTACGCAGCAGGCCGACCGCGTCGGCGCCGTTGTCGACCGCGGTGTTCGCGTCGTCGAGCGTCGCGATGTTCGCGGCGACCTCGATCGCGCGGCCGTCGACGGTGGCGGCCGCAGCCCCCGCCAGCTTCCGGTTCGCCTCGCGCACGCCGTCCAGGCGCTGGCGCTCGTGCCGCGCGCGCTCGACGTCGAGCGCGGTCGGGGCATGTTCGAGCCGGCCCGCGCTCGCATCGACGACGACCTGCGTGCCGTCCGGGATCGCGTACAGCGCATCGCCGACCGCCACCAGCGCCGGAATGCCGAGCTGGCGCGCGATGATCGCCGCGTGCGACGTCGCGCCGCCGCGCGCCATCACGAGCGCGGTCACGCGCCGGCGATCGAGCGACGACAGGTCGGACGGCGTGAATTCCTCGGCCGCGAGCACCGCTTCGTCGGGCAGCGCACGCGCGGCACCGTTCGCATGACCGAGCGCGCGCAGCACGCGCTTCTCGATGTCGCGCAGGTCGGCCGCGCGTTCGGCGAGCAGCGCGTCGTCGAGCTTCGACAGCGTGTCGATCTGCGTGCGGATCGTCGCGCGCCATGCAAAGCCCGCGCTCTTGCCGAGACTGATCAGGTCGCGCGCCGCGTCGATCAGCGTCGGGTCTTCCAGCAGCACGCGGTGCACCGCGAAGATGCCCGCTTCACCGACCGCGCCGCGCGCCGATGCGTTGCGCACCGTTTCGTCGAGTTCGGCGTCGACGGCCTTCAGCGCCTGGTCGAGCTGGCGGCTCTCCGACGCGGGTGTGCCAGCGGCCTGCTCGGGCGGCACGATCTCCGCATCGTCGAGGCGCACCAGCGTGCCGACCGCGATGCCGGGTGCCGCGCACACGCCCGCGAGTGTGTTCGGGTCGATTGGCGCGCCGACGTTGCGCGCAACCGTCTGCGGCGCGGGCGACCTCAGCCGTGCCGGCTTTTCCTCGACTTCGCCGTGTGCTTCGCGCAGCAGCTCGTGCTCGACCGCATCGACGGCCTGCTGCGCGTGCGCGCCACGGCCGACCAGTTCGACCGTCGCGCCTTCGCCGGCACCAAGGCCAAGCAGGCCGACGACGCTCGCGATCGACGCCTTGCGGCCGTCGAACAGCACGTCGACGGTCGCGTCGAACCCGCGCACGGCTTCGCGCGCCCGCGCGGCCGGCCGTGCGTGCAGGCCACCCGGCTGGGCCAGCACGATTTCACGGCGCACTTCGTGATGCGCCGCTGCGCCGGTTTGTGCCGCCTGCGCAGCCGCTTCGCCCTTGCCGCGCAGCGCGAGCAGCGGCGTCTTGCCGGCCGTCGCGAAGCCGCTGGCACGATCGACGACCTCGAACGCATCCGAGTTCGCGATCGCGATCACCGACACGAGCGAATGCGCGCTGCGCGCCACCGCGTCCTGGTCGAACTCGATCAGCAGCGCGCCCGCCTCGACACGCGCGCCGGCCTCGACGTGCGCGGTGAAGCCCTGCCCGTTCAGCTCGACGGTGTCGATGCCGATGTGCAGCAACACTTCCGCGCCTTGCGGCGTCGTGATCGTCACCGCGTGGCCGGTGCGCGCGAGATGCGACACGACGCCCGCGCACGGCGCGACGAGCTGGCCCGCGAGCGGGTCGATGCCGATGCCGTCGCCGAACATCCCGCCGGAGAACACCGGATCGGGCACGTCGGCCAGCGCGACGATCGGCCCGGTCAAGGGACTGAGCAGGACGATCTGATCATGGGTGGAACTCTTCAACTGGGACTCCTCGGCGCGTCTCATCGGCTGTCTCGGCTATCAGTGCGTTTCGGTGACTTTGTTCAGGTGGCGCGGCGTGTCGGGGTTGCGGCCGCGCGCGACGGCGAGATCCGCCGCCATCACGTAGAACGAAAGAATGGCGGCGATCGGGTCGAGCGCCGAATGGGCAGACTGCGCGAGCGGCAAGGTCGCGCCGGGCGTGCCGGCGGGCGCCGCGAGCAGCACCGCGGCGCCGCGTGCGCGCATGTCTTGCGCGAGCTGCAGCAGGCCGGCCTGCTCGGGCCCCGGCGGGGCGAACACGAGCAGCGGATAATCGCGGTCGATCAGCTCCATCGGGCCGTGACGGACTTCGGCGCTCGAGAACGCCTCGGCCTGGATACCGGAGGTTTCCTTCAGCTTCAGCGCGGCTTCCTGCGCGATCGCGAGGCCCAGGCCGCGGCCGATCACGATCATCCGCTCGACCCCCGCCAGCGCGGCGACGGCCTGCGACCAGTCGAGCCGGCCGGCCTGCGCGAGCACGTCGGGCAGGCCGCGCAATGCGGTCATCAGCGCGGCGTCGCGCTGCCAGTACGCGACGATCTGCGCGGACAGCGACAGCATCGCGATATAGCTCTTCGTCGCGGCGACCGACAATTCGGGGCCGGCGAGCAGCGGCAGCTGGTGCTCGCACGCGTCGGCGAGCGGCGACGGCAGCACGTTCACGGCCGCGACGGTGCGCGCGCCGGCTTCGCGCAGCGCGGCCATCGTGTTGACGAGATCGGGGCTCTTGCCCGACTGGGAGAAGGCGATCGCGAGCTGGTCCTGCACCTTCAGCGGCGCCTGCTGCAGCGTGGCAACCGACATCGGCAGCGACGCGACCGGCACGCCGAGGCGGCTCATCGTCAGGCTCGCGAAATAGCTCGCGGCGTGATCCGAGCTGCCGCGCGCGACCGTCAGCGCGACGGCCGGCGGGTGATCGAGCAATTGGCCGGCGAGCGCTTCGACGCGCGTGGTGTCGGCGATCTGCGCGGCGACGACCTGGGCGGACTCGCGCGCTTCCTTAAGCATATTCGACAATCGATTCTCCTTCGACGTAGGTCGCGGTGAGGTTCAGGTCGCGATCGAACACCGCGAGGTCGGCCCATGCGCCGCGCTCGAGGCGGCCGCGATCGGCAATGCCGAGGTAGTCGGCCGCATAGCGCGACATCCGGTTCGACACATCGGCGATCGGCAGGCCGAGCGACACGAGGTTGCGCAGCGCCTGGTCCATCGTCAGCGTGCTGCCGGCGAGCGTGCCGTCGGCGAGACGCACGCCGCCGAGGCACTTCGTCACGTGCTGGCTGCCGAGCCGGTATTCGCCGTCGGGCATGCCCGTCGCGGACGTGCTGTCGGTCACGACGTACAGGCGCGGGATCGCGCGCAGCGCCGCACGAATCGCGCCCGGGTGCACGTGCAGCAGATCGGGAATGATTTCCGCGTATTCGGCATGAGCAAGCGCCGCGCCCACCAGGCCGGGGTTGCGGTGATGCAGCGGCGACATCGCGTTGAACAGGTGCGTGAAGCCGCACGCGCCGTGCTTGAGCGCGGCCACCGCGTCGTCGTAGGTCGCGAGCGAATGGCCGAGCTGCACGCGCACGCCGCGCGCGGCCATCTCGCCGATGATCTCGATGTGGCCGGCGATTTCCGGCGCGAGCGTGACGACGCGGATCGGCGCGATCGACAGGTACTTCAGCACTTCGTCGAGCACGGCCGAGACGGCCGCGTCGGGCTGCGCGCCGAGCTTGCCGGGGTTGATGTACGGGCCTTCGAGGTGCACGCCGAGCACGCGCGCGCCGCCCGGCGTGCGGGTACGCGCGACGCTGCCGAGATTGCCGACGACTTTCATCAGTTCGTCGCGCGGCGCGGTCATCGTCGTCGCGAGCAGGCTCGTCGTGCCGAATTGCGCGTGCGTGCGGGCGATCGTCTCGATCGCGTCGCCGCCTTCCATCACGTCGGCGCCGCCGCCGCCGTGCACGTGCAGGTCGATGAAGCCGGGCAGGATGTAAGGCGCGTCGTTCTTCGCGGGATCGACGGGCGTGCCGTCGAGTGTCGTGATGCGGCCGTTCTCGCTATCGAGCGAACCGTGAATCCAGCCGTCGGGGGTAAGGATGTTTCCAGTCAGCATGACGTTCTCTTGATGATCTGGTGACGCGGGTATCCGCGTCGTGATTTGCAATTCCGTGTCGTTGCTTCACGGCTGTCGCGCGCGGGCGAGTCTCGCGCGTCAGCGTTTCAGTTCGGCGACGAAGTCGTAGTAATCGTCGCGGCAATACGTTTCGCTCACTTCGATCGCGCGCTGGTCGGCACCGTAGCCGATCCGCGTGATCACCAGCAGCGCCGAGCCCGGCTTCACCGCCATCCATTTCGCGATCGCGTGGGTCGCGTTCGCCGCGCGAAAGTGCTGCAGCGCGCGCACGACAGTCATCCCGCGCGCGTCGAGGTATTCGTACAGCGACGCACCGAGCGCCTGCGGATCGGGCACCACCGCGGCCGGCAGCGTCGAGTGCTCGACCGCCATCACGATGCCGTCCGCGCGGCGCAGCCGTTCGAGCCGCGCCACCGTCGCGCCGGGGGCGAGGCCGAGATGCGTGATCTCGTCGCGGCTCGCGGCGCGCAGCGTGCGCGACAGCCACACCGAATCGGGCACGAAGCCGCGCTGCTTCATCTTCGCGGTGAAGCCGACGAGACGCGACAGCGGATCGGCGACGCGCGGCGTGATGAAGCTGCCCGCCCCGCGCGCCCGCTTGATCAGCCCCTGCTCGACCAGCAGCGCGAGTGCGCGACGGGCCGTGATCCGCGATACACCGACCGACACCGACAGCAGCCGCTCCGACGGCAGCGCCTCGCCGGCCCGCCACGCGCCGGCGTGGATCGCGCTCGCCAGGTTGCGGGCGAGCTGCAGATAGAGCGGCGTATCGCTGAGGGGATCGGGCGCCAGTTCGGACCAGCCGGTTTCCATGTGCCTCCGGGTGTCGGACGACGACCTCGGGCCGTCGAAAGTGAGGGCATTATATAACCACAATAATACCAGTCAACGAACTGGTATTAGCGACACGGAAATCGCCGAAAGCCTTGCCCGGCAAGCGTTTTAGTAGCGAGAAAGCCTTTGTTTACAACGCGATGCGGGATAGGGATTTACCCGGATTGGTATGCAAGGGGACAGTTCAAGCGCCGGGCTTGCCGGGTTTGGAGGGATGGAAACGATACCGGAATAGAACCAGTTTGGCCGACTGGTATGCATCGGCGTCGGGGTGCCGGTACGACGGGGACACGTGGACCGGCCGGCACCGGAAAGGCCGCGGGCACACACCATGCAATCGCGGACGGGACGAACGTTTACCGCAGCCGACTCTCGCGCGGTCGTCCGCCGGCTCGAGATCCGCATCCGGCACGACCGTGATGCCCGAAGGCCCTGCCCTACTCGACCGTCCTTTTCCACGAGCGGAACAGATCCAGCAGCGCACGGCATGGCGTCGACGTCGCCCCGCCCCGTCGCCACACCGCGCCGACGTCCATCGTCGGCACGGTCACGCTGAGATTGCGGCGGCTGATCCGGTTGCCTTCCAGGGACCAGGGCCGGTACACGAGGTCCGAGAGGATGGTCACCCCGTGCCCGAGCGCGACGAGGCTTCTCACGGCCTCGATCGACTTGCTCTGCATCCAGACGTTCGGCGTGATCCCGTAGCTTCCCCAATACTTGCCGACGGTTCGCAGGTGCTCGTCCATGTCCAGCAGCAGATAGTTCTCGCGCGCGACGTCTTCGAGGGTGACGCGACGGGCGTCCTGCAGCGGATGATCCGGATGGGTCCACAACCGGCGCGGCGAACGAAGAATCGTCTCGTATTTCAGGTCGTCGACTTCCGCGGTGTTCGACACCAGCAGCAGCGCAATATCGAGGCGATCGTCGGCCAGCATCTCCTCGATTGCTTCGCGTTCGTTTTCGACGATGCTCACGCCCAGGTTGCCGAACCGCCGCGAAATGGCGGACATCAGCGACGGCATCAGATACGCCGAGATGGTTTCGGTCATCCCGATACGGACATGCCCCGAGATCTGCTCGGGGTCCTCCTGCGCGGCTGAAACGGCGCGGTCGATGGACATCGTCGCGTGCTGCACATGACGCAGGAATCGCTCGCCGGCCGGCGTCAGGCGGACGCCTTTCGCATGACGCAGAAGCAGCGTGACGCCGACCGAATCCTCGAGTTTCCTCAATGCGATCGTCATCGACGATTGAGACACCGAACAGAGATTGGCCGACTTCGAAATTTGCCCCGTATCGGCAACGGAGACGAAGTATTCGATCTGGCGCAGGGTGATGTGCGTGTTCACGGGAAAGGATCCGGGAAGTCCGGGCAGCGCAGGATCAGCGTTGCCCCGAGGGGGCGGACGGTACATCGGATCGACGGCCGAGGTATTGATTCAATATATATCGGACCATCGAAAGGATGAATTTGTCATGGCTGCCTCCGCTTCCTAGCATAGTCGCAAACATGACGTGGACGATGCGAACCGATGGAGACGCAGGAAAAGAAAGGCTATTGCACGTTGTGCCGGTCGCGCTGCGGCACGGTCAACGTCGTGCGCGGCGACACGATGATCAAGGTCCGCCCCGACGACACGCATCCGACCGGCCGCGCGATGTGCATGAAGGGAAAGGCCGCGCCCGAACTCGTACATCACCCGAATCGGGTGTTGCATCCCATGCGGCGCACGCGCCCGAAGGATGCCGCCGACCCCGGCTGGCGGCGCATCGGCTGGGATGAAGCGCTCTCCGAGATCGCGGAACGTCTTGCTCATTTCAAACGGGAAAACGGTGCCGAGTCGGTCGCGTTTGGCGTCACCACGCCAAGCGGAACGCCGATGAGCGACAGCATCGACTGGGTCGAGCGATTCGTCTGGTCATTCGGGAGCCCGAACATCTGCTACGCGACCGAGATCTGCAACTGGCACAAGGACAGCGCGCATGCCTTTACGTTCGGCTGCGGCATTCCAGCCGCGGATTACCGGAATGCCGAGCTCATCGTGCTGTGGGGAAACAATCCCGCCAACACCTGGCTGGCGCAGGCCGACGCCATCGCGAAGGGCCGCCGCAACGGGGCCAGGCTGATCGTCGTCGATCCGCGGCCGACCGCACTCGCACGCGAGGCCGATCTGTGGCTGCGGGTGAACCCCGGGACGGACGGCGCGCTCGCGATGGCGATCGCACGGCAGATGATCGCGACCGGCAACGTCGACGATGCGTTCGTCCGGGAATGGACGAACGGCCCATTGCTCGTGCGTGCCGACACCGGACGGTTTCTGCGCGAGCGCGACATCGACGGCGATGCGCCGGGCAACCGGTACGTGCTCTGGAACGCGACGCTCGACCGGCTGGAGCTGGCCGGAGAGGAAACCGCGACCCGACCTTCCGATCTGTCGATGGCCGGCGTCCGCCATGTGGCGGTCCGGGATTCGGCCGGGCACAACATGCACGTGGCATGTACACCGGCCTTCGACCTCTATTCGGCGGCGCTCGCCCCCTTTACGCCGGAACATGCGGCGGCGATCACCGGGGTCGACGCAGCCGACATCGTCGAAGCCGCCCGAATGCTGCGGCCGCATCAGGCAATCGCCTATCACGCGTGGTCGGGCGTCGGCATGCACACCAACGCCACCCAGACCGAGCGCGCGATTGCGACGCTGTATGCGTTGACGGGTGCGTTCGACACGCGCGGCTCGAATCGGGAATGGACGAAGCAGCCGGCCAACCCGGTCAGCAGCTACGCGATGCTGAACCCGCAGCAACGCGCAAAAGCGCTCGGCCTCGCGGATCGGCCGCTCGGCCCGCCGTCGCAAGGCTGGGTCACGGCGCGCGACGTCTATCGCGCCATCCTCGACGGCGAGCCCTACCGCGTCCGTGCGCTGGTCGCGTTCGGTACGAACATGGTGCTGTCCCAGGCGGATGGCGGCGTCGCGCACGACGCGCTCTGCGCGCTCGACTTTCATGTTCACTGCGATCTCTTCGAAACACCGTCGTCACGCTATGCGGACATCCTGCTGCCCGTGAACACACCGTGGGAACGGGAAGGCCTGCGTCTCGGCTTCGAGATCGACGAGCGCGCGGTCGAACTCGTGCAGCTCAGGCAGCGCATGGTGCCGCCGAGAGGAGAGAGCCGCGCGGACTACGACATCGTCTTCGACCTCGCCGTGCGACTCGGCATGCAGGACACATTCTTCGGCGGCAGCATCGAGGCGGGATGGAATCACGTGCTCGAACCGCTCGGGCTGGACGTTGCGTCGCTGCGCGCCCATCCGGAAGGCATCGTCAGGCCGTTGCCTCAAAACGAGCGGCAGTACGCGGCGGCGACACCCGACGGCGTGCGCGGTTTCAACACGGAGACACGGCGTGTCGAACTGTACTCCGAGAAACTGCATCGTCACGGCTACCCGCCCGTTCCACGGTACGTACCGCCGCAGCACGGCGAAGATGCGCGGGCGGACAATCGCCGTCGCTTCCCGTGTACGTTGACCTCGACGAAGAACGGGTACTACTGCCACAGCCAGCATCGCGGCCTGCCAAGCCTGCGTCGCCGCGCGCCGTACCCGGTGGCGGAACTCAATGACGAACGGGCGGCGGAACACGGCATCGTCGACGGCGACTGGTGCCTGATCGAAACGACGAACGGCTCGGCACGCTTCAAGGCACGCGTCGTCCCGGAACTCGCCCGCGACGTGATCGTGGCCGAATACGGCTGGTGGCAAGCCTGCGACGAGGTCGGCCAGGATGCGCTCCCGGTGGACGGGCACGACAACAGCAATTTCAACCGCCTCGTCTCGGCGACGAAACTCGATCCGGTCAGCGGATCCTCGCCGCTGCGTTCCGTGCGTTGCCGCATCAGGCTCGACCCGTCGGTCGATCCGTCGCGCCGGTCGTGGAAAGGCCTGCGGGATTTTGTCGTATCCGCCATGCACGAAGAAGCGAGCGGCGTGCGAACCGTCACGTTTCGCGCCGCGGACGGCGGCGCACTGCCGGACTATCTGCCCGGCCAGCACGTGAGCTTGCATGTCCCGTCGCTCGGCGACGGCGGGACGACGCGCGCCTATTCGCTGACGGGCGCCGCCCGCGAAGACGATCGCCGCACGTACTCCATCTCGGTACGCCACCAGAAAGGCCGGACCCGCGACGGCACGGCGTTCGAAGGCGCGATGTCGTCGTACATCCACGGCACGCTCAAGGTCGGCGACCCCGTGTTGCTCGGTGCGCCCGGCGGGACGTTCGTCGTGCCGCCGGCATCGCGGCAGCCGGTCGTGATGTTCGCCGGCGGCATCGGCATCACGCCCTTCATCTCGTACCTGGAATCGATCCGGGACCAGGCGGACCGTGCGCCGGAGTCGAGACTCTTCTATGCGAACCTGAACAGCACGACCCACGCGTTCCGCGAACGCATCGAGACATTGAAGCGGCGGCTGCCGACGTTCGAGGTCGTCAACTGCTACAACCAGCCGCACGACGAAACGCCGGGACACGACTATCAGATGCTCGGCTACCTGTCGGCCGACGTGGTCGACGACGACCTGATCCGGCGGCGCGCGCGTTTTTTTCTGTGCGGCCCCGAACCGATGATGCAGGCGATTGCGTCGGGACTGATCGAGCGCGGCGTACCGCCGTTCGACATCTTCAAGGAGGCGTTCAGGTCGCCGTCCAGGCCGACGCCCGACCCGTCGAAGCAATACGCGGTGCAGTTCGCGCGATCGCGTCGCACGGCCACCTGGACAGCTCGCGACGGCAGCCTGCTGTCGTTCGCGGAACGTCTCGGCATCGCATTGCCGAGCGGTTGCCGGGTCGGGCAATGCGAGAGCTGCGCGGTCAAGGTCATGTCGGGCGAAGTCACGCATTTGAGCGGGCATGGACCGGACGAACCGGACATGTGCCTCGCCTGCCAGGCCATTCCGGCCACCGACGTCAGCATCGACGCATAACCCCCGTTCGAGGAAAGGTTCACCATGAAATTTTTCGACGCCGTCGCGACACGCGACGCACTGGATTTCGAATCGCTGGTCGCACGCCTGCGACAGGCGTTCATCGACGGCTGCCACGTCCCGCTTCGCCATGCGCACACACTCCATGCCGACGGCGAAGACGAAGGCACGGTGCTCATCATGCCCGCGTGGGAAGACAACGGCTACCTGGGCATCAAGACGGTCAACATCTTCCCGGGCAATGCGAGACACGGCATGCCCGGACTGCACTCGACCTACGTGCTCTATGACGGGCGGACAGGCCAGCCGCTTGCGCAGCTGGACGGAAACGAAATCACGTCGCGCCGCACCGCGGCTGCGTCTGCGCTGGCCGCGACCTATCTGGCCCGCCCGGATGCGTCGCGCCTCGTGCTGATGGGGGCCGGCCGGGTCGGCAGCCTGGTTCCGCCCGCCTATCGCAGCCAGTTACCGATCTCGGTCGTCGAGGTCTGGGACAGGGATCGCGACGCGGTTGCACGACTGGTCGACGGGCTGACCCGGCTCGGTTTCGATGCCTCACCCGTCACGAACCTCGAGGCAAGCATCCGTCGCGCGGACGTCGTCACGTGCGCGACGCTTGCGACGGAACCGATAGTCCGCGGCGCGTGGCTCGCACCGGGGTCGCACCTGGACCTGATCGGCAGCTTTACGCCGCGCATGCGCGAAGCCGACGACGATTGCTTCCGGCAGGCGGAGATTTATGTCGATACGGACGAGGCACCGCAGAAATCGGGCGACCTTCTGGGGCCGCTCGCACGCAACGTCATTGCGCCCGACCGCCTGAACCGGACACTGACGGCGCTGTGCCGGGGCGAAGCACAGGGGCGGACGAACGACAGCCAGCGCACCGTGTTCAAGGCGGTCGGCACCGCACTCGAGGATCTGGCCGCGGCCGTTCAAATAGTTGAAAAGACAAACTGAAGCCGTGACGGGCAAGGAGATCGAAATGAAAGAGCTGATGGACGTGCAGGACTGCGACGCGCCGGCGGTCGACCGTGAACGCATGCTGGAGCGGATGGCCGCGGGCATGGCACGCTGGTCGGAAAAGTGGTTCCCGGACGCCTATATCTTCGCCGCGCTCGCCGTGGTGATCGTGGCGGTGGGCGCACTGGCAGCCGGTGCGCCGGTCACGCGGGTCGGCATTGCGTTCGGCGATGGCTTCTGGAGTCTTATCCCGTTCACGATGCAGATGGCGATCGTCGCCATCTCGGGCTATGTCGTCGCGGTGTCGCCGCCCGCATCGAGGCTGATCGATGCGCTCGCGCGCCTGCCGTCGTCCGGGCGCGCATCGGTAACGTTCGTTGCGCTCGTCAGTATCGTCGCATCGCTGTTCAACTGGGCGATCAGCCTGATCTTCAGCGGCCTTCTGGTCCGGGCGCTGGCCCGCCGCACCGATCTGCGCATGGATTACCGGGCAGCGGGCGCGGCGGCCTATCTCGGGATGGGTGCGACGTGGGCGCTGGGATTGAGTTCATCCGCCTCGCAATTGCAGGCAAATCCGGACAGCCTGCCCAAGGCGCTGCTGGCCATCTCCGGCGTCATACCCTTCACCGAGACGATCTTTCTCCCGCAGTCGATGCTGATGGCCGCCGTGCTGACCGGCGCGTCGCTGCTGATCGCGTACCTGTCCGCGCCCAACGACGCACGGGCGAAAACCGCGGCGGAGCTGGGCATTCATCTCGACGAAAGCCATGCGACGCTCGCACGTCCGACCCGCCCGGGGGACTGGCTCGAGTACAGTCCGCTCGTCACCATTGCCATCGTGGCGATCGGCGCGATCTGGGCCTGGCACGAGTTCACGACGAAGAATCCGCTGATCGCGATCTCGAATCTGAACACGTACAACTTTCTGTTCCTGCTGCTGGGCATGCTGCTGAACTGGCGGCCGAGACGATTCCTCAATGCCGTCGCGCGTTCGGTGCCGTCTGTTGCGGGTGTGCTGATCCAGTTTCCGCTGTACGGCGGGATCGCCTACATCCTGACAAAGGCGGCGGCACCCGCCGGACTGCCGCTCTCCGATCACCTCGCCCATTTCTTCGTTGCGATGTCGTCGCATGCGTCGTTTCCCGCAGTGATGGGCGTGTATTCGGCCGTGCTCGGGTTCTTCGTGCCGTCCGGCGGCGGCAAGTGGATCATCGAGGCGCCGTACGTCATCGAGGCGGCGAAACTGCTGCAGGTTCATCTGGGCTGGGCCGTGACGGTCTACAACGCTGCCGAGGCGTTGCCGAACCTGATCAACCCGTTCTGGATGCTGCCGCTACTCGGGGTGCTCGGGTTGCGTGCCCGCGACATTGTCGGTTTCACGTTCACGCAACTGGCGGTTCACCTGCCGCTCGTGATCTTCATGCTCTGGGCGCTCGCGGGCACACTCGCCTACCATCCGCCCGTCATGCCGTAACGCGCGACGCGTTCACGGCATCGCGACGATCGATCGGCTTCACGCCCGTCGTGCCGCGCGCGGTGCACCTGGCATCAGTGGAACTCGCGGCTCGACGTGCGCAGGCCGCCGAGCAGCGGCGTCAGATCCTCGAAATGCTGCGCGACGAGGTGCCTCACGTCGCTCGCGACCTGCCACACGCCGGACACGGCGAGCAGCCGCGAATCGAGGGTTTCGCGGCGCTGCCGCGCGAGCAGCTCGGGCCGGACGATCAGGTTCACGCAGCCCGTTTCGTCCTCGAGCGTCATGAACATCACGCCTTTCGCGGTGCCCGGCATCTGCCGCGCGGTCACGAGCCCGCACGCGCGCGCGAGCCGGCCGTCGGGGCGGTCGTGCAATTCGGCCGCGGACGACAGCCGCCGCGCACGCAGCTCGGGCCGCAGCAGCGCGACCGGGTGGCGGTTCAGCGTGAGGCCGGTGGTGTGATAGTCGGCGAGGATGTCGTCGGCCTCCGACGGCGCGCCGAGTGCCGGCTTCTCCGCTTCGTCGATCGGGGCGGTCGCGAGCAGGTCGCGCTCGGGTGCTGCGGCAACCGCTTGCCACAGCGCATCGCGGCGGTGGCCGGCGAGGGTCGCGAGCGCGTTCGCGGCGGCGAGCGCCTCGAGATCGCGGCGTTCGAGCTGCGCGCGACGGGCCAATGTGTCGACGTTCTCGAACGGGCTGGCCGTGCGCGCGATTTCGATACGCCGCGCGGCCGCCTCGCCGAGTCCGCGGACGAGCGACAGGCCGAGCCGCACGGCAGGCTGGCCGTGTGGCGGCGGCTGATCGGGCAGCGCTTCGAGCGATGCCTCCCAGCCGCTTTGCGTGACGTCGATCGGCAGGACCTGCACGCCGTGACGCTTCGCGTCCTGCACGAGTTGCGACGGCGGATAGAAACCCATCGGCTGGCTGTTCAGCAATGCGGCGAGGAAGATCGCCGGTTCGTGGCATTTGAGCCAGCTGCTGGCGTAGGCGAGCTTCGCGAAGCTCGCCGCGTGGCTCTCGGGGAAACCGTATTCGCCGAAGCCCTTGATCTGCTCGAAGATCTGTTCGGCAAATTCACGCGCGTAGCCGCGTTCGAGCATGCCGTGGACGATCTTGTCGTGATACTTCTCGAGATTGCCCTTGCGCTTCCATGCAGCCATCGCGCGACGCAATTCATCCGCTTCGCCGGGTGTGAAACCCGCGGCGACGATCGCGATCTGCATGACCTGTTCCTGAAAGATCGGCACGCCAAGCGTACGAACGAGCACCTCCTCGAGTGCCTCGCTCGGATACGTCACCTCGCCCTCTTCCTCGCCAGCGATGATCCTGCGCCGCTTCAGGTACGGATGCACCGCACCGCCCTGGATCGGCCCCGGCCGAACGATCGATACCTGGATCACGAGATCGTAGTAGTTGCGCGGCCGCAGGCGCGGCAACATCGACATCTGCGCGCGCGATTCGATCTGGAACACGCCGACCGTATCGGCGCGGCAGATCATGTCGTAGGTTGCTTCGTCACCCTGCGGAATGTGTTTCAACGTGAATGGCTCGCCGTTCGGTTCCGGCGGCCCGCGCCATGCGGTGCGCATGTCGAACGCGCGATGCAGCGCCGACAGCATGCCGAGCGCGAGCACGTCGACCTTCATCAGCTTGAGCGATTCGAGATCGTCTTTATCCCACTGGATCACGCGCCGCCCGTCCATTGCAGCGTTCTCGACGGGCACGAGCCGTGTGAGCTTGCCTCGACTGATCACGAAGCCGCCCGAGTGCTGCGACAGGTGGCGCGGAAAGTTGAGCAATCGCCCCGACAATTCGGCCCATGCGCGAATCATCGGCGTCGCCGGGTCGAGCCCGGTCGTCGCGAATTGCTGCAGCAGATCACGGCTGCCATCGAACCAGCGATGCCCCTTCGCGACGCGATCGATCAGCATCGGATCGACACCGAGCGCCTTGCCGGTTTCGCGCAACACGCCGCGCGGACGATACGTCGATACGGCGGCGGCGAGTGCGGCGCGGTCGTGTCCGTATTTTTCGTAGATGTGCTGAATCACTTCTTCCCGACGCTGATGCTCGAAGTCGACGTCGATATCGGGCGGCTCGCCACGCTCCGCGCTGATGAAACGCTCGAACAGCATCGTGCTCTGATCGGGGTCGACCTCGGTGATACCGAGGCAATAGCAGACGACCGAGTTTGCCGCCGAGCCCCGGCCCTGACACAGGATGTTCCGGCTGCGCGCGAATTTGACGATGTCGTAGACCGTCAGGAAGAACGGTTCATAGCTCAGCTTTGCGATCAGGTCGAGTTCATACCGGATCTGCTTCGCCACTTTCTCCGGCATCCCCTGCGGATAACGCTCGGCCGCCCCTGCCTCGGTTTCCTGTTTCAGATAGCTCGTAGGCGTGAGCCCCTTCGGCACGATCTCGTCGGGATACTCGTAGCGCAGCGAATCGAGTTCGAAATGACAAGCATCGAGCATCGCGCACGTTTCCGCGATCTCCTCCGGCGAAAACAGCTTCCCGATCCGCCCGCGCGCACGCAGATGCTGCTCCGCATTCGGCGCGAGCGCATAACCGCATTCCGCGACAGGCATCCCGACACGAATCGCCGTCATCACGTCCTGCAGTTCCTTGCACGAGCGCCGGTGCATCGTCACGTCGCCGAGTGCGACGATGCGCACGCCGCGCCGCTCGCCCGCCGCACGAATCTCCTCGCGCTGCGCACCGTCCAGCGCGCGCTGCAACTGCACGAGCCCGAGCCGCGCACGCTCGCCGAACGTCGCGCGAAACCACGCGACCTGTGCATCGAGCACGTCCGCCCGCACCGGATACGTGGGCACGAGAATCGCGAAGCAGTCCGGCATGCCGCGCAGGTGTGCGAATGCCTCGGGCGGCCTTGACAGCATGTGTGACGTCAGCGTGTAAGTCCCCTTCGGCGCTTCCATCCGCCGCCACGAAATCAGCTCGGACAGGTTGCCGTAGCCTTCCCGATTCTGCGCGAGCAGCACGAGCCCGAACGCGCCGGGGCCCGGATCGTGGCCCGGTGCGACTTCATCCGGTGTGACTTCGAAGTACGAACCGATGACGAGCGGCAACCCTTTCGCCTTCGCCGCGACGTGCATGCGCGGTGCACCGGCGAGCGAGCATTCGTCGGTGATCGCGATCCCGCGATAGCCGAGTTCCGCCGCACGCTCGACCAGTTCTTCCGCATGCGACGCGCCATGCAGGAACGAAAAGTTCGAACGGCAGAACAACTCCGCGTAATCGGGCAGCCAGCTGAATTCCGCAACCATGACCGTTCACCCGAACAGGCCGTGCAGGAACCAGCGCGGCTCGGCCTCGCTCGCTGCCCGCTCCTTGAACACCCAGTAGCACGCACCGGTTTCGTCCTGCGCGACATGGTAATCGCGTGCGGCGAGCTGGCCATCGAACCACCCGGCCTCGATCCGTTCCACCGACGACATCATCCTGAGCGGCGTATGAAATACCGGCCGCTCCCCCCGCATCAGCAGCGGCAGCGGCTCGTCCAGCAACCACGCGGGCCTCGGCGGCACGGCCGGCGGCCCGCCGGCCGGCTTGCCGGCCTGCGCATCGAGCGGCAGCCAGCGGTTCGCGGCCTCGGGCCGGTGATCGGCGACGGGTGCCGCGCGCAGCACGTTCTCCGCGCCGAGCCGTGCGACCAGCAGCTCGAACAGCCGCGCGCGCGTCTCTTTCGTGCCGCCCGGCTCGGGGAAAAGATCGTCGGCCGGCGGTGCGACCGATTCGACGCGCGTGGCCTTCAGACGCACCGCGATCACCGCGGCCGGCAACTCGACGCGCGCGAGCCGCTCGCCGAGCAGCCGCATGAAGTGCGTCTCGTCGCGCACGGGCGCGGCGAACGCGAGTTCGAGCGGCGTCGGCGGCACGGCCTGACGGCCGCGCTCGTGTTCGAGATCGAACGTCATCGCGGCCAGCGACAGCTGCCGTGCGGCCAGCCAGCCGCACAGCTGCACGACGAGCCGCCGCGCGGCGAACAGCACGGCTTCCGCGTATTCGACGCGCTCCGGCAATTCGAGCCGCACGTCGAACACGGGCGGCACCGCCATCCATGCGAGCGGCTCGACCGCATCGCCGTACGCGCGATCGAGCGCGGCCAGCAACGCGGGACCGCAGCGGCGCTGCAGCCCCGCGCGCGGCAGGTTGCGCAGGTCGGCGAGCGTGCGGCAGCCGAGGCCGTCGAACCAGCCCGCATACGGACGCGCATCGGGCAGCAGCACGCACGGCAGCCTGTCGAGCGAACGCACGAGCGACACCTGGCCGGCGACGCGGCGCCGGATGCGTGCACGGGCCGACACGCGCGCGAGCAGCCACGCGCCCCGCCCGGTCGGTGCGGCGGACAGGCGCGCCGCATAGCCGAGCGCCGCGAGCGTCGCGCGCACCTGTCGGCACAGCGACGGCAGGCCGCCGAACAGGCGCAGGCTCGGGCCGACGTCGACGATCAGCGTGGCTTCGTCGTCGAGCGCAACGCACGGCGAAAAGCGCAGCAACGCGAGCGCGACCGCGCGCAGCGCATCGGCCTCGCGCGCGGGGTCGCGTTCGACGAGCCGCGTGTGCGGCGCGAGCGTGAGCACGCCGCCGCGCTTCATGCCCGCGCGCACGCCCTGCCGGCGCGCGGGCGCATCGGCGATCAGCACGACACCCTGCTCGAGCACCGCGCAGCCTGCTTCGTCCACTTCGTCAGCTTCGTCTACGCGTTGCGCCGCGCCGTCAGACGGCGGCGGGGCGCACACGTCGAGCGGCAGGCGCGGCAGATGGATGCCGAGCAAGACGCGCATAGCGGCTCTCCACGATGGGCGACGGCAGGTCGAGCACGAGCGGCTCGCCGCGTGCGGGGCCACGACGCTTGACGATGTCGAGCGACACGCCGCACGGCACCGGATACAGCGCGACACGCAGCACGGCCGGCGACGGTTGCCGCGCGGCCGACAGCGGGCGCAGCATCACGAACAGCGTGTCGCCCGTGCGCGCGGCCGCGAGATGCAGGCGCCGCAGCGCATCGGGCCGCGCATCCTGCCAGAGCAGCAGCGCGCCGCAGCACCCCGTCTTGAGCGCCTGCTCGGCGGCCCACAGCGCATCGGTGCGGCTGCCGGCGCGCAGCCACAGCAGCGCGTCGGACGGTACGCCGAGGCTGGCGAGCGCGGTTGCATGCGGCGATTGAGGCGGCGCGACGAGCGCAAGCGGACGGCGCGCGCTGACGGTGCGTGCGAGCGCGGGCGCGAGCAGCCGCATCTCGCCGCAGCCCGGCTGCGCGGCCAGCAGTTCGACGAGCCCGCCGACCGGCCAGCCGCCGCCCGGCAGCTCGGCCGACAGCGGGGCGAAGCCGGTATCGATCGTGCGCGGGCCGCCGCGCGCGAGCTGGGAACCGCGCCACAGCGACGGATGAAGGGATTCGGGAGAAATGGAGGATGCGAGCATGACGCCACCCACAACTGTATGGATATACAGTATATGGCAATGCGCTCGCGTCGCACAGCACCGGCGCGAAACCGGTTTTCGTCAGAGGAAAAACGACGGGAAAGCCGGCGCGGCCGTCATGTTACGCCGCACCGGAGCGGGTGTGGCCGGATCGTGCCGCCCGAACGCGCGCCACCGTCATCCGGGCCGAATTGCCGACCCGCCGCGCCACCCCAATTCGTCGGGCTGATTCGTCGAGCCGACTTTGTCGACCCGACCCGACTCGCCGGGCCGGCACGCCAACCCTCACGCGAACCGGCACGATGCAACACCCCGCGCCGCGCCGGCCCGCCAGCCGCCCGTCAGCCGAGCAGCAGCGCGTCGTCGTCGAGCTGCTCGTGACGCACCTTCTCGAACATCTGCAGCAGGTCCGGCACGTCGAGCCCCTTGCGCGCGTCGCCCGACACGTCGAGCACGACCTGCCCCTGGTGCAGCATCACCGTGCGGTCGCCGTAGTCGAGCGCCTGCCGCATGCTGTGCGTGACCATCATCGTCGTCAGCCTGCTCTCGGCGACGATGCGCGCGGTCAGCTCCAGCACGAACGCGGCCGTCTTCGGGTCGAGCGCGGCCGTGTGCTCGTCGAGCAGCAGGATCCGCGACGGCCGCAGCGACGCCATCAACAGGCTCACCGCCTGCCGCTGGCCGCCCGACAGCAGACCGATCCGGTCGGTCAACCGGTTTTCCAGCCCGAGGTTCAGCAGCCGCAGCTTGTCGCGGAACAGCTCGCGCGACGGCCGGTCGAGCGCCGCGCGAAAGCCGCGCCGCGCGCCGCGCGCCATCGCGAGCGCCATGTTTTCCTCGATCGTCAGCGCCTCGCAGGTGCCGGCCATCGGATCCTGGAACACGCGCGCGACGAGGTGCGCGCGGTCCCACGCGGCCTTGCGCGTGACGTCCGTGCCGTCGATCGAGATGCGTCCCGCATCGATGGCCTGGTCGCCGCTGATCGCATTGAGGAAGGTCGATTTGCCGGCGCCGTTCGAGCCGATCACCGCGACGAA
Source organism: Burkholderia sp. 572 (assembly GCF_040545135.1). Classification (NCBI taxonomy): domain Bacteria; kingdom Pseudomonadati; phylum Pseudomonadota; class Betaproteobacteria; order Burkholderiales; family Burkholderiaceae; genus Burkholderia; species Burkholderia sp. 572. The sequence continues at coordinate 34,028 of NZ_JBEPLH010000012.1, read as the reverse complement.
CTGGCCGTCGGGAATCTCGAGCGACAGCCCGCGCAGCGCGCGCGTCTCGATCGGCGTGCCGGGATTGAACGTCAGTTTCAGGTCTTGTGCGGACAGCATGTCAGGCCCCTCCGTTCTTGCGCGCGAACAGCTTCTTGCGCGTTGCCGGCAGCACCAGCGCGATCGTGACGAGCGCGGCCGTCACGAGGTTCAGGTCCTGCGCCTTCAGCCCGATGAATTCGCTGTTCAGCGCAAGCGCGATGAAGAAGCGGTAGACGATCGCGCCGAGCACGACGGCGAGCGTCGTCAGCACGAGCCGGCGCGCCGGCAGCAGCGTTTCGCCGATGATCACCGCGGCCAGCCCGATCACGATCGTGCCGATCCCCATCGAGATGTCCGCGCCGCCCTGCGTCTGCGCGAACAACGCACCGGCGAGCGCGACGAGCGCGTTCGACAGCGCCATCCCGGCGAGCGTCGCGCGGCCGGTCGCGATGCCCTGCGCGCGCGCCATCCGCGGGTTCGCGCCGGTCGCGCGCATCGCGAGGCCGAGCTGCGACGAGAAGAACCAGTCGAGGCCGAGCTTCGCGACCACGACGACGATCGCGAGCAGCGCGGGGCGCAGCACGTAATCGGGCATCCAGTCGGGCTGCAGCACGGTGAAGACGGTCGGCTCGGTGATGAGCGGCACGTTCGGCCGGCCCATGATCCGCAGGTTCACCGAATAGAGCGCGATCATCATCAGGATGCTGGCGAGCAGGTCCATGATCTTCAGACGCACGTTGAGCCAGCCGGTGATGAAGCCGGCCGCCGCGCCCGCGACGATCGCGATGCAGGTCGAGCTGAACGGGTCGTAGCCGGCGGAGATCAGCGTCGCGGCGACGGCGCCGCCGAGCGGAAAGCTGCCGTCGACGGTGAGGTCGGGGAAGTTGAGGATGCGAAACGAGATCAGCACCCCGAGGGCGACGAGGCTGAAGATCAGGCCGATCTCCAGGGCGCCCAGAAACGAGAACAGAGACATGATGGGGAAATCCTGTTGCTTCCCGGCCGGACGTGTACGGCCGGGCGAAGCGAACGGGCGGCCCCGGGTGGGAGCCGCCCGTCCGGCGGTGTCGTTCAGGCCCGGATCGGGCCTGCAGGCGCGGCGGTCGGGCCGCGGCTTACTTGATGACCGTCTTCGCGTCCTTGAGCAGATCCGGCGCGAGCGTCACGCCCTGCTTCGCGGCCGCACCCGTGTTCGCGAACAGCTCGAGGTTGCTGCTCGTTTCCGACGCGATCGCGCCCGGCTTCTCGCCCTTCAGGATGCGCGCGACGACCTTGCCCGTCTGGCGGCCGAGGTCGCCGTAGTTGATGCCGAGCGCCGCGATGCCGCCGCGCTTCACGCTGTCGGTGTCGCCGGCGACGAGCGGGATCTTCGCTTCGTTCGCGACCTTCACGAGCGCTTCGTACGCGGACACGACGTTGTTGTCGGTGTTCGTGTAGATCACGTCGACCTTGCCGATCAGGCTTTTCGCGGCCGGGCCGATGTCGACGGTGCGCGGCGCGGCCGCTTCCTTCAGCGTCATCCCCTGCTTCGCGAGGATTTCCTTCAGCTCCTTCACGACGACGACCGAATTCGCCTCGCCCGGGTTGTAGACCATGCCGACCGTCTTCGCGTTGGGCACGACGCGCTTGATCAGCGCGACCTGGCGATCGAGCGGCAGCTTGTCGGACACGCCCGTCACGTTGGTGCCCGACGGGCCCCAGCCCTTCACGAGCTGCGCGGCGACCGGATCGGTCACGCCCGAATAGACGACCGGCACGCTCTTCGTCGATGCAACCACCGCCTGCGCGGCCGGCGTCGCGATCGCGACGATCACGTCGGGCTGGTCGCCGACGAACTTGCGCGCGATCTGCGCGGCCGTGCCCGTGTTGCCCTGCGCGCTCTGGTATTCCCACTTGAGCTTGTCGTCGCCGTAACCTTCCGCCTTCAGCTCGGCGCGCACGCCGTCGCGGATCGCATCGAGCGCCGGGTGGTCGACGATCGACAGCACCTTGACGGTCTGTGCGTGCGCGGCACCGGCCAGCGCGAGCGCGGCCACGCCGGCCGTGATCGAACGGATCGCGAAAGTCTTGAAACGCTTCATGGGTGTGTCTCCCCCGTATTGTGTCGGTTCTGGATGATGGATTCCCGCCGCCGTCATGCGGGCGCCGCCACGCGTGCGACGCGGTGGCGGCCGGCCCGTGCGCGCCCCGGGAAGGCGCGCAGCGGCGAACGCACGAGGATACCATTTCCGCAGACCACCGCCTGACTCCGAGCTTTCTTGAAGAGGCCGGGCCGCGGCGCCCGCCGGGGCGCCGCCACCGCGCGCGAAGCCCGGCCGGCGGCGGTTTCGGCCGGCCCCGGCGCAACGCGTCAGCCGTGCTCGCGGCTTTACGTTATGCTGTCGGCCGACCCAGTCCACGCCATCGGAGGCGACATGAAACGGGGGATCCGAGCCATCGCATTCGCGGCTGTCGCGCTGGCGTTGCCGGGGGCGGCGTTCGCGCTGACCGACGGCAGCGCGCAATACGACGACTGCATGCTCAATGCGCTGCGCGAGAGCCGCAACGGTGCGGCGGCCCAGTTGATCCAGCGCTCGTGCGACGCGCTGTACCGCAACAACGCGATGCTGCTGCCGCGCGAGCGGCGCTTTCACGAGTGCGTCGTGCAGTCGCTGCCGGGCGTGCGCGACAACTATGCGATCCAGCAGATCATGTCGATCTGCTCGCGGCGCGGCGAGATGTGAGACGGCGCCGAACGCGGCATCCCGCGGCCCCCGACCGGCCGCGCCAATGAAAAAGGGCCTGCGCGATGCAGGCCCTTTCGTTCAGCGGTCCGGCCGGTGTGCGGCGTTCAGAACGACGCGACCATCGAACCCTTGAACTGCTTCTTGATGAATTCCCGCACTTCCTGCGACTGGTACGCCTTGACCAGCTTCTTCACCCACGGCTGGTCCTTGTCCTTCGCGCGCACGGCGATCAGGTTCGCGTACGGGCTCGTCAGCGATTCGAGCGCGATCGCGTCCTTGGTCGGCTGCAGGTTCGCGGCGAGCGCGTAGTTCGTGTTGATCACGGCCGCGTCGACGTCCGACAGCACGCGCGGCAGTTGCGCGGCGTCGAGTTCGGAGATCTTCAGCTTCTTCGGGTTCTCGGCGATGTCGAGCACCGTCGCGTTGTTGCCGCCCGTGCCGGCGCCCGCCTTCAGCTTGATCACGCCTTGCGTCTGCAGCAGCAGCAGCGCGCGGTTCTCGTTCGACGGATCGTTCGGCACCGCGAGCTTCGCGCCTTGCGGCAGGTCCTTCAGCGTCTTGAACTTCTTCGAGTACACGCCGATCGGCGAGATGTAGGTCAGGCCCGCGCTGACGATCTTGTAGCCGCGCTGCTTCACCTGGCTGTCGAGGTAGGGCTGGTGCTGGAAGCTGTTCGCGTCGAGGTCGCCCGAATCGAGCGCCGCGTTCGGCTGCACGTAGTCGTTGAACTCGATGACCTTCACGTTCAGGCCTTCCTTCTCCTTCGCGACCTTCTGCACGAGCTGCCACACTTCCGCATCCGGGCCGGCCACCGTGCCGACCTTGATCACCTTGTCTTCGGCGTGCGCGCCTGCCGACAGCGTCAGCGCTGCACCGGTGGCCAGCACGGAAAATACCTTCAGGAGACTGCGACGCTTCATCTGTTTCTCGCTTTCTTGCTTACTGGAAATGGGGCGCGATACGGGTATGCCCCGACTCGCAGGAAGGGGCAAATGGTGTCACAGGATCGGCGGGAAGTGAAATACATCCCGCTCATATGGGTATGCACCGCAGCGGTGCCGGCGAAGGCTGCGCGACTCGGCCGTTAGTTGCGTTTGATCGACGGGCGCGTCACGCCACCACCGCACGGTCGGCCGCCTTCGTGCCGAATGCAGGTTCGCCCCTCTGCCCGCCGGCCCGGCGCGGCGACAGGCCGTCAGCATCGACGACCCGGAACGCGCCGACCGCATCGCGCAGCCGCGCGGCCTGTTCCTGCAGCGACGCGGCAGCCGCCGCCGCTTCCTCGACGAGCGCCGCGTTCTGCTGCGTCACCTGATCCATCTGCGTGACCGCGCGCCCGACCTGCGTGATGCCGCTCGCCTGCTCCTCGGACGCGGCCGCGATCTCGCCCATGATGTCGGTCACGCGCGCGACGGCCTGGAGGATCTCGCCCATCGTCGTGCCGGCCTGGCCGACCAGCGTCGAGCCGTTGCGCACGCGCTCGACCGAGTCGACGATCAGCTCGCGGATCTCCTTCGCGGCCGTCGCGCTGCGCTGCGCGAGCGAGCGCACTTCGCCCGCGACCACCGCGAAGCCGCGGCCCTGCTCGCCCGCGCGCGCGGCTTCGACCGCCGCGTTCAGCGCGAGGATGTTGGTCTGGAACGCGATGCCCTCGATCACGCCGATGATGTCGGCGATCTTGCGCGAGCTGTCGTCGATCTCGCCCATCGTGCCGATCACGCGGTTCACGACGTCGCTCCCCGCGCGCGCGATCTCCGATGCGTTGTTCGCAAGCCCGCTCGCCTGTCGCGCGTTGTCGGCGTTCTGCTTCACCGTCGCGGTCAGCTGCTCCATGCTCGCGGCGGTTTCCTCCAGCGACGCGGCCTGCTCCTCGGTGCGCTGCGACAGGTCGTCGTTGCCGGCCGAGATCTGGCGGCTCGCCGACGCGATCGATCCGGCCGACTGGCGAATCCCGCCGATCGTCGCCTGCAGGCGGGCCTGCATGTCGTGCATCGCGGCCATCATGCTCGTACGGTCGCCCGCGCGCACGGGCACCGGCTGCGTCAGGTCGCCCTGCGCGATGCGCGCCGCGAGCGCGGCCGCTTCGTCGGGCTCGCCGCCGAGGCTGCCGCGCACGTTGCGGATGATCACCAGCATCGCCGCGCTGATCACGAAGCCGATCACGAGCACGACCGCGAGGTGGCCGAGCAGCGTCCGGTAATAGATGGTGTCGATGTCCTTCAGGAAGACGCCGCTCGAGATGTTCCAGTCCCACGGCGTGAAACGCGTGACGTAGCTGATCTTCGGCGCGGCGGTTTCGCTGTGCGGCAGGCGCCCGCGGTACTCGGCGAAGCCGCTGCCGGTTTCCTTCGCGGCGTTCAGGATCGTGACGAACAGCGGCTTGCCGTCCGGGTCGAGATAGTCGCCGACCTGCGTGCCGACCAGCTTCGGCAGCGTCGGATGCATCAGCACGACCGGCTTCGAGTCCATCACGAACACGTAGCCCGAATCGCCATAGCGCATCGCGGCCAGGCTCGCGAGCGCGTCGCGCTTCGCGTCGGCCTCGGGCAGCGTGCCGCCCTGCGCGAGTGCGTGATACGCCTTCACGATGCCGGCCGCCGAGTCGACGAGATTCACGATGCCTGCCTTGCGTTCGGCGAGCATCGTCGCGCGCGTCTCGTACGCGCTCCATGCGCCGACGCCCAGGAGACCGATCCATACCAGCGCAAGCGCGAGCCACAGCTTGCGGTTCAAACTCATTCTGCTCATCTGCGTGCCTTTGTCGATGTCGATGCGCACGCTGCGCGCGAACGGCCCGCCCCGCGCAAACGCTTGCCTTTTTATTTACGGCACCGAGGCTTACAACTTGAATACGCGCGGGTGCGGCAAACCGCCGGTCGGTCGGCCGCCCGCGGCGCGACAGCCCGCATCCGCTGTGCTAAAAAGACCGGCTGGCCGGCACACGAGGAGCCGGCACCATTCCGGGGGCCATCCATGTACGTCATCGACATCCACTACACCGCATCGCTCGAACACATCGACGATGCGCTCGAACGCCATCGCGCATTCCTGCAGCCGCAGTTCGACAAGGGCATCTTCATCGCGGCCGGGCCGAAGGTGCCGCGCGAAGGCGGCGTGATCCTCGCGGCCCGCATCGATCGCGACGAGCTGGACGCGATCCTGAAGACCGATCCGTTCGTCACCGAGGGGCTCGCCACGTATCGCGTGACGGAATTCCGGATCACGCGCGCCGCATCCGGCTTCAACGTCCCCGCGCTGCCGTAACGCGACATGCGACGCGTGCGCGATGCGCGCGCGCCGACACGCCGCCCGACGGGCGGCGCATGCCAACAACGAGGAGAGAACCAGGGTGACGGCGCGTGGCGGCCGTCACGCGAAACGCCGGGCCGGGCGCCCGGCGGCGGCCGGTCAGTCGACCAGCAGCTTCAGGTCGTGGACCCACGGGCCGGGGCCCTGGCCGTCACGCACGAACAGGCGCAGCTTGCCGTCGCGGTCGAACACGTAGCTCGCGGCGGTGTGATCCATCGTGTAGCTGCCGGGCGTCTTGCCGGGCACCTTCGCGTAGTACACGCGGAAATCCTTCGTGACCTTCTTCAGCGCGGCTTCGTCGGCCGGCCGCAGGCCGATGAACGACGGATCGAACGCGGGCACGTACTGGCCGAGCAGCGCCGGCGTGTCACGCTCCGGGTCGACGGTGACGAACAGCACCTGCACGCGTTTCGCGGCATCGGGCCCGAGCTGTTTCAACGCTTCGGACAGCTCGGCCATCGTCGTCGGGCACACGTCCGGGCAGTGCGTATAGCCGAAGAACATCACGACGGCCTTGCCCTTGAAATCGCCGAGCGTGCGCACCTTGCCGGCCGTATCGGGCAGCGAGAAGTCGCTGCCGAACTGCGTGTTGCCGGTGATGTCGAGATTCTGGAATTTCGGCGCGTTGTCGCATCCGGCGAGCAGCAGCGCTGCCGTGAATGCGCATGCGAGCATCCAGCCTTGGCGCGCGCGGCGCCCGAACCGTGATTGGAGCATTGCGTTCAAACCGTGCGGTTACACGCCGAGCAGCGGGCGTGCATAGTGATCGACGAGCAGCGCGGCAAACAGCAGCGACAGGTAGACGATCGAGTAGCGGAAGGCCTTGCGGGCGAGTTCGTCCGAATAGTCGCGATGGATCTTCCACGCATACGCGAGGAACACCGCGCCGAGCAGCACCGCGCTCGTCAGGTAGACGGCCCCGCTCATCCCGGAGATGAACGGCATCAGCGTGACCGCGAACAGGATCACCGTGTACAGCAGGATGTGCAGCCGCGTGAACTTCTCGCCGTGCGTGACGGGCAGCATCGGCAGCCCCGCGTTCTCGTAATCCTTGCGGCGATACAGCGCGAGCACCCAGAAATGCGGCGGCGTCCACACGAAGATGATCAGCACGAGGATCCACGCGTCGCCCGGCACCGCGCCGGTGACCGCGGCCCACCCGAGCGCCGGCGGCATCGCGCCCGACGCGCCGCCGATCACGATGTTCTGCGGCGTCATCGGCTTGAGCAGCAGCGTGTAGATCACCGCATAACCGACGAAGGTGGCGATCGTCAGCCACATCGTCAGCGGGTTCGTGAACGTATAGAGCGTCCATGCGCCGACGCTGCCGAGCACGGCCGAGAACAGCAGGATCTGCGGCGTCGTGATCTCGCCGCGCGCGGACGGGCGCCACGCGGTACGGCGCATCATCGCGTCGATCTTCTGTTCGACGAGGCAGTTGATCGCGAACGCCGCGCCGGCCAGCAGCCAGATGCCGACCGTACCGCCGATCAGCACGTGCCACGGCACCATGCCCGGCGTCGCGAGGAACATGCCGATCACCGCGCAGAACACCGCGAGCTGCGTGACACGCGGCTTCGTCAGCGCCATGTACTGGGAAAAGCGGCTACCGGGCGATTGGGAGAGGGTGCTTTGCATGGGGGCGGTCACGCCGGGGCGGCGTCGCGCGCAGGCTGCGCGACACGGCCGGGGCGGCTTGAAAGGATGCGAAAGTTTAACATGACGACGAGCAGCAGCAGGATCGCGGCCCCGCCGTTGTGCGCGACGGCGACCGGCAGCGGCCACTGCAGCACGATGTTGGTCAGGCCCGTCACGAACTGCAGCAGGACGACCAGCAGCACGCCGTTCGCGGGGCGCCGCAGCGATTCGAAGCGGCGCATCTTCAGCGCGAACGCGACCAGATACGCGACCACGACGAACGCGAACGTGCGGTGCGTCCAGTGGATCGCGACCAGCGCGTCCTGCGTGATCGCGTCGCCGTCCTTCGTCATTCCGAGCGCGCGCCACAGGTGGAAGCCGTGCTGGAAGTCCATCGGCGGAATCCACTGGCCGTTGCAGGTCGGGAAGTCGGTGCATGCGAGCACCGCGTAGTTGGTGCTCACCCAGCCGCCGAGCGCGATCTGCACGACCAGCAGCACGAGCGCCGCGAGCGCGGCCGCGCGATAGCGGCCGGCTTCCGGATCGTACGACGGCAGCGGCGTCTGCCGCGCCGCAAGCCACCCGAGCGTGCCGAGCAGCGTGAGGCCGAGCAGCAGGTGGATCGTGACGATCACCGGCTGCAGCTTCATCGTGACCGTCCATGCGCCGAACGCGCCCTGCACGAGGATCAGCAGCAGCAGGCTCGTCGGCCACCACGGCGACACGTGCAGCGGGCGGCGGCGCAGCCTTGCAGACCACGCGATCACGACCTGCGCGATGATCAGCACGCCGATCGCCATCGCGAAATAGCGGTGGATCATCTCGATCCACGCCTTCGTCATGCTGACGGGGCCCGTCGGCATCGCCTGGTGCGCGGCCGTGATCGCGGCGTGCGCGATGAACGGCGACGACGTGCCGTAGCAGCCGGGCCAGTCAGGGCAGCCGAGCCCCGAGTCGGTCAGCCGCGTGAAGCCGCCGAACATCACGAGGTCGAGCGTCAGGAAGGTGGTGATCCACACCAGCTTGCGAAACTTGTTGTCGTCGGCCTTCACCCACACGTACGACAGCGGCAGCAGCGCGATGCACAGGCCGATCAGGCCGAGTTGCAGTAGATACGACATCGGTTCTTTGCCTCTCGTCTTGCCTTAGCCGATGCTCGACCACTTCAGCAGCTTCGTCACGTCCGACTTGATCTTGCTGGGGTTCGGATCCTTCGGGAAACGCATCATCAGGTTGCCGTTCGGGTCGACCATGTAGAGGTGGTCGCTGTCCTTCGTGCCGGCATCGGCCGGCAGCCATGCGGCCACCGCGGCCGGATCGGCGACGAGCCGGCGCGTGTCGGGATAGGCATCCAGCACCTTCTGCGGCATCGCGCCCGCATCGCTGCGCAGCCACACCATCGTGATCCGGTGCCGCTCGCCCGCCTGCGTCACGCGGATCTGGCGCATGAAATAGAGTTTCTGCGCGCATGCGTCGTCACACGCGCTGCGGTCGGTCATCACGAACAGCCACACGCCGCGCAGCGACGACAGCGGCACGGTCTTGCCGGTTTCGTCGGTCACCTGCAGATCCGCGGGGATCGGACGCTGCGGCTCGATCAGCGTGCCGTAGTTCGTCGAGCCGCCCTTCGGCTTGATCACGTAATAGGTGAAGTACGACGCGATCATCGGCGCCGCGCACACGAGACCCAGCAGCACGAGCATCCAGCGGCCGCGCTTGCGGGCCGCCGGCGACATCGGCGCAGCGGCCGAACCCTGACGGGAAGATTGCATGGACAAATCAGACCTCTCGAAACGAACCCGCGGCGCCGGCGCCGCGTCCTGGCATGGCGCTCACGCGCCGGCCGACTTCTTCGCCGCACGCCGCGCGGCGTACAGGCCGAAGCCGAGCGCGGCCGCCGCCATCGCCCACCACTGAAACATGTAACCGTAATTGCGCTCGACGCCGGTCGTCGCCGCCGGCCAGTCGCGCACGAGCTTGTCGCCGTCGTCGCTCGTCTGCTGGATCACGAACGGCTGCAGCGGCAGCCCCGTTTCCTTCGCATACGCGGCGACGTCCAGGTTCTGCCGGATCTTCTGGTGCGCCGCCGACCCGCCTTCGCCGAGCTCGAACGCACGCGACGCGTCGGCGCGCGCGATGCCCACAATCTCGACGTCGCCTGCGGGCGTCGCGAACGGCTCGATCGCCGTGCGATCGGCGATATTGCGCGGCAGCCAGCCGCGGTTCACGAGCACGACGCCGCCGCCCGTGAGTTTAAACGGCATCACGACGTAAAAACCCGGCTGGTCGTTATACGGCCGATTGTCGAGGAACACCGCCTGTTCAGGCAGGAAACGGCCCTTCGCCCGCACACGGTGAAACTCGATCGACGCGAGCGGCATCGGCTGCGCGCCGACGTCGACGGGCGCCGCCTGCTCGTAGCGCTCGATGCTCGCCTGCAGCGCTTCCTTCTGGTGCGCGCGGTCGCGCTGCCAGAAACCGAGACGGATCGTGACCGCGACGACGACGAGAATCAGCAGCGCAGGCAGCCAGCGGATCTTCATCATGCAGCCCGCCCGGCGTGTGCCGGAACGCGAAGTGCGATAATTATCCTCTTCCTTCCGAATTGCCGTCGTCCGGTTCGTGTCATGCACATACTCGTTCCCATCGCCTTCGTCCTCATCATTGCCAGCATGGGCTCGGCGCTCTACTTCATGATGCACGACCGCGGCCACACGAAACGCATGGTCTGGTCGCTCGCCACCCGCGTCGGGCTGTCGGTCTCGCTGTTCCTGCTCATCCTGGTCGCGAACTGGATGGGCTGGATCCATTCGACCGGCCTGCCGATCGGGCGTTGATGCCGCTGCCGCGGTCGCCGCTGTGACATTTCGCCGCACGGCCGCGCCACCAAGCAAAAGCGCCGCCTGACTGAGTCGCGGCGGCGCCAGGGTGGTGTCGCTCGCAGCCTCGCTGCCGTGCCCACGACACCAATGAAAACGGCCCGCGCATTGCTGCGCGGGCCGTTTTTCCATTTACAGCCAGTAGACGACGACGTACAGGCCGAGCCAGACGACGTCGACGAAGTGCCAGTACCACGCGGCGCCTTCGAATGCGAAGTGGTGATCGGGCTTGAAGTGGCCGCGGATCATCCGCACCAGCACCACCGCGAGCATCGTGCCGCCGAGGAACACGTGGAAGCCGTGGAAGCCCGTCAGCAGGAAGAACGTCGAACCGTACACGCCCGAGTTCAGCGTCAGGTTCAGTTCGTTGTACGCGTGGTAGTACTCGAAGCCCTGCAGGAACAGGAAGCAGATACCGAACACGAGCGTCGCGGCCAGCCATGCGATCGCCTTCTTGCGATGGTCGTCACGCAGCGCGTGGTGCGAGATCGTCAGCGTCACGCCCGACGACAGCAGGAACGCGGTGTTCAGCGTCGGGATCGGCCACGGGCCCATCGTCTTGAAGTGACCGGCGAGTGCTGCCGGGCCTTCGTTCGGCCACACGGCGGAGAAATCCGGCCAGATCAGCTTGTAGTCGAGGCTGCCGAGCTGGTGCAGCGCGATTTCACGTGCATAGAACAGCGCGCCGAAGAACGCGCCGAAGAACATGACTTCCGAGAAGATGAACCAGCTCATGCTCCAGCGGTACGACTTGTCGACGTTCTTGCCGTAATGACCGCCTTCCGACTCGGCGATCGCGTCGCCGAACCAGTGATACAGCGTGAAGAGCAACCACAGCAGGCCGAGCAGTGCCGTAAACGGCGCCCAGTCGTGACCGTTGATCCACAGCGCCGCCGATCCGAGCATGACCAGCAGGCCGATGGCCGCACTGATCGGATGGTGCGACGGATGCGGCACGAAATAGTACGGGGTCTGGTTTTGACCGCTCATGCTTGATTCTCCACTTCTGTCCAATTTGTGTACCGGAAACCGCTCCGGCTTTATTTCTTGCGCGGCGTGACCGCCACCGCTCTTTCCTGCACGCGGCGCCGTGGCGCCGCGCACTGCATTCTTTCGTGGCCGCGCGCCTCAGCCCACGACGGCACGCACGATCAGGATCAGCACGCCGATGAACACGCCGGCCGCCAGCAACGCGACAATCAGCACGTGCAGCGGATTCAGCTGCGTCGCGTCGGCCTCCAGGTCGCGCCGCTTGCGCACCCCGAAGAACGACCACAGCACGGCCTTCAGCGCCTGACCGAACGACCCGCCCCGCTTGACCTCCGTCATCGCCCCGCCTCCGTCGTCATGCGTCCGGCTTCGCCGCGCCCTGCGCCGCGGTCTTGCCCGGCGCCGGCGCCGGCGTAGCCGGCGTATTCAGCTCGAAGAACGTGTACGACAGCGTGATCGTCTTCACGTCCTTCGGCAATTTCGGATCGATCACGAACACCACCGGCATCTTGCGCGATTCGTTCGCGGCCAGCGTCTGCTGCGTAAAGCAAAAGCACTCGATCTTCTTGAAGAACTCCGTCGCCTGCTTCGGCGCGTAGCTCGGAATCGCCTGTGCAACGACCGGCCTGCCCTGCCCGTTCGTCACGTCGTACACGATCGTCGTCAGCTCACCCGGATGCACGTCGAGGCTGTTGTGCTCCGGCTTGAAACCGAGCGGGCCGCGCGCATTCGCGTCGAACTCGACCGACACCGTGCGGCTGGTGTCGACCTGCGAATTCTTCACCTCGCGCTCGCTCACATCGCGCTGCACCAGGTTGTTGATGCCGGTGATCTGGCAGATCGCCCGGTACATCGGGATCAGCGCGAAGCCGAAACCGAACATCAGCCCGGCCACGACGAAGAGCTTCACCAGCATCGAACGATTGAACGCGCGATCGACGGCGCCCTCTTCCGGCTTCGACATACGACAACTTCCTCGCTACTGCGTCTGTTGCTGCATCAGTGAGTGGACAGCCACCACTGCTTGATCACGACACCCACAAAAAAAACGGCGGCGATGACGAGCAGGATGAGGCCGAGCCGCTTGTTGCCCGCGCGGATCTGCTCGGGCGTTCGTCTTTGTTGTGGATTCCGGTTCATCTGAAACTTCGCTGACATTTCAATTCCGCGCCCGCCGCGCCTGCCTGCGCGGCAGGCAACGGCGGAGCGCGGGGTGAAACTTATTCGACGTGCGGCGGTTGCTCGAACGTATGGAAGGGAGCCGGGCTCGGCACCGTCCACTCGAGGCCCGTCGCGCCGTCCCACGGCTTGTCCGACGCCTTTTCCAGCTCGCCGCCGCCACGGTAGGCCGGCAGCGCGACCGCGAACAGGAAGTACACCTGCGCGAGGCCGAAGCCGAATGCGCCGATCGTCGCGACCTGGTTGAAGTCCGTGAACTGCGCCGGGTAGTCCGCATAACGACGCGGCATGCCGGCGAGACCGACGAAGTGCATCGGGAAGAACGTCAGGTTGAAGAAGATCATCGACGACCAGAAGTGGATCTTGCCGCGCGTCTCGTTGTACATCCAGCCCGTCCACTTCGGCGCCCAGTAGTACCAGCCCGAGAACAGCGCGAACAGCGAGCCGGCCACCAGCACGTAGTGGAAGTGCGCCACCACGAAGTAGGTGCCGTGATACTGGATGTCGAGCGGCGCCATCGCGAGCATCAGGCCCGTGAGACCGCCGAACGTGAACACGAACAGGAAGCCGATCGCGAACAGCATCGGGGTTTCGAAGGTCATCGAGCCGCGCCACATCGTCGCGAGCCAGTTGAACACCTTCACGCCCGTCGGCACCGCGATCAGCATCGTCGCGTACATGAAGAACAGCTGGCCGGTGACCGGCATGCCCGTTGCGAACATGTGGTGCGCCCAGACCATGAACGACAGGATCGCGATCGAAGCCGTCGCGTACACCATCGAGCTATAGCCGAACAGCGTCTTGCGTGCGAACGCCGGGATCACCTGCGACACGATCCCGAACGCCGGCAGAATCATGATGTACACCTCGGGGTGGCCGAAGAACCAGAAGATGTGCTGGTACATCACCGGGTCGCCGCCGCCTGCCGCGTTGAAGAACGACGTGCCGAAGTGACGGTCGAACAGCACCATCGTGATCGCGCCCGCCAGAACCGGCATCACCGCGATCAGCAGGTACGCCGTGATCAGCCACGTCCATGCGAACATCGGCATCTTCATCAGCGTCATGCCCGGTGCGCGCATGTTCAGGATCGTCACGACGATGTTGATCCCGCCCATGATCGACGACGCACCCATGATGTGCACCGCGAAGATCGCGAAGTCCATGCCCGGGCCCATCTGCGTCGACAGCGGCGCGTAGAGCGTCCAGCCGGCGGCCGTCGCGCCGCCCGGCGCGAAGAACGAACCGACCAGCAGCACGGCAGCGACCGGCAGCAGCCAGAAGCTGAAGTTGTTCATCCGCGCGAACGCCATGTCGGATGCGCCGATCTGCAGCGGAATCATCCAGTTCGCGAAGCCGACGAACGCCGGCATGATCGCGCCGAACACCATGATCAGGCCGTGCATCGTCGTGAGTTCGTTGAAGAACTCCGGACGCATGATCTGCAGGCCCGGCTCGAACAGCTCGGCCCGGATGCCGAGGGCCATCACGCCGCCCGACAGGAACATGATGAACGAGAACAGCAGGTACAGCGTACCGATGTCCTTGTGGTTGGTGGCGAACAGCCAGCGCCGCCAGCCGTGCGGCATTTCGTGCGCGTGGTCGTCGTGCGCGTGGTCCGCGGCTACGTCGTGCCCGATGCTAGACATGAGAATCTCCTAATGCGAATACGTCGACTAACTCAGCGACACGTCAAGCCGCCGGCCCGATCTCGACACGCCGGGCTTCCTTCGCGTCCGCCCCGCCCGTGATCGTTTCCGGCTTTTTGAGAATAATGTGGTCTTCCGCCACGCCTGCTGCCTTCAGCGCGTCGCGCACGGCTTGCGCGCGATGCTTCGCCAGTTCGGCGTTCGCGTCGGCCGAGCCCGTCTTGTCGGTGAAACCCGACAGCGCGAGCTTCGCGTCCGGATGTGCCTTCGCATAGTCGGCCGCGGCGGCGATCGCCGCTTTCGCGTCGGCCGGCAGCACGCTCTTGCCCGTCTCGAAGTAGATCGTCGACAGTGCGGCCGATGCCGACGCTGCCGCCGGCTGTTCGGCTGCGCCCGACGCGGCTTGCGCCGGCGCCGAAGCCGCGTCGGCCGGTGCTGCGGCGCCTGCGGTGTCTTCCGGCATCTTGCCGTTACGCGCGTCGGCCACTTGCTTCGGCTGCAGCAGGTCGTTCTTGTGGTTGCCCCACGAGTTGCGTTCGTACGTGATGACCGAAGCGATGTCGAGATCCGACAGCGACGCCCACGACGGCATCGCGCCCTTGCCGTGCAGCACGCGCTCAACGTGGCCGGCGATCGGGCCGTTCACGATCGGGCTGCCGTCCATGGCCGGGAATGCGCCGAGACCCTTGCCGCTCACCTGGTGGCAGGCCGCGCAGTTCGCCTTGTAGACTTCCTCGCCGTGCGCGACGAGTTCGGCCATCGTGTAGACCTTGTTCGGATCGACTGCGGCGCCGGCCAGCTTGGCCTTCTGCGCGGTGACCCACTTCGCGTAGTCTTCGTCCGACAGGACTTCGACGACGACCGGCATGTACGCGTGTTCCTTGCCGCACAGCTCGGTACAGAAACCGCGGAACGTACCGACCTTGTCGGCCTTGAACCACGTGTCGCGCACGAAGCCGGGGATCGCATCCTGCTTCACGCCGAACGCGGGCACGTACCACGAGTGGACGACGTCGTTCGCGGTCGTGATGATGCGGATTTTCTTGTTGACCGGCACGACGAGCGGGTTGTCGACTTCCTGCAGGTAGGTGTCGGTGATCGGCTTCTTGCCCATCACTTCGTCACGCGGGGTGCTGAGCGTCGACAGGAAGCCGATGCCCTCGCCCGGGCCCTTCACGTAGTCGTAGCCCCACTTCCACTGGTAGCCGGTGACCTTGATCGTGAGATCGGCGTTGGTCGTGTCCTTCATCGCGACGACGGCCTTCGTCGCCGGCAGCGCCATCAGCACGACGATGACGAACGGCACGATCGTCCAGATGATCTCGACGGTCGTGCTTTCATGGAAATTGGCGGCCTTGTGGCCCTTGGATTTGCGGTGCGCGAAGATCGAATAGAACATCACGCCGAACACGCCGACGAAGATCACCGTACACAGGATCAGCATCATCGTGTGGAGATCGTAGAGCTCCTCGGCGATTTTCGTGACCGGCGGCTGAAAGTTGATCTCGTTGACGCGGGGGCCGCCCGGGCTATCACCGACCGCCAGGGCGGCACCGGCAAAGAGCAATCCGCTGCATGCCAGCACGCCCGTGAGGGCTCGCTTGATTGTTTTCATAGCATCCTTACCCAAAATTTCCATTCAAACCCTCCCCCGTCGCAAGCCTCCGGCCCGTTTCCGGCCGGTGCCCGCGCCTCGTCAGCCGCAGCGCCTGAGCGATGCGCGCAGTTCGTCCGCGAACTGCGCACGCTTGTACTGCGCGAGATGCTGCCCGATTACGACGGTCTGCCCGCGCGATACCAGCCGAATCGGATCGCGTGGCGTCGCACCCGGCTCGACCCGCACCCAGCGCGGGTTGAATTCGATCTGCGTGAGCCGCTCCGCATCCATCCGCTCGATCACGAGCCGGTGCGGATACAGCCTGATGCGTTCGTAATCGACCGCATGGCGAGCATAGATCGCAAATGCGACACCCACCGCCAGCAACTCGATTCCGGTGAAGGGCATGACGAGCCAGGCCCCCCGCCACATCAGCAATGTCGCGATCACCAGCGAGAAGCCCGCGAGCGACGCGTAAAACAGCACGAACTGGCGCGGCGACGCCGAACAGTTGCGTTTCATCAGCCAGTCTTCGAGGACCGGCTCGCCGTTCGTCGTCTCCGCCAAAACCCTCGCTGCTTCCATCGCCGCCTCACGCGAATGGCATGCGATGCATGCCTGCATCGGACTCGTCGCCCCGTATTGCGGGGACCCCGGGACGACAAGCTGACGCATTATAGGCGGGTTCAATGGCATCCACAAGCAAGCGGCTATCGCCCCGCAAGCCAAGCGCGACAAGCTTTCCGGCCATTTCAGGCGCCAATTCGACCCCGCTTTGCGCCGCTAATTTCAGACATAACAAAACCCCTCTTTACCGCTCTACCGATTCTTCGGACGCCCCTTTCCGATGTCCTCGATGCGCACGATCCCGTGCCCCTCGGCGGTCGTGCGCGGCACGGCCTTCCACGCGTGGCCGTAGATCACTTCGAACGTCAGGGCGATCGTGCCATCCGCGCGCCGGCGCGCCTCCAGCGCGTCGCCGAGCGCCGCGCGAAAGCGCCGGGTCGCGCGCTGCGGCGCCTCGCGCTCGAACGGATAGGCGCCCCAGCGGCGCACATCGGCCAGCAGGGAGTCGGGGGTCTTGTAGGTGACGGTCAGCACTTCCTGATCCATCACGGGAATCTCGAAGCCGCTCTCGACGAGCATGTCGCCGAGGTCGTGCATGTCGACGAAATCGATCACGCGCGCGGCGGGCGGCGCAATGCCGAGCGCCGCTTCCGCATCCGCGCAGGCCGCGCGCAGTTCGCGCAGCGTGTCGGGGCCGAGCGTGCTGAACATCAGCAGCCCGTTCACGCGCAGCACGCGCTGCCATTCGGGCAGCACCGTGTCCGGACGCGAATGCCAGTGGAGCGCGAGATTCGACCAGATCAGGTCGAACGCGCCGCCCGGGAACGGCAGCGCGGCGAAGTCGGCCTGGGCGACGCGGGGGCCGCGCTGGCCCAGCGCACGGCCGAGCGAGGCCGGCAGCCAGCGGCGCCAGCTCGTCTGCTCGACCTCGCGCTGACCGGCTCGCGCGAGCATCGCGCCGGACAGGTCGACGCCGAATACGGGTGCCTCCGGAAAGCGCGCGCGCAGCGCCGGCAGGTCGTCCCCCGGGCCGCAGCCCGCGTCCAGCACGGCCGCGGGGCTTACCTTGATGTATTCGAGGCGCTCGTTCATCCGCTGCGCGATCTCGCGCGGCAGGAACGCGACCGCGTCGAACGTGGCGGCGCGGCGGTCGAAGATCCGCCGCAGGCGCCTTGCGTCATTGGCCGGACGGCCGGTTGAAGTCGAAGCTGGGGACATGTCGGGCACACTGGCGAAGAGCCCGAAGTATACTCGCTCGCCCCGCGGGCTTCATTGAGGCGGGGTGTCAGGAGTGTTGCGATGATCCGCAGTTCCGCCCGGCGCACGATGCGCGTCGCTTTGTCGCAGGTTCGCGCGCTGGCCGCGCGCGTCGCCGCGGTCGCGCTGCCGAATCGCTGCGCACTGTGCGGCAATTTGTCACACACGATGATTTGCGTCGCCTGCGACGCCGCGTACTGGAACGAAGCGCGGCTGCGCTGCGGCGTCTGCGCGATACCGCTGGGCATCGGGCAACCGCGTTCGCACCGGTCCCGCGGCGCTCGCGCCGGCAGTGCGGACGCGTACCGTTGCGATGCGTGCCGTGCGGCACCGCCGCCGTTCGATGCGACGCTCGCGCTGGCGGATTACCGCGCGCCGCTCGACGGGCTCGCGCGCGGCCTGAAGTTTCACCGGCAACTCGCGCTCGGCGCCGAATTCGCGGCACGGCTCGCGCGGCTGATCGACGATACGCCCGGCGCCCGCGGCTTCGACCTGGTGGCGCCGGTGCCGCTGTCGCACCGGCGGCTCGTCGCGCGCGGCTACAACCAGGCGTGGGCGATCGCGCGCCCGCTCGCGCGTCGGCTCGGGGTGCGCGCGGATGCGTCGCTGCTCGCACGCGTCGCCGACACCGCGCCGCAGTCGCGGCTCGACCGGCACGCACGGCGCGACAACGTGATCGCGGCATTCGCGGTGGCGGGCGGCGTCGCCGGCCGCCACGTTGCGCTCGTCGACGACGTGATGACGTCCGGCGCGACGCTCGCGGCCGCCGCGCACGCGCTGAAGGCGGCGGGCGCCGCACGCGTGACGAATCTGGTTGCGCTGCGCACCGCCAGGGATTAATTAGATAGAGAGGCCGACCGACCGGACACGGCGGCGGCCGTCACGAACCGGCCGGCCGGGAACGCGCGCGTAGCGCCGCCCCGGCCGGCCCAGCCAAACCGAAACATGTTCAACGTCGTCCTCGTCGCCCCCGAAATCCCGCCGAACACCGGCAACGTGATCCGCCTGTGCGCCAACACGGGCGCGCGCCTGCACCTGATCGAGCCGCTCGGCTTCCCGCTCGACGACGCGCGGATGCGCCGCGCGGGCCTCGACTATCACGAGTATGCGCAGATGCGCGTGCACCGCGACTGGGACGCGTTCATCGCGGCGGAAACGCCCGATCCGGCGCGAATGTTCGCGTTCACGACACGCGGCTCGGGCCGCTTCCACGATCACGCATTCCTGCCCGGCGACTGGTTCGTGTTCGGCTCGGAGACGCGCGGCCTGCCCGCCGAACTGCTCGAGCGCTTCCCGAACGAACAGCGCGTGCGCCTGCCGATGCGGCCGGACAACCGCAGCCTGAACCTGTCGAACACGGTCGCGGTGGTCGTATTCGAGGCGTGGCGCCAGGCCGGTTTCGAAGGCGGCGCATGACGCCGGGACGGCGCCTCCCGCCCCGCGAAAGGCGTCACGTCCGCGCGAGTCGCGCACGGTACAGGTCGTAGATGTCGGGGGAAAAGCACGCAAACACCACGCGTGCGAGGTTCGGCGCCTGCGGCAGCATTTCGGCGACGGTGCCCACGGCGATGTCGACGGCTTCTTCGGCCGGATAGCGATAGATTCCGCAGCTGATCGCCGGGAACGCGATCGACGTCGCCGCGACCTCCTCGGCCAGCTCGATCGCGCGGCGGTAGCACGACGCGAGCAGGTCGGCCTCGCCACGCCCGCCGCCATGCCACACGGGCCCGACTGCATGGATCACGTAGCGCGCCGGCAGCCCGTGGCCGCGCGTGAGCCTGGCGTCGCCCGTGTCGCAGCCGCCGAGCGTGCGGCACTCGGCGAGCAGGCCGGGACCGGCCGCGCGGTGGATCGCGCCGTCGACGCCGCCCCCGCCGAGCAGCGAGCCGTTCGCGGCGTTGACGATCGCGTCGACATCGAGCGTCGTGATGTCGACGATCTGCGCATCGAGCGTGGTGGAATGGATCTGCAGCATGACAACCTCCCGGAGCGCCGGAGACTGTTCAAGCGTAGCGCGCTTTGACGCCGTGCGCCCGCGGCGAACCCGGCACCGGGCGGCGCCCGGCCGCGCTACTCGGCGCGCGCGTCGCGCCGCAGCAGGCCGCTGACGGCGTCGCGCGGCGCGATGCCGTCGAACAGCACGCCGCACACGGCTTCGGTGATCGGCATTTCGATCGACTGCGCCCGCGCGATGGCCAGCACGGCCTGCGCACAGCGCACGCCTTCGGCCACGTGGCCGAGCGCGCCGAGGATATCGTTCAGCGTGCGGCCGGCCGCCAGTTGCAGGCCGACCGTGCGGTTGCGCGACAGGTCGCCCGTTGCGGTGAGGATCAGGTCGCCGAGGCCGGTCAGGCCCGTGAAGGTTTCCGCACGGCCGCCGAGCGCGACGCCCAGCCGCGACATTTCGGCGAGGCCGCGCGTGATCAGCGCGGCACGCGCGTTCAGCCCGAGGCCGAGGCCGTCGGCGATACCGGTCGCGATCGCGAGCACGTTCTTCACCGCGCCGCCGACCTCGACGCCGATCACGTCGTCACCCGTATAGATCCGCATCGCGCCGTGATGAAACGCGGCGAGCGTGCGCTCGCGGCATTCGGCGGACGTACTCGCCACCGTCAGCGCGACGGGCAGCGACTGCCCGACCTCGCGTGCGAAGCTCGGCCCCGACAGCACGCCGTTGCTGTGCTGTTCGGGCAGCTCGGCCGCGATCACCTGGTGCGGCAGCAGATGCGTGTCGGCCTCGAAGCCCTTGCAGACCCAGACGATATGCGCGGGCACGCAGCCTGCGGCGCGCATCGCGTGACACAGCGTGCGCAGCCCGGCCACCGGCGCGGCGATCACGCACAAAGCGTCGTCCGCGGCGCCGTGCGCGAGCGCGGCGCCGAGATCGGCGTCGTAGCGCAACGCGTCAGGCAGCGCGATGCCGTCCAGATAGCGGGAATTTTCGTGCCGGGCCTGCAGCCCGGCGATGAGCGCGGCATCGCGCGCCCACAGAAGCGTATCGTGCCGCGCGGCCAGATGGCCCGCGAGCGCGGTGCCCCAGGCACCGGCGCCGAGAACGGCTACTTTCATACCCAGCACCGGTCCTCCGAGTAAAACGTCAGTTCAGCGTCGTGCCGTTCGGCGCGCCTGCTGCGGCGCCGGCCTGCTGCTGAAGCTGCGCGAGACGCTGTTCGTACAGCGCCTGGAAGTTGATTTCCGCCAGGTGGATCGGCGGGAAGCCCGCGCGCGTGATCGCGTCGGCGATGTTCGAACGCAGGTACGGGAACAGGATCGTCGGGCACGCGATGCCGACGAGCGGGTCGAGCTGTTCGTCCGGAATGTTGCGGATGTCGAAAATGCCGGCCTGCTTCGCTTCGATCAGGAACGCGACCTTGTCCTTCACCTTCGCGGTGACGGTGCCCGACACGACGACTTCGAACACGCTTTCCGCGAGGCGGTCGGCCTTCACGTCGACTTCGACTTCAACCGACGGCATGTCCTGCTCGAGGAAGATCGCCGGCGAATTCGGCTGCTCGAGCGACATATCCTTCAGGTAGACGCGCTGGATGTTGAAGAACGGTTGGTTTTCGACGTCGGACATGGTGTTTCCCTAAAAGTGGTGACGGGGCGGCCCGGCTTCGCGCCGGCCGCCACGGATGAATCCTGCGCGCCCAAGCCGCGGCGCGGCCGGCGGCCATTCTGCCCTAATCAGGCCGCTTGCAGAAGCGGAACGAGCCCGCCTTCGCGGTCGAGCTTCGACAGATCGTCGTAGCCGCCGACGTGCGTGTCGCCGATATAAATCTGCGGCACCGTGCGGCGCCCCGTGCGCGACATCATTTCGTCGCGGCGGGCCGGATCGCGGTCGATCAGCACCTTCTCGATCTGCTCGACACCGCGCAGCTTCAGCAGGCGCTCGGCCTGGATGCAATACGGACACACCTGCGTGCTGTACATCAAAACCTTGTTCACTTCGCCACTCCTTGTTTGACGACCGGCATCCCGGCCTGCTGCCAGGCAGCCACGCCGCCCTCGAGCACGTGCACCTCGGCGTAGCCCGCCGCCTCGACCTCGCGCGCCGCTTTCTGCGACTGCTGGCCGTTCTGGCAGACGAGCAGCACCGGCGTGCTCTTGTTCTTCGCGACCTGCGCGATCTTCGCGCCGATCTCGCCCGCCGCGACCTGACGGGCCGACGGCAGGTGGCCGGCCGCGAAATCGGACGCGGCGCGCACGTCGATCACGACCGCGTTGCGGCGGTTGATGAGTTGCGTCGCCTCCGCGGCCGACAGGCCGCCGCGACCGCGGCGCAGCGCGGGCCAGGCCAGCAGGCCGCCGGATACCACCAGGATCGCGATAAGGGCCAGGTTGGTGTAATCGGTAAAGAACGTCACGGAATTCCGCCGGAAAAAGAGAAATCGGATGAGGACAATCCCGCCATTATAAAATAACCGTCTTGCGCGATGGCGGGCCCCGGTCGGGTCCCGTACGACGCGCCCCGCTTCCCTATCACTACCGACCGCAAGATCCATGTACAAACTCGTTCTCATCCGCCACGGCGAATCGACGTGGAACAAGGAAAACCGCTTCACCGGCTGGGTCGACGTCGACCTGACCGAACAGGGTCGCAACGAGGCCTACCAGGCCGGCGAATTGCTCAAGGAGGCCGGCTACACGTTCGACATCGCGTACACGTCGGTACTCAAGCGCGCGATCCGCACGCTGTGGCACGTGCAGGACAAGATGGACCTGATGTACCTGCCGGTCGTCCACTCGTGGCGCCTGAACGAGCGCCACTACGGCGCGCTGTCGGGCCTGAACAAGGCGGAAACGGCCGCGAAGTTCGGCGACGACCAGGTGCTCGTGTGGCGCCGCAGCTACGACACGCCGCCGCCCGCGCTCGAGCCGACCGACGAACGCGCGCCGTTCAACGACCCGCGCTACGCGAAGGTGCCGCGCGAGCAGCTGCCGCTCACCGAGTGCCTGAAGGACACGGTCGCGCGCGTGCTGCCGCTGTGGAACGAGTCGATCGCCCCGGCGGTCCGCGCCGGCAAGCAGGTGCTGATCGCCGCGCACGGCAACTCGCTGCGCGCGCTGATCAAGTACCTCGACGGCATCTCGGACAGCGACATCGTCGGCCTGAACATCCCGAACGGCGTGCCGCTCGTGTATGAACTCGACGAGAACCTGAAGCCGATCAAGCACTATTACCTCGGCGACCAGGACGCGATCGCGCAGGCGCAGGCCGCCGTCGCGAAGCAGGGCAAGGCGGGCTGACGCCCGTCGGCCGGGTGAGCCGGCCAGGCCGGGCGGGCCGCGTCCGGCGCGGCATGCCCGGCCCCGCCCCTTGCCGGCGCACCGCGCGAACCTTCGCGCCCCCGGCGCTGTCGAATCCGCTTTCGAACCCGCGGCGCGCCCGGCGGTGCCCGGCCGGGCCGCCTTCCGGGCCCGCCGCGACGCCCGCTGCGGCGCAATTCGCGCCGTTCCACTGAGTCTTCGGACGAACAGTTATACTTGTCCGCTACATCCCCGCTACCGCCACGCGCTTCCCGACCGCACCAGATCTCTATGCGAATGAAATTGAAGAACATCGGCCTGATTGCCGCGGGCCTCGCCACGGGCGTGTTCGCCACGCTGCAGGTTTCCGCATCGGCCGAGCAGACCGCCACGGCGCCGCTCCCCCTCGACCAGCTCCGCCTGTTCGCGGAAGTCTTCGGACAGATCAAGCGCGAGTACGTCGAACCGGTCGACGACAAGAAGCTGCTGACGGCCGCGATCAAGGGCATGGTGTCGAGCCTCGACCCGCACTCGTCGTTCCTCGACAAGACCGACTATGACGAGCTGCAGGAGCAGACGAAGGGCCGCTTCGCGGGTCTCGGCATCGAGATCTCGCAGGAAGACGGCCTCGTCAAGGTGATCTCGCCGATCGAAGATACGCCCGCGTTCCGCGCCGGCATCCGTCCGGGCGACCTGATCACGCGCATCAACGACAAGCCGGTGCGCGGCATGACGCTCGACAAGGCCGTGAAGCAGATGCGCGGCGAGCCGGGCACCAAGGTCACGCTGACGATCTTCCGCAAGAGCGACGACCGCACGTTCCCGGTCACCGTCACGCGCGCGATCATCAAGGTCCAGAGCGTGAAGATGAAGATCCTCGATCCGGGCTATGCGTATGTCCGCATCACGAGCTTCCAGGAGCGCACGACGCCCGATCTCGCGCAGAAGCTGCAGGACATCGCACGCCAGCAGCCGAACCTGAAGGGCCTCGTCCTCGACCTGCGCAACAACGGCGGCGGCCTGCTGCAGAGCGCGGTCGGCGTGGCCGGCGCGTTCCTGCCGCCCGACTCCGTCGTCGTGTCGACCAACGGCCAGATCCCCGATTCGAAGCAGGTCTACCGCGATACGTACGACAACTATCGCCTGCCGTCCTTCGACGGCGATCCGCTGAAGAACCTGCCGCCGGTCTTCAAGACGGTGCCGATGATCGTGCTGACGAACGCCTATTCGGCGTCCGCGTCGGAAATCGTCGCCGGCGCGCTGCAGGATTCGAAGCGCGCGCAGATCATGGGCAAGACGACGTTCGGCAAGGGTTCGGTGCAGACGGTTCGCCCGATGACGGCCGACACCGCACTGCGCCTGACCACCGCGTACTACTACACGCCGAGCGGCCGTTCGATCCAGAACAAGGGCATCACGCCGGACGTGCCGGTCGATCAGTACGCGGACGGCGATCCGGACGACGTGCTCGTGACGCGCGAGGTCGACTACACGAACCACCTCGCGAACACGCAGGATCCGAACGAGAAGAAGGAACAGGAAGAGCGCGAGCAGCGCCGGATGGATCAACTGCGCGTCCTCGAAGAGCAGAACGACAAGAAGACGCCGGAACAGCGCCAGAAGGATCGCGATCGCAAGCCGATCGAGTTCGGCAGCGCCGACGACTTCATGATGCAGCAGGCGCTCAACAAGCTCGAAGGCAAGCCGGTGCAGGAATCGAAGTCGCTGCTCGCCGAAAGCACGAAGGGCACGGCCGGCAAGGCCGCCACGGCCCCGAAGGCATCGGGCGCAAGCGCGAAGCCGGCTTCCGCACCGAAGCCCGCGTCGGCGCCGAAGTAAGCGCCGGCCGGCATCCGACGGGCCATCGCGGGAAGACCGCGATGGCCCGTTTTTCATGCGCGCCTAAAATAACGACACGTCCGCCGCTTCGCCCACGACTCCCCCCATGAACGACGATCAACTCCTTCGCTACTCCCGCCACATCCTCGTCGACGAAATCGGCATCGAGGCGCAGCAGCGCTTTCTCGATGCGCATGCGATCGTCGTCGGCGCGGGTGGCCTCGGCTCGCCCGCCGCAATGTACCTCGCGGCATCGGGCGTCGGCACGATCACGCTCGTCGACGCCGATACGGTCGATCTCACGAACCTGCAGCGGCAGATCCTGCACGTGACGGCCTCGGTCGGCCGCAGCAAGGTCGAATCGGGGCGCGACACGCTCGCGCAACTGAACCCCGAGGTGAAGGTGGACGCGGTCGCCGCGCGCGTCGACGACGCATGGCTCGACGCGCACGTGCCAAGCGCGACCGTCGTGCTCGACTGCACCGACAACTTCGCGACGCGGCACGCGATCAACCGCGCGTGCGTCGCGCACGGCGTGCCGCTCGTGTCGGGCGCCGCGCTGCGCTTCGACGGCCAGATCAGCACGTTCGATTTCCGCGACCCGGCCGCGCCCTGCTATGCGTGCGTGTTTCCGGAAGACCAGCCGTTCGAGGAAGTCGCGTGCGCGACGATGGGCGTGTTCGCGCCGACGGTCGGGATCATCGGCGCGATGCAGGCCGCCGAGGCGCTGCGCGTGATCGGCGACATCGGCAAGACGCTCAACGGGCGGCTGATGATGCTCGATTCGCTGCGGATGGAATGGACGACGATGAAAATCGCGCGCCAGGCCGACTGCCCCGTGTGCGGGGGCCGGCACTGACGCGCGACGGGCATGCGCCAGGCGGCGCATGCTTGGTGACACTTCGCTACTTTTTGAGCGGCGACGTGGCGCCTATGCGGCCGCATCCGCGCGCGGCTCGGCGACCGACAGGCGCTGCAGCGCCGCCTGCACTTCCTCCGGCTCGAACGCGGCGAGCACGTCGGCCGTCGGCTTTTCGAGCGCCTTCAGGTGTGCGCGCAGGATCTCCTGCTTCACGACGAGCAACTGGCTCGGGTGCATCGAGAACTCGGTGAGCCCCATCCCGAGCAGCAGGCGCGTAAGCGCCGGGTCGCCCGCCATCTCCCCGCACACCGACACGGATACCCCCGCGCGCTTCGCTTCGCGCAACGTATAGGCGATCAGGTGCAGCACGGCCGGGTGCAGCGGGTCGTACAGGTGCGCGACCGCGTTGTCCGCACGGTCGATCGCGAGCGTGTACTGGATCAGGTCGTTCGTGCCGATCGACAGGAAATCGAACCGCTTCAGGAACAGCGGCAGCGCGATCGCCGCGGCCGGGATCTCGATCATCGCGCCGATGCGCACGTTCGGATCGTACGCGAGCCCCGCGTCGTCGAGCTGGCGCTTTGCC
Source organism: Burkholderia sp. 572 (assembly GCF_040545135.1). Classification (NCBI taxonomy): domain Bacteria; kingdom Pseudomonadati; phylum Pseudomonadota; class Betaproteobacteria; order Burkholderiales; family Burkholderiaceae; genus Burkholderia; species Burkholderia sp. 572. The sequence goes on along the minus strand of NZ_JBEPLH010000012.1, from coordinate 7,679 downwards.
TCGCGGATCAGGTCGAGCGTCTGGTCGATCTCCTGCGCGTGCGCGAGCATCGGAATCAGGATCTTCACCTGGCCGAACGCGGACGCACGCAGGATCGCACGCAACTGCGTGAGGAACATCTGCGGCTCGGACAGGCTCCAGCGGATCGCGCGCAGGCCGAGCGCGGGGTTCGGCGCCGTCTCGTAGCCCTCGTCGAGCGCCTCGAGCGGCTTGTCCGCGCCGACGTCAATCGTGCGGATCGTCACCGGCATGCCCTTCATCCACTCGACGGCCCGCTTGTAGGCGGCGAACTGCTCCTCCTCTTCCGGCATCTCCTTCTGGTGCATGAACAGGAACTCGGAGCGGAACAGCCCGACGCCGACCGCGCCGGCCTCGACGGCCGCCTTCGCGTCGTCGGGCAGCTCGATGTTCGCGTACAGATCGATCTTGGTGCCGCACAACGTTTGCGTCGGCGAGAACTTCAGACGCTGCAGCTTGCGTTGCTCCAGCAGCTTCTCGGACTGCCGGTACGAATACTCCTCGAGGACGATCGGCGCCGGATCGACGATCACGATGCCCTGGTCGCCGTCGACGATGATCAGGTCGTCCTGGCGGATCAGCGCGCTCGCGTGCTGCACGCCGACCGCGGCCGGAATGCCGAGGCTGCGCGCGACGATCGCCGTGTGCGACGTGCGCCCGCCGAGGTCGGTGACGAACGCCTGGAACGACTGCGACTTGAACTGCATCATGTCGGCCGGCGCGATGTCGTGCGCGACGACGATCATCTCGTTCGTGCCGTTCGCGGCCGCGCGGTCGAGCGCCTGCGACGCGGACGGTGCGCCGGCGAGCGCTTTCAGCACGCGCTCGACCACCTGCTCGATGTCGGCCTTGCGCTCGCGCAGGTATTCGTCCTCGATGTCGTCGAAGTGACGCGTGAGCAGCTCGAGCTGCTCGGTCAGCGCCCACTCGACGTTGTAGCGGCGCGTGCGGATCAGGTCGATGGTTTCCTGCACGAGCATCTCGTCGCTCAGGATCATCGCGTGGACGTCGATGAATGCACCGACCTCGCTCGGGGTGTCGTCGGTCAGGTCGGCGCGCAGCGCCTCGAGTTCGTGATGCACGACATCGAGCGCCGTGCGGAAGCGCTCGACCTCGGCATCGATCTGGTTTGCGTCGATCAGGTAATGGGCGACGTCGAGCGCCGCCGGCGCGATCAGGTACGCTCGCCCGATCGCGATACCTCGTGAGACGGGAATGCCATGCAGCGTGAAGGACACGCGCACCTCCTCTGTACAAGTAAAGCCGCGGCACACTGCTGCGATGCGCTTATGACCCCGGTTAGCGATTATAAATTCCGCGACTCCCCGCTGACTGCATGCACCGCAGCATTGCGCATTCCGCATCAATGCTTCCGACGAAAAAAATGCCGCGGAATCCGCGGCATTCTGACTGGAAACGGCAACGATCCCGTGCGCGGCGCGCGCGGATCACTGCCCTTCGCCGAACTTGTCCGCGATCAGTTTCAGCAGTGCGTCCATCGCTTCCCGCTCGTCGGGCCCTTCGGTCTCGATCGTCACGGTGCTGCCGATGCCCGCCGCCAGCATCATCACGCCCATGATGCTCTTCGCGTTGATCTTGCGCCCGTTGCGCGTCATCCAGACTTCCGACTGGAAGTTACCGGCCAGTTGCGTAAGCTTGGCCGATGCGCGCGCATGGAGCCCCAATTTGTTGACGATGGTGGTTTCTTGTTGAAGCATGATTCTCGGTCGGGTCGGTCGGGACCGCCGGCGGCGCGCGCCGGCGGTGCTGTCTAAAACGGAAAACGGGAAATCAGTGCGACTCGGTGCGCGGTTGCGGTTCCGGCGGAATCGGCGCGCATTGGCCGCAGCCGGTTTCCGTCGGCGGCGGCGGCGTGCCGGCCGACACCTCGTGGACGCCCTTCGCCCCGCCGGACAGCGCCTTGTCGACGAGCTTGTCGAGCGGCACAGTGCGGTAGCAGACGGCCCGCACGAGCATCGGCAGGTTCACGCCCGCCAGCACGCGCACGTTGTCGAGCTTCGCGAGCTGGCCGGCGATGTTCGCCGGCGTCGCGCCGTACATGTCGGTCAGCACGACCACGCCGTTCTCTTCGCGGAGCCGCGCGAGCTCCGCGTGCGCGAACGCCATCACCTGGGCCGGATCGCTGTCCGCCATCACGTCGATACAGCCGATGCGGGCGGGCACGCCGCCATAGATGTGCGCGATGCAGTCCCGCAGCGCGGTGGCGAGCGGGGCGTGCGCGATGATCAGGATCCCGGCCATGTCAGATCGCTCCCGGCCGCCCCTGGCGGGCCGATACCCCGCGGCGGGGCAATGAGCGTAGCGAGTGTGGGAAACGTTTCATGGTCAGCCTTGCAACAGTTTCGGCCCGACCGCCGGGCCTTTGGTGCGCGATCGCGGCACCGGGCAAGCGGGCATTGTAGCAGGCCGGTCGAGCTGCTCCGGCGACGGGGGACCTGCGCGGCCGCCGCCGGGGTTGCGCGGGAGACGGCCTACGCGGCCGCACGCTCCAGCGCGTCGATGAACATCGCGGCGACGTCGAAGCCCGTCTGCTCCATGATCTCGCGGAAGCACGTCGGGCTCGTGACGTTCACCTCGGTCAGCCAGTCGCCGATCGCATCGAGACCGACCAGCAACAGCCCGCGCGCCGCGAGCACGGGCCCGAGCGTGTCGGCGATCTCGCGATCGCGCGCGGTCAGCGGCTGCGCGACCCCGAGCCCGCCCGCCGCGAGATTGCCGCGCACCTCGCTGCCCTGCGGAATCCGCGCGAGCGAATACGGCACCGGCTCGCCCGCGATCAGCAGGATGCGTTTGTCGCCGGCCTTGATCTCGGGAATGAACTTCTGGATCATCAGCGAGCGCGTGCCGTCATGGCCGAGCATCTCGATGATCGCACCGAGGTTCATGCCGTCGGCCTTCACGCGGAACACGCCCATCCCGCCCATCCCGTCGAGCGGCTTCACGATCACGTCGCCGTGCTCGGCGTGGAAGGCGCGCAGGCGCGCCGCATCGCGCGTGACGAGCGTCGGCGCGACGAATTGCGGAAACTCGCCGATCGCGAGCTTTTCCGAGTGATCGCGAATCGACTGCGGCTTGTTGAATACGCGCGCGCCCGCCCGTTCGGCAAGCTCGAGCATCCACGTGGCCGTTACGTATTCCATGTCGAACGGCGGATCCTTGCGCATCAGCACCGCGCCGAACGACGTCAGCGCACGCGACTCGTGAGCGGCCGCCTCGTACCACGGTTCGCGGTGCAGGTCGGCCGTGTCGCCGACGATCGTCACGCGCTGCACGTCCGCCTCGACACCGCTCCCCGTCCATGCGAGCTGGTGCGGCTGGCACGCGTACACCGCATGCCCGCGCCGCGCGGCCTCGGCCATCATCGCGTAGGTCGAATCCTTGTAGATCTTGAAGCGCTCGAGCGGGTCGGCGATAAAGAGAATGTCCATGAGGTCCTGTACTTGGCGAAGGTCCGTTATACCTGGATGGCTTCGGGGTCGGTCTTTTCCAGTTCGATCGACGACGCGATCAGCGACAGCCGCGCGACGACGCCGTACATGTAGAAACGGTTCGGCGGCGCGGCACCCGGCTTCGCGCCGGCATCCGGCAGCGCGGTGTGCTCGAAGCCGAGCGGCACGTAGTGCATGCCGGGCGCGTTCAGGTTCTGGTCGCGCTCGCGGCCTGCGTGCGTGCGATAGAAGCCGCCGACCACGTAGCGGTCGATCATGTATACAACGGGCTCGGCCACTTCGTCGCCGACGCGCTCGAACGTATACACGCCTTCCTGCACGATCACGTCGCGCACCGCGAGGCCGGCCTTCGACTCGGCCATCTGCGCGCGCTCGGCCTTCGACATCCGGCCGATCTCGGCCGCGTCGTGCACGGTCATCACGCCGCGCCCCGCCGTGCCCGCGTCAGCCTTCACGACGACGTACGGCTTCTCGCTGATCCCGTATTCGCGGTACTTGCGCGCGATCTTCTTCAGCACGCCGTCGATCGCGTCGGCGAGCGCCTGCTCGCCTTCATGCGCCTGCCAGTCGACACCTTCCACGTGCGCGAAATACGGATTCACCATCCACGGATCGACGCCGACCATCTTCGCGAACTTCTTCGCGACGTCGTCGTAGCACGAGAAGTGCGTCGACTTGCGGCGCACGGCCCAGCCCGCGTGCAGCGGCGGCAGCAGGTACTGCTCGTGCAGGTTTTCCAGCACGGCCGGGATGCCGGCCGACAGGTCGTTGTTCAGCAGGATCGAGCACGGGTCGAAATTCTTCAGGCCGAGGCGGCGCTGCGAACGCTCGAGCGGTTCGAGCACGATCTTCTGGCCGTCGGCCAGCGTGATCGGCGTCATGTCGGTGATGCTCGGGTCGAGCGAGCCGAAGCGCACGTTCAGGCCGGCCTGGCGCATGATCGTCGCGAGGCGCGCGACGTTTTCGAGGTAGAACGCGTTGCGGGTCGGCAGCTCGGGAATCACGAGCAGGTTCTTCGCGTCCGGGCAGATCTTCTCGATCGCGGCCATCGCGGCCTGCACGGCGAGCGGCAGCACTTCGGACGGCAGGTTGTTGAACGCGCCGGGAAACAGGTTCGCGTCGACGGGCGCCAGCTTGAAGCCGGCATTGCGCAGGTCCACCGAACAATAGAACGGCGGGGTGTGTTCCTGCCATTCGAGCCTGAACCAGCGTTCGATCGCAGGCGTCGCGTCGAGGATCTTCTGCTCGAGTTCGAGCAGCGGACCGTTCAACGCCGTAACGAGGTGGGGAACCATGAATCACTCGCGAGCGGGAGAATGAAGATTGTAGAGCAATTGCCTTGCCCATTTGGGGATTGTTCCCGGCTTCACAAGGATATGCAGGAAGTTTTCGGCTATTGACCCGATAGAGTGAAGGGTTATCCGCTACGTCAGTGCGTGACAGGAGAAAAAAAGCCCGCCGGGTAGGCGGGCCGAAGTCGCTGCGCTCATTCGGGGCGGGCGCCGTCGTCGCGGCGGCCCGCCGTTGATTCGTGTGACTTATTCCACGTGCTCGCCGTGCAGGATCACGTCGAGACCTTCGCGCTCTTCCTCTTCGGTCACGCGCAGGCCCATCGTCAGGTCGATCAGCTTCAGCAGCACGAAGCTCAGCACGCCGCTGTAGACCAGCGTGATCAGCACGCCCTTCGCCTGCAGCAGCAGGCTGCCGTCGGCGCCGCCGATGTCCTTGACCGCGAACACACCCGTCAGCAGCGCGCCGAGAATCCCGCCGATGCCGTGCACGCCGAACGCGTCGAGCGAATCGTCGTAGCCGAGCTTCGACTTGAGCCAGGTCGCCGACCAGAAGCAGACGACGCCGGCGGCGATGCCGATCACCAGTGCACCCGCCACGCCGACGAAACCGGCGGCCGGCGTGATCGCCACGAGACCCGCGACCGCGCCCGACACGATGCCGAGCACCGACGGCTTGCCCTTCGCGATCCACTCGGCAAACATCCAGCCGAGCGCCGCGCAGGCGGTCGCCACTTGCGTGGTCAGCATCGCGAAGCCGGCACGGCCGTCAGCGGCGACCGCGGAGCCCGCGTTGAAGCCGAACCAGCCGACCCACAGCATCGAGCCGCCGATCATCGTCAGCACGAGGTTGTGCGGCGCCATCGATTCGCGGCCGTAACCGACGCGCTTGCCGAGCACGAGGCACGACACGAGGCCCGCGATACCGGCGTTGATGTGCACCACCGTGCCGCCCGCGAAGTCGAGCACGCCGTCGGCCGACAGCCAGCCGGTCGGCTCCCACACCATGTGCGCGACCGGCACGTAGACGATCAGCGACCAGAGCGTCATGAACACGAGCATCGCCGAGAACTTCATGCGATCGGCGAACGCGCCGCAGATCAGCGCCGGCGTGATGATCGCGAACGTCATCTGGTAGACGAAGTAGACCGATTCCGGAATCGTCGTCGCGAGATGGCTGACGGTCAGCGTCGTCGCCTTGTCGCCCTTGATGTAGTTCATGCCGTGCAGGAATGCGCGCGACAGGCCGCCGATGAAGCCGTTGCCCGGCGTGAACGCGAGGCTGTAGCCGACCACCGTCCACAGCACCGTGATCACCGCGGTGATCGCGAAGCTCTGCATCACGGTCGCGAGCACGTTCTTCTTGCGGACCATGCCCGCGTAGAACAGCGCGAGGCCCGGGATCGTCATGAACAGCACGAGCGCGGTCGACGTCAGCATCCACGCGGTGTCGCCCGCGCTGATCTTCGACGAATCGACCGAGAACGGTGCGGTCGGCGCAGCCGGTGCGGCCGGCGCGGACGCGGCGGCAGCGGCCGATGCGTCGGCGGCGCCCGAAGCCGGTGCGGCGGCAGCGGCCGGTGCAGATGCATCGGTTGCAGCCGGTGCCGAAGCGGCCGGCGCGGCGGCAGCCGAGGCGTCGGAAGCCGTTGCGGCGGGCGCGGACGCAGCGGCGGCGGACGCCGCGTCGTCGGCGAGCGCGGAGCCGACGCCTGCCGCGATCAGCGAGCCGGCCATCAGCAGGGACATCAGAAGTTTGCGCATCTTGGGTTTCCTCTTGTCGCTTGTCTTGTCTGTTCTGTTACAGCGCGTCTGCGCCCGTCTCCCCGGTGCGAATCCGGATCACCTGTTCGATCGCCGTGACGAAGATCTTGCCGTCGCCGATCTTGCCGGTGCGCGCGGCCCGCTCGATCGCCTCGACCGCCTGATCGACGAGATCGTCGGACACCGCTGCCTCGATCTTCATCTTCGGCAGGAAATCGACCACGTATTCGGCGCCGCGATACAGCTCGGTGTGCCCCTTCTGGCGGCCGAACCCTTTTACCTCGGTCACCGTGATTCCCGAGACGCCAAGCGCCGACAGCGCCTCGCGCGTCTCATCGAGCTTGAACGGCTTGATGATTGCGGTAATGAGTTTCATGAAGTCCTCTCGCTGAGTTGTCCCGTCGAATTGGTTGGAATGTTGTAACGGACTCTCCTCAGCAACTCGCATGCCATGTCGGTTCGAGCACCGTTTCGAAGGGCTTCATCAAGGGGTCGCATCCCGCGATGTAAGGTGCGCAAGCCCGGCCGAATGGCCAACGCGGGCCGCTTTGCTGGCGCGGCGAAAGGAACGTTGCTAGAGTGCACGCACGTCCCGGGTCACCGGGCCATTCACCCATGCCGGCGCCATGCCCGGAATTCGCGCCCCCGGCGCACCATTTCCGGTCATGCGTGCATCATGGGCACGTACGCAACTGAAGATGCACATTTTTTGTGCAAGGAAGGGGAATCACATGAAGCAACCCAGCGACGTTTTCAACGATCTGCAGTCGCGCGTCAGCGATCTGCTGAAAAACTCGCCGGCCAAGGACGTCGAGCGCAACGTGAAGGCCATGCTGTCGCAAGGCTTTTCGAAACTCGACCTCGTCACGCGCGAGGAATTCGACACGCAGGCCCAGGTGCTCGCCCGCACCCGCGTGCGCCTCGAGGAACTCGAAAAGCGCGTCGCCGAACTCGAGCAGAAGCTCGCCGCGCCGCAAGCCTGACGCCCCACCCGGCCTCAAGGTCCGGGCGCGGGGCGCCCCGGGGGGGCCCCGCCCCCCCCCCCCCCAAACCCGAAACCCGGTAGGAGCGCGACCCCCCCTCGGGGGTAGGGGGTCTCCGCCGCCCCCCCCCCCATGGCGGTCCCGCGCGGGGGGCA